>NZ_JRZZ01000014.1:77297-79251 GCF_002865965.1 Erwinia sp. B116
CGGCCGCAGCTGGTGCTGCTGGATGAGCCGCTGGCTAACCTTGACGTGCACCTGCGCGCGGCGATGGAGGAGGAGTTTACCCGCTTCCATCAGCACGCCGGAGCCACCCTGATCTACATCACCCACGACCAGCATGAAGCGATGGCGCTGGCCGATCGCATCGTGGTGATGCACGCCGGGGAGGTAATGCAGTTCGCCACCCCGCAAACCCTGTATCGCCAGCCGGCCAACGAGATGGTGGCACGCTTTATCGACGATGGCCGGGTGGTACCGGTCAGCGACATTGAGCCGGACGGCGCAGGCCAGGCGTGGGTCACGCTGTTCGGCCATCGCGTCTGCCTGCGTGCCTCCCCCGATCAGCGCGTACGTCCGGACGGCAACGTCTGCCTGCACGCGCCGGATCTGCAGCCGGTGGCTGAAGACCAGCCTGGCTTCTGTGCCGACGTGCGGCGGGTGGTTTACCGCGGCAGTTATCGTCAGCTGGAGATGGCACCGGTAGCCGATCCGCACAGCCGCCTGGCGCTGTTCCTTTCTCCCGATCGGCTGGTCAGCACCGGCGATCGTTTACGGCTGTCGGTCTCCGACGGCTGGGTTATTCCCTCTTAACGGCTCACACTCAAGGATCTCAGCACTATGCGTAGCAAGGTAAACACTCTGGTACTGACCGGCCTGCTCTCTCTGTCTGCCACCGCCGTTGCCGCCGACGGCAGGCTGGTGGTCTACACCTCGCAGGCACCGGAAATCGCGCAGCAGACCATCGATGCGTTTAAGGCCGCCAATCCGGGGATTGAGGTGTCGTGGACGCGCAACGGCACCACCCAGCTGATGAACGTGCTGCGCACCGAGATGATGAGCGGTGATGTGAAGGCTGACGTGCTGCTGGTGGCCGATGCGATTAACCTCGGGGCGCTGAAGAAAGAGGGCCAGCTGATGGCCTACGCCGGTGCGCCGGTCAGCCACATCAGCCCGGACTTTTACGACAAGGACAAAACCTGGTTTGGCACCAAAATTATCGCCACGGTGATCGGCTACAACACGCAGAAGGCCAAACCGGTTAACAGCTGGATGGCGCTGACCGACGCCGACAAACGTGGCCAGGTGGCGGTACCCAGCCCGCTTTACTCCGGTGCCGCGCTGTACCATCTGCACACCGCGATTAACACCCCGTCAATTGGCTGGGCGTTTTACCAGAAGCTGGCGGCCAACGGTATCACCCCGGAAGGCGGTAACGGCCCGGCGCTGAAGGCGGTGGCCAGCGGTATCGCTAAATATGGCGTGATTACCGACGCCGACCTGATCCGCGCGAAGAAGCAGGGCAGCCCGGTCGACCTGGTCTATCCGCAGGAGGGGGCCTCCTTTGTCACCGAGCCGGTGGCGATCCTGAAGGGGGCGCACAACGTGCCGGCGGCGAAGGCCTTTGTCGACTTTATGCTGTCCGAAAAAGGCCAGCAGCTGGTGGCTGAACAGGGGAACCGTCCGATTGATAAACGTGTGGCTGCCCCGGAGGGCTTTGCGCCGGTTGACACCATTAAGCTGCTGACGCTGGATACCGACAAAGCGGTGGCCGACGATAAGCAGGTACGCGAAAAATTCAGCGACATCTTCGGCGGCTGATGATGAGCGTGTTGCCTTCTCTGCTGCGCGGCGCTGCCGCCCGACCAACATCCCGCTGGCCGGGCAGCGAGCGCTGGGTGCTGTGGCTGCTGGCGCTGGCGATCGGCCTGCTCTCCATCGCGCCGCTGGCGCGCCTGATCTGGGCGGCGATCGCCCCCGCCGGCGTGCCGGACAGCGAGCGCTTGCTGCAGCTGCTGGCGACGCCGCGGGTACTGCGCGCCACCGGTAACACGCTGATTATCGCGCTGGCCTCGACCGGGCTGGCGCTGCTGCTCGGCACCCTGGCCGCCTGGCTGGTGGCGCTGAGCGATATGCGAGCGAAGGCCGCCTGGGTATTCGC
>NZ_JRZZ01000014.1:79430-103011 GCF_002865965.1 Erwinia sp. B116
GCGCGGGTGCCGACGCTGATCACCCTGATCTATCAGCAGCTCAACAACAGCGGCCCCGGCGCGCTGCCGGATATGGCGGTGCTGTCGCTGCTGCTGGCGGCGATTACGCTGATCGGCATGATCGCCAGCAGCCTGCTCGGCGGGCGGCGCGACGTGCGCGTCAACGGCAGCACCCACGGACTGAAGCAGTCGCTGGGGCGCTGGCGCCTGCCGGTGGAGATCGCCGTCTGGCTGATGATGGCGCTGATCCTGCTGCTGCCGCTTTCAGCGCTGCTGACCACCTCGCTGACCCAGGGCTTTGGCCAGGCGCTTGACTGGCAGTCGCTGACGCTGGCCAACTACCGCAACGCGCTGTTCGACTACCCGGCGGTGCGCCATGCGTTTGTGACCAGCCTCGGGCTGACGCTGCTGGCGGCGGCGATCCTGACGCTGATGGCGCTGTTTATGGCCTGTTACCTGAGCTGGCGGCGCACCCGGCTGGTGCGGGTGCTGCATCTCTCCAGCGAACTGGCGTACGCGCTGCCCGGCGTGGTTACCGGCATCGCCGCACTGCTGTTCTTCCTTAAGCCGATCCCGCTGCTCAACGTCAGCCTGTATGGTACGGTGTGGATTATCCTCGCCGCCTACCTGTCGAACTTTCTCGCGCTGGTGCTGCGGCCGACGCTGGCCGGCTTTGCCCGCGTTGAACGATCGCTGGACGAGGCCGCGCAGCTGGCCGGGGCCGGTTTCCTGCGCCGCATGCGTGATATCCTGCTGCCGCTGGTGGCACCTTCGGTGATTGCCGGCGCGATTCTGGTGTTCCTCACCGCGCTGAATGAAATCCAGGTATCGATCCTGCTGGTGACGTCCGCCACGCAAACCATCGGCCCGACCATCGTCTTCCTCGACGAGGGTGGCTCATCCACGCTGGCGGCAGCGGTCGGCTGCCTGATGATCCTGCTGGTGGTGCTGCTGATGCTGCTGGCATCGCTGCTCGGCCGTAAGCACCGCGGCGTGCTGCCGTGGCAGGTGTGAAGGGGGCAGGCGACGGGGAAATCCGGAGTGTATCCGGATGTGACTTGTCAAAAAAGCGTCATATTGCGGCGTTAACCTGCTGGCGGCAAGGTTAACCGACTGATGATTCTAAGGATAAAAACATGCGCTTTCGTCTCACCCTTCTGACCGCCGCGCTGCTGGCCGGTCCGCTGGCGCACGCCGCCGGCACCACGCTGCCGCAGGCAGCCGCTATCGCCAGTACCACCACCCCGGCCAGCACCAGCCAGCCCTACGTAGCGCTGGAGAGCGCGGCACAGAACGCGCTGATCGCCAGCATCAAAGGGGACTACGCCAGCGTGATGCGCAGCCAGCTGGAGTCGGCAAAGCAGGGCGGTAAACAGGTGGATAAAGCCTGGCTTAAGGCCAGCGGCTACGATTTCGCTAAAAAGGCCAACCAGCAGGCGGGCATTGCGCTGCTGAGCGGTTTTACCGCGCTGCCGCAGGCGACGCTGAAGCAGAACCTCGACACCGTGGAAAGCATCAACCTCAACGCTTCTGACGCCACCCGCCGCCAGGCGCTGGTGGAAGCCGAAGGCCAGAACTACCTTTACTTCCTCGCCGACGCGCTGGGGCCGAAGCTGGGCGAAGCGTTTATTCGCGCCTACGACAAGGGTGAACTGGGCCGCGCCGCCGCGCTGCTGAAGGCCAGCGAGGTCAGCACCGGTGAGGCGAAAAAGCATTTCGACAATAAACGCCCGTTCCTGATCGCCGGCAACACCATTCATCGGGTGCCGGACACGGCGGTGGTGAAAGATGGCCACCCGTACACCGCCGACGGCGGCTCCTTCCCGAGCGGCCACACCAACACCGGCTACACCGACGCGCTGCTGCTGGCGCAGATGATCCCGGAACGCTTCGTGCCGCTGGTCGATCGCGGGGCGCGCTACGGCTACTCGCGCATCGTGCTCGGCGTTCACTATCCGCTGGACGTGATGGGGTCCCGCATGGTGGCGCAGCGCAACGTGGCGCATTACCTTAACGATCCGTCGTACCGCAAGCTGTTCGATGAGGCGAAGCAGCAGCTGCGTGCGGCGCTGGAGAAAGAGTGCGGTTCATCGCTGGCGGCCTGCGCGAAGGTGGCGACGAAAGACGATCCGTTCGCGGCCCCGGCGATGCGCACTTTCTACCGCTTTACCATGACTTACAACCTGCCGCGCGCCAGCGTGAAAGCCGCGCCGGTGGTGGTGCCGGAAGGTGCAGAAGTGCTGCTGGAAGCGGCGCTGCCAGCACTCAGCGCCGCACAGCGTCGTCAGCTGATGGTGCGCACCGCGCTGGAAGCCGGTTACCCGCTCTCTGGTGACGCACAGCAGAGCTTCTGGCAGCGCCTGAACCTGCATGACGCGGCCGTAGCCGGGCGTTAACATCCGGCGTACAGGCAGCAACGCTTCCGTTAACGAGAATGTCTGGCGAAAAAAACCGGTCCCTGAGACCGGTTTTTTGTTGCCGCCTGAAAGGGTTAACCGGCTCAGGATATGAACGTGCTAGATTGATGATCCTTCAAGGCTCTTTTAAGGACTGAACATGCCCCATACTGCTTACGCCAGCCGCACCATTGCCGCCGCACCCGCCGTAATCTGGTCGCTGCTGGCCGATTTTAACGGCCTGCCGGCGATCCACCCGGCCATCTCCCACAGTGAACTGGAAAACGGTGCCAGCCACACCGAGCCGGGCGTGGTGCGTCGGCTGACGGTGCCGGACGGCATCGTGCGGGAAAAGCTGCTGAAACTGGACACCGACGCCTTTGAGCTGCATTACGCGATTGTTGAAGGGCCAATGCCGGTTAAGGATTATGTGGCGGTGATTAAGCTCACCCCGCAGGGCAGCAATCAGACGCTGGCCGAATGGTGGGCTGACTTTACCGTCACCGGTGACGCAGACCCTGACGCGGTCGCGCGGGGAGTCAGCGAAGACGTATTTGCCACCTGCCTGCTGCACGTTGAACGTGCGCTGGCCGTATAAAGGAGGCGGTGATGTCCGGTGAATCGATAGTGATTGAGCCTTACCAGGCGCAGCATCAGGAGGCGGTGATCGCGCTGATCCTTGGCATCCAGAACCAGGAGTTCGGCATTGATATCACCGCCGATCAGCAGCCGGATCTGCGTAACGTGCAGCATTTTTACCAGCAGGGTAACGGCGGCTTCTGGATAGCGCGCAGCGGTGACGTCATTGTTGGCTGCATCGGCCTGAAGGACATTGGCGATCGCCAGGCGGCGCTGCGCAAAATGTTTGTCGCCGCAGAGTACCGCGGCCGTCAGTTCGGCACCGGTGCCGCGCTGCTGAATACGCTGCTGGAGCATGCCCGGGCACGCCGGCTACAGGATGTTTACCTGGGCACCACGGCGAAATTCCTTGCTGCGCACCGCTTTTATGAGAAGAACGGTTTTGACGAGATTGCGGTCAGCGCACTGCCGGAGAGCTTTCCGGTAATGAAGGTGGACAGCAAATTTTACCGGCTATCGTTCTGAGTTTCACGCCTGCTGCGGACTTACGTCCGCGCTGCTTTTGGTACCCTGCCATTCGGCAGGGTGACTGTCACCCGACGAAATTTCTTCCGCGATATTGTTTTCATTTTCACCTGCACGTAGCATGCCGGGGCACGATTTTTCTGAGAATAATAATCATTGTCCTTGTGGGGTAGCTATGACGATCTGGGGTAAAGCGTTAATTCTGGTGGCGGGGCTGTGCGCCTCTGCTTCACTGCTGGCGGCACCGTTTACGGTGGAAGACGTCAGCGGGCGTAAGGTTGAAATCAAATCCGAAGTGAAGCGGGTGATCCTCGGCGAAGGGCGGCAGATCTATCTGCTGGCCGCTTTTGATACCGACGCGCCGTTCCAGCGCGTGGTCGGCTGGCGCGACGATCTGCCTAAGGCGGATTTCGACAGCTATGAGATCTACGCTAAAAAGTATCCGCAGATTAAAAAGCTGCCGACCTTCGGCGGTGCCAAAGACGGCACCTTTAACGTGGAACAGGCGCTGACCCTGAAGCCGGACCTGGTGTTGATGAACCTGGAGTCCAAAGCGGCCACCGACGAGTCTAAGCTGACCGAGAAGCTCGACAAGCTCGGCATTCCGGTGGTGTTTATCGACTTCCGCGAAAAGCCGTTTGAGAACGCGGAGAAAAGCATCCGCATTATGGGCCAGCTGGTGGGCAAACCGCAGCGGGCGGAAGAGATTATCGCCTTCCGCAAAAAGCAGATCGACATCGTCACCGACCGGCTGAAGGATTTCCACGGCAAGCGTCCGAAGGTGATGCTCGATCGCGCCGGTGGCTACACCGAAGAGTGCTGCATGTCGTTTGGCGACGAAAACTTTGGCCGTATGGTGGAAGTGGCTGGCGGCATCAACATCGCAAAGGGTCTGATCCCCGGCACCTTTGGCACCCTGAACCCGGAGCAGATTATCGCCGCCCGTCCTGACGTTGCGATCGTCACCGGCGCTAACTGGAAGAACTACAACACCGCCGGCGGCTGGGTGGGCGTAGGGCCAGGTGCCGATCTGACCGTTGCCACCCAACGTCTGACCGCGCTGATGGCCCGTCCGGCCTTCAGCACGCTGCCGGTTGCCACTAACGGCAACGCGCACGCCATCTGGCACCAGTTCTACGACAGCCCATACCAGTTTGTCGCTATCCAGGCGATCGCCAAATGGCTGCACCCGGAGCTGTTCAAGGATATCGATCCGGACGCCACCTTCCGCGAGTTCCACGAGAAGTTCCTGCCGATCGCTTATCAGCCGGGATACTGGGTGACGCTGAAGCCAACAAAGTAAGCGTATAAGGGGAGCCCTGTGCATTTTCTGCAGCAGCGCTCTCCGTTTTCAGCCATAAAAAAACGCCTGATGCAGCACATCAGGCGTTTTTTTTCAGCGATCGGGCGGGAGATTACGCCTGGTGGCTGTGGGTATTGGCGCTCAGATCTTTCAGATCTTTGTCCACAAAGAACAGCGCCTGGCCACTGTTACCGACCAGCGCCAGTTTATCCAGCACCGATTTGAACAGCTTCTCTTCTTCATGCTGTTCGGCAACATACCACTGCAGGAAGTTGAAGGTGGAGTAGTCCTGGGTGGTAATGGCAGCATGAGCCAGTTCGTTAATTTTTCCGGTGATCAGCTGTTCGTGCTGATAGGCCAGGTCCAGTACTTCGTGCAGCGAGTTGAAGGTCACCGGTGGGGCGTCGATGGTGCCCAGTACCGGCATTGCGCCGGTGTCGCTCAGGTAGCCGAACAGACGCTGCATATGCTGCATCTCTTCACGGGAGTGTTCACGCATAAAGGCGGCGGCACCGTCAAAGCCTTTATCGGTGCACCAGGCGCTCATCTGCAGGTAGAGGTTGGCAGAGTAGAATTCGAGGTTCAGCTGGTCGTTCAGTTTTGCGGTCATTTCATTGGTCAGCATAATGACTCCTTAATTTATTTTTGGCTGTTGGTCACAGGTGATTTCTGCGCATTATGCACGCATCTTTTTAAAATAAAAACCCTGTAAGTATAGCAAAGGCTATTTTTCTTTAACTAATTTTCAATTAACTGATTTTGTTAGGTTAATTTTTTATTTAAATATAAATCTTTCTGTTTTTTAAATAGGTTTGATAATTATTCTTATTACGAATTGGTTATCTCTTTTTCCACTAAATCCGGCATTAATTGCCGATAGGATAATGTTTAGTTATGACTGATTATAGCAGAAGGGGGCTAAGGGCTAAGGGCTAAGGGCTAAGGGCTAAGGGCTAAGGGCTAAGGGCTAAGGGCATAGTCGCTTTGAAGACAGGGGCGGGCTTATCGGGGAGTGGCTTTGGGCCGGGTCGCTTCAGGTGCCGGTGCCTGGCTAATCGGGGTTTATCCGGAACGCGGACACGCCAGTAACATCCCTGGGCTCTGCCGGGCACGTCCGTGTGCCCGAAGGTCCGCTTATCCGGATAAACCCCGATTGCCTTATGGCTTCAGTGTTGCTGTCTGAAGTTGCTGCGGGTTCCGGTGCCTGGTTTATCGGGGTGTTGCTTTGAGGCCGTTGGTCGCTTCAGGTTTCAGTGCCTGGCTAATCGGGGTTTATCCGGAACGCGGACACGCCAATAACGTCCCTGGGCTCTGCCGGGCACGTCCGTGTGCCCGAAGGTCCGCTTATCCGGATAAACCCCGATTGCCTGCTATTTTTTTGCGTCGCTGTTTTGAGACCAAATCAGATCAAACCAAACCAGACCAGACAGTAACCACTTTTTAGACTTCAGTACCCAGGCGAAAAGCGATGTCCTTAACAGCTACGCAATTGCTGGCAGGGAGGCCGTTGGCGGGCAGGTTAGCCGGGCGTACGGCGCAAGGATGCGCCGTCCGAGCCTCCATGGATGGATTATTTTTTAAAGCCCGGATTTTGGGGCTTTAAAAAATTAACGGCGTCCCGGCGTTCTGTCGCCAACGGCCGAACCCGGCACCAATTGGAAAAGCGATGCCCTTAAAGCAGCAACGCAGGTGCCAGGAAGGGGTCCGAACCCGGCACCAATTCAAAAAGCGATGCCCTTAAAGCAGCAACGCAGGTGCCAGGAAGGGGGCAGGCGGATCAGAAGTCCATCTTCACCGTAAACTGTACCTCGCGCGGGTCGCCAATCTGGTTAGAGAGGTTATTGGTGGCGATCGATGAGGTGTAGTAGGTCTTGTCGAACAGATTCTTCACGTTCACCTGCAGCGTCACCGGATACTGCGTCTTGATCTTGTAAGCGGCAAAGGCATCCGCTACCGCGTAACCCTGCAACGAATAGTCCTCGCCGTTGTTGCCGGAGCGACGGCTCACCGCATGGCCGCCACCACCGACGGTCAGCGTATTGCCGTCCCAGACGTTGTTGAAGTCATAGGTCATGAACAGTGAACCGGTGTGGCGCGGCACGTTGGGCAGCATCTTGCCCTGGTAATCCGGGTCTTCCATCACTTTGGCATCGGTATAGCCGTAGCTGGCGATCAGATTGACGTTATCGGTCAGCCGCCCGGCGAGATCAACTTCCACACCGCGGGAACGCACCTTACCGGCGGTTTTTGCCACCGTTTCACCGTTTACCGTGTCGTTATACAACACGTGGTTTTTATCGATGTTGAACAGCGTGATATTGCCGGTCACGCCATCAAACAGATCGAACTTGGCACCGGCCTCATAGGCGGTAGCGGTCTCCGGCGGTAGCTCGCCGATGTAGCTGGCAATCGAATACTGCGGCATAAACGAGCGCGAGACGTTGGCAAACAGCGATACGTTTGGCGTCGCTTTATACACCAGCCCCAGCTTTGGCACCCACTGGCTGTCGCTGCTGTCGGTATTGGTATTGAACGGGCGGCCCTTGCCGGCGAACTCGGTAAAGTACTGGTAGCGCATCGCCGCCACCGCAATCCACTGATCTGTCAGGTACAGCGCGTCCTGCACGTAGCCGGAGTAGCTCACCTGGCGGATGCGCTGATCGCTGTCGGCGGCGGAGACGCTGGTGCATTTGCCGGTGGAGCCGTAAGATGGGTGGTAAATATTGAAATCTTTCACGTTCTTACAGCGGATCATATCGGTGCGCAGCAGGTCGTAGTACTCGTAGGCCACGCCGGTGAGGATCTCGTTATACAGCCCGCCGATCACCACGTTGCCCTGCAGATCGAAGCGTGCGGCGTGCTGCTGCTGGGTGGAGCTTTGCGTGGCATCCACGCGGCGGGTCAGGTTGCCGGTGGCGGCGTCATAGGCCATTACCCGCGCTTGATTATCGCCGTACTTATCCTGGCTGAAGCTGTAGTCAAACTTCGCCGTCCACTGGTTGTTGAGGCGGTATTCGCCGTTCAGCTGGGCCAGGTGCGATTCGCCGGTGGTGATGTTGTATGCCTCATCAAAGCGCGTTTCGCGGCTGACGTTGACCGCGTGACCGGTGTTCAGATCGAAGATGGTGCCGCGATCGAACGGCGTGCTGTAGTTGCGGTGCGAGTAAGCAACGTTGATGGTGGCGTCATCGCCAAACCAGGTCAGCGACGGCGCGAAGAAGCTGCTGCGCTCCTTGCCGAAGTTGCGCCAGTAGTCCTCATCCTGCACCGAGCCGATCAGCCGGTAGGCCAGGCTGGTGCCGGCGATCGGGCCGGTGACGTCCAGCGCGCCGTTGCCGCCGCCAAAGCTGGTCGAGGTGCCCTGGATCGAACCGCTGAAAGTCTGCTGCGGGCGTTTGGTGATCACGTTGATCAGCCCGCCGGGGTCGAGAATACCGTACAGCGTTGAGGCCGGTCCTTTCAGGACTTCCACACGCTCTACCGAGGCGTTAAAGCTGCGCGGCAGCACGGTTTTCAGGCCGTTGGTCAGCACCGAACCGTCGCGGTTGCTGCCGAAACCACGGCGTACAAAGGCGTCCTGGGTGCCGCCCAGCGTGTTGGTCTGTACCACGTTGCTGACGTTGTTTAACACCTCGTCAAGCGTAGTGGCGTGCTGGTCGGCAATCACCCGGTCGCTGACGGTATTGACCACCTGCGGCACATCGAGCAGCGGCATCGTGGTCAGCGTGGCTGTGCTGGTATTCAGCGGCTGATAGCCACTGGTCATCGTGCGGCTGGCGTCAGCGGTTTTGCCTGTTACGGTGATGCTGCCGGTTTCACTGCTGCTGTTGCTGTTGCTGTTGCTGTTGCTGTTGCTGTTGCTGTTGCCGGCTTTGTTGGCGTTGCCGGTATCGCTGTCGCTGGTCTTGCCGCCGCCGGTTTTGCTGCTGGTGTCACCGGTATTGCTGGCGTTGCTGGTAGTGTTGATGCTTGTCCTGGCATTACTGGCATTACTGGCATTGAGGATGGCCGCCGCATCCGCAGTCTGTGCTGCACCTGCAGCCGGCACGCTTAGTGCGCCAATAAACAGCGCTGAAAACAGCGCACGCCCTTTTTTCCCCGAAATAGCAGATGTTAACTCTGTCATTATTTTGATTCCCGCAAACTGTCCGATCCTGCCCGCAGAGGCAGAGCTAAAGTCATCATTGCCCGGTTAGCGGCGTGGCCGCTGCTCTGTCCGTTAACGCGACGGGTGCCGCCAGACATGTAATTGAGAATCATTCAAACATGTAGCTATGTAGTAGTAAACGTAAAATACGCAAAAATTTTAGCGGTTGACTACGTCGCGAAATAACCCGGGTTTAAAATTAATATTTTTCATTTAACATTATGATTTTTATATATTTAATAAGGTTAATTCCTTTGCTTTTTTAGGGTTTTTTTCATCGAAATAATCGCGATGTAGTAAAACAATACGCCGCTTGACTACTACATGTTAACTCCGCATGATCGTGAAGACGAATGAGAGTTATTTTTATTTAATGTGCGGGCGGTCAGGCTGAGCTAATGGCCGAAGCCGGTGCAGGAGCGGGTCATGTTACAACGGCAGGAAAACGGAGCAGGTCACGCGGCGCTGCCGTCAGAGCAGGGGATCGTTATCGATCGCCTGTCCGTCGGCTATGGCCGCCAGGTGGTGGTGGATGGCGTCAGCCTGACCATTCCGCAGGGGAAAATGACCGTGCTGGCCGGGGCCAACGGCTGTGGCAAGTCCACCCTGCTGAGCACCATCGCGCGCATGCTGCTGCCGCTGGGCGGCAGCGTGCGGCTGGACGGTAAAGCCATTCATCAGCAGCCGACCCGTGAGATCGCCCGCCGGCTCGGCATGCTGCCGCAGACGCCGCTGCTGCCGGACGGGCTGACGGTGTTTGAGCTGGTCTCCCGTGGGCGCTATCCGTGGCAGGGCTTTATGCGCCAGTGGTCGGACGCCGACCAGCAGGCGGTGGCCGAGGCGCTGCGCCTGACCGACACCGACGCGCTGGCGCACCTGCCGGTCGAGAGTCTCTCCGGCGGGCAGCGCCAGCGCTGCTGGATTGCCATGGCGCTGGCGCAGCAGACCGATACCATCCTGCTTGATGAACCGACCACGTACCTCGATCTGCGCTATCAGGTGGAGATCCTCGAACTGTTGCAGACGCTGACCCGTGAGCATGGCCGCACGGTGGTGGTGGTGCTGCACGATATGAACTTTGCGGTTAACTATGCCGATCGGCTGGTGTTTCTGAAAGCCGGGCGGCTGCATGCCGTGGTGGCCGAAGGTGAGACCTGCAGTGCCGAACTGATTGAGGCGGTGTTTGACGTGCAGGTGCAGACGGCGGTCAACCCGCTGACGCAGAAACCGTTCTTTATTCCGTTCCCGCAGCGCCAGGGTAGCGCCGGATGAACCCGCTGCAGACGGCGCAGCTGCGCCGCCGGGCGCGCGCGGCGCTGAGCACCCTGAGCCTGCTCGGCCTGTTGCTGCTGGCGGTGGTTTTCCATCTCGGCATCGGTGCCCGCAGCATCGGCCCCGCGACGGTGCTGCAGGCGCTGTTCGACTATCAGCCGCGTAACTTTGACCATCGGGTCATCGTCGATCTGCGCCTGCTGCGGCTGGTGGCCGCGCTGTTGACCGGCGCGGCGCTCGGCGTGGCCGGCGTGCTGCTGCAGGCGGTGGTGCGCAATCCGCTGGGTGAACCGCACCTGCTGGGGCTGAACGCCGGGGCGGCGCTGGCGGTGGTGCTGAGCAGCGCGCTCGGTCTCAGCGGCAGCGGGCTGTTCGGCCTGCGGCCGCTGGTGGCCGCCGCCGGGGGCGGTGCGCTGTTTGCGCTGGTGATGCTGCTGGCCTCCGCCGGGCGCAGCGGGCTGACGCCGCTCAAGGTCACGCTGTGCGGAGTGGCGCTGTCGGCCTTTGCCTCGGCGATCGCCGCGGCGGTGCTGATCCTCGATGAGCAGACGCTGCTGGCGATGCGCACCTGGCTGGCGGGCGACCTCGCCGGCCAGCGCTGGCCCGCCGCCGCTGCGGCCGCTATCCCTGCGCTGACCGGCGTGCTGCTGGCGCTGGCGATCGCCCCGCGGCTGAATATGCTGGCACTGGGCGATCGCGCCGCCAGTGGCCTGGGGGTACCGGTGGCGCGCACCCGTTTTATCGCGCTGCTGGCCGCCGCGCTGCTGTGCGGTGCCGCAGTATCGCTGGCCGGGCCGGTGGGCTTTATCGGCCTGGTGGTGCCGCAGCTGGTGCGGCGTGCGGTGGGCAACGATCTGCGCGTGGTGCTGCCCCTCTCGGCGCTGGCCGGGGCGCTGCTGCTGCTGCTGGCGGATATCGCCGCACGCACGCTGCTGGCCCCGCAGGAGCTGGCCACCGGGATTATGACCGCGCTGGTGGGCGCGCCGGTGTTTATCCTGATCGCCGCAAGGACTTTTAAATGATCGCCTCTGAACGTCGGGCCGGGTTCCGTCACCTGCGGCTGGGCCGCTACAGCCTGCTGCTGCGCCCGCGTCTGCTGCTGGCGGGCGCAGGGCTGGCCGGGCTGGCGCTGATGCTGCTGGCGGCCAGCCTGACCCAGGGATCGCTGCCGGTGCCCGCCTCCGCCATCGGCCGGGCGCTGTTTTATCCGCAGTCGCTGGCCGCAGAGCAGCACTATATTGTGTGGGACATCCGCCTGCCGCGCCTGCTGATGGCGCTGCTGTGTGGCGCGATGCTGGGCATGGCCGGGGCGGCGATGCAGTCGATCGCCCGTAACGGGCTGGCCGACCCGGGACTGATCGGCGTTAAGGAGGGCACCAGCGCGGTGGTGCTGACGCTGGTGCTGCTGTTTCCGGCCGCCAGCCTGCTGTGGCGGCCGCTGGCGGGGATGGCCGGCGGGCTGCTGGTGGCGCTGCTGGTGGTGGCGCTGGCGCGGGATATCTCGCGGCCGCGCTTTATCCTGATCGGCATTGGCGTCTCGTGGCTGTTTGCCGCCGCCACCGGGGTGTTTATCACCACCGCCGACGTGCGTGACGTGCAGACCGCGCTGATGTGGCTGGCGGGCAGCCTGCACGCGGCCACCTGGCCACTGCTGGGGCTGGCCGCCGGCTGGGCGCTGCCGGCGGCGGCGATCCTGTTTTTCACCGCCCGCGCGGCCGATGTGGCGCTGCTCGGCGATAGTACGGCCAGCGGGCTGGGCGTGCGGCTGCGCCGGCTGGCGTGGGTGCGCTTTACTGCCCCGGTGCTGCTCACTGCCGCCAGCGTCTCCTGCGTCGGCAGCCTGGGTTTTGTCGGGCTGATCGCCCCGCATATCGCCCGTCTGCTGCTGCGCGGTGGCCAGGTGGCGCTGCTGTGCGGCAGCGCGCTGATCGGGGCGCTGCTGGTGCTGCTGGCCGACAGCGTCGGGCGGCTGGCGTTTGCGCCGTTACAAATCCCGGCCGGTATTGTGATGGCGCTGATCGGCGCGCCCTTTTTCCTGCTGCTGCTCTGGCGTCGCCGTGACGCACTCTGATGTGATAAGGAACCCTATGCGAACTCTGTTAACCGCGCTGCTGCTGAGCGGCGCTACCACGATCGCCACGGCGGCAGTTGCTGCGCAGACCACAGCACCCGGTGTGGATGCCTCTGCGGCTGCGAACGTACCAGCGGCCAACGCGCCAGCCTCTGCTGCGGGCGAATCAGCGGGCAAAACACCAGCTCAGGCCGCTTCTGCCCCCGCTACCGATGCCGGCGCGGCGCGGGCTGACCGCGCCCCGGGCCAGGCCACCCGCGCCTTTACCGACGATCTGGGCCGCACGGTGCAGGTGCCGCTGCATCCGCTGCGCATCGTGTCGCTGCACGATCTGGATATCACCATTCCGCTGATTGAGCTGGGGGTGATGCCGGTGGCCAGCCACGGCCGCACCCGTCCGGACGGCAGCCATTTTTTGCGCTCCAGCGGATTACTGACCGGCGTTGATTTTGATAACTCGCCGATCCGCTTTATCGGCACCGCCGATATCGATATTGAGGCAGTGGCGGCGGCCAGACCCGACCTGATCATCACCGAACCGGGGCGCAACACGCCGATCGAACAGCTGGAGAAGATCGCACCGACGGTCAGCATCGATCACCTGCTCGGCGGTGCGCCGCGCATCTACGCGAAGCTGGCGGAACTGACCGACACCCGGGCGCGGCTGGCGATCCTTGAACGCCGCTATCAGGAGCAGATTAAGCAGCTGCGCCACGTGGTGGACACGCAAAAGATGACCGTGTCGGTGATCCAGGCCAACAACGGCAAGATTACCGTGCACCACAGCTACCATTCGCTGGGGCGGGTGCTGCGCGACGCCGGCTTCCGCTTCCCGCCGCTGGTTGATGCGATCCCCGACGGCGGCCGCATCGACGTCAGCGCCGAGCAGCTGCCGGAGCTGGACGCCGACTTTGTGTTTGACACCTGGCGGGCGGATACCGGCGGTAAGCCGGCGGACGAAATTGCCGATATGAACCGGGTGATGCCGGGCTTCTGCGAGTTCCTGCAGGCCTGCCGCCAGGGGCATTACGTCCTGCTGTCGCGCGATGAGGTGATTTCCAACTCGTTTGCCGCGCTGGGGCTGCTGGTGGCCCAGGTGCAGTCCCATCTGTCCGGCCGCACGCTGCCGGAAAGGCAGGGGGAACCATGAGCCTGCCGCACGCCTCACGCCGCCGCGTCGATCTGTTTGGCGAACGCTTTCGCGCCCGCGCGCACCTGCTGACGCCGCGCCTGTACGCGGTGGTCAGCTACATCAATGAGCATCGTGAGGTGGTGCTGGAGCACACCGCGATGGAGATTGCGGCGGCCACCCGGTGTTCGGACGCCACGGTGATCCGCGCCATTCAGACGCTCGGCTTTGCCGGGCTGCGTGACCTGAAACAGACCATCGAGCGCTGGCTGGGCCCGGCGGTCAACTCGGCGGAAAAGATGGATACCACCCTCGGCGCGCTGGCCAGCGACGTCAATGCCAGCATTGAGTTCGTAGTGGAAGGGCACCTGCGCGCCTGCGAAGCGCTAAGCGAACCGCGCAACCGCGCGGCGATGGCGCAGGCGGTGGCGCTGCTGGCCGAGGCGCGCCAGGTGGCGGTGTTTGGCATCGGGGCTTCCGGCGTCCTCGCGGACTATACGGCGCGGCTGTTTACCCGCATCGGCACGCCGGCCTTTTCGCTTAACCGCACCGGTATTCTGCTGGCCGAGCAGCTGCTCTACCTGCAACGCGGTGACGTGCTGATCATGATGGGGCAGAAATCAGCGCACCGCGAAGGGCTGACCACCCTGGCCGAAGCGCGACGGCTGGGCATTCCGGCGATCCTGCTGACCAACGCCCCGGACTCGCGCTTCAGCCGCGAGGCGCACACGGTGATCGCCGTGCCGCGCGGCGGTGAAAACGGCAAGGTGCCGCTGCACGGCACGGTGCTGCTGTGCCTGGAAATGCTGGTGATGTCGGTGGCCTCCGGCGCACCGCAGAAAACCATGAAGTCGATGAAGCGCATCCAGGATCTGCACCGCTCAATTGGGAAATCGGCGGGGAAAAAGGGGTGAGATGTCGCGCGGGTTGAATATACGCATGATTGGCATAACGGTCTGTTTCTCTGACTGGCAAGCTGTTTGGTGCTCACGATGAGGGACAAGCTCATCTAATCATTCGGAATTTACTGGTCAAAGAAAAGGTACTCATGGCCAGAGCCATCAGTCATTTGCCCACCTTTAAAGAGCTGATGCTGCCCGACCTCAGGGAACTTATCAGTGAAAATCGCCGGGATCCCCTACCTGAAATCCAGGCTGCGAATAGTGTCGGAGGGGCCGTCGAATTACTCGAGTTCCACATGGGTTTTGTTGATCCCAGCATGCAGGCTGTCTCTAAAAGTACGCCAATTGGCAGCATGAATATTGCCAGAAGCAACCTGAGGCATATCGTGGAAAAGAGGCTGGATGCCCGTGAGCGTTATGTTTTGCTCGCTTTGGATACGTTAGCGCATCCCTTTGAGATTTGGGAAACCTTGTATGACGATGAGATGGCAAGGTATATGTTCATCGGAACATATCAGCAGAAGCAACAAATGCTCGCTGTCGTTGCTCCCTGGGATGGGAGAGTGTTGTGGAATTTTTTTCACACCAGCGCTAAAAGCCTTAACAAGCACCGACAGGGGCATCTGCTGTATAAAAGGCATTAAAAAACCGCCGTGTTCAGAAGGCGGTTTTTTAATGCCTGTATGTTTTACACCTCCAGGCTAAGGTGTTGAGGTTTCACCCTGACACAGAATTTAGGGATACTGTGGGGTTCTTCCACTAACTATTGCACCCTAATGCAGTTAGCTTCTCGCTCAGTTCAGATCCTACGTGAAACAATGCTACTGTCAATTCCAGCCGCTCTTTTTGTTCACTGTCCAACCCCCCGGCTTAAAGCTCGTTTCGCCTGCTACTGGGCAGTCATCCGCCCGGTCAGCGGCGTGATCCGGCGGCGCACCCTGCGGCTTGTGCAGCGGCATCTGGCCTGATACTGCCGATTTACAGCATCGGGCCTCAGTCAGTGAGCCGGTAATCTTCAGGGGCTGTCCGGCAGCGTTACCGGCAGTAGAGAAGAGTGGCAGGAGGATGCGTGCAGGTTTGCCGAACGCCTCTTACCCCGCCGGCACCTGCACCGCCAGCCGTTCGCTGATGCCGAACTCTTCGGTGAGCAGCCGCTGCTGCTGGCTGTGGGATAGCGGGCGACGGGTTTCATGGCCGTCCGCGTGGCGCACGATATACTCGCCTTTAACAATGCCGCTAATCGAGTCGGTATGCAGCGCGCGAATCAGCGTTGAGGCGAAAAAGTGGCTGTAGTCGAGGTGGCGCAGGGTTTCACGCTGGTCCAGCACCTCCTCGGCGGAGGCGTTCAGGTGGTACAGGCGGCAGTCGACCGGCGGACGGCCCAGCGGTCGCCAGGTGATGCACCAGCTGCCGTCGCTAAAATGCACGCCGCTTTGCCACAGCGGATGGTCCAGCGAGTGAGGTTTTAACGGCAGCGGCTCACCGAGCATCAGCGGCGGGTCAAAAATCAGCGGCTGGTCGTCCACGTCGGCAATCAGCGTGCCGTGATAATAGAGCGATCCTTCCTGCCCCGGCATCTGTACCGTCGACATCGCGTAGCGCAGGGTAAAACCGCAGTCGCTGAGCAGAGCGTGCAGCGCGGCCTGAAACTCCCAGCAGGTGCCACCTACGCCGTCGCTCAGCCAGTCGCGAAAAAAACGCTCGGGTGCAATCAGCGGCGACAGCTCCGCCGGCCGTGCGGCAAGCTGGATGCGTCGGCGCAGATTATCGTAGGGAATATGGCGGCTACAGACCTGGTACAGAGCGTAAAGACCCGGGCGATCTGCAGCCGGGTAGTGAGTCATACCCAGTTTCTCCAGCACCTTTTCGCGCAGGGCCGTGGGCACGGCGGGTTGACTGATGCGCATTCTGCATGCTCCTTTGGGCTAAGGGTTAGGGGTTGCTGTTTTTATGTACGGTTCCACTAATTAACCCGTTCGCGGCTGGGGGACAATCGTAAACGCCTGAATTTCTGTTGGCCCTGCGGCCGCGTCGCTCTCCGGTGAGCAGCACCGGACAGCATCAATGCAAAAAAGACAGCCGCAGGATGCGGCTGTCTTTTCAGTTAATCTGCGCCAGAACGTGACCGGCGCAGGGCGGGTAAACGGCTTACAGCTCCGCGCCGTTGCTGGCGATCACCCGCTGATACCAGTCGAAGCTTTTCTTCTTCGAACGGGCCATCGTGCCGCTGCCGTCGTCGTTTTTATCCACGTGGATAAAGCCGTAGCGTTTGTTGTACTGGCCGGTGGTGAAGGAGACGCAGTCCAGGCAGCCCCACGGCGTGTAGCCCATCAGGTCGACGCCATCTTCCAGCACCGCGATCTTCATCTGCTCGATGTGTGCCTGCAGGTAGGCGATGCGGTAGTCGTCGTTGATCTGGCCGTCGGCTTCGACCGTATCGTAGGCACCAAAGCCGTTTTCAACGATAAACATCGGCTTCTGGTAGCGCTCATAGAAGGCGTTCAGCGTATAGCGCAGGCCCACCGGGTCAATCTGCCAGCCCCAGTCGGAGGCTTTAACGTGTGGGTTTGGCCGGCTGCCGAGGAAGCCTTCGATATGGCGGCCGCCGTCGCTGTCCTTCGCCGAGTACTGCACCGCATTACTCATGTAGTAGCTGAAGCCGAGGTAGTCGGCGCAGCCCTCGCGCAGCGCCTGCTCATCGCCCGGCTGCATCTCAATGTTGTAGCCCTTGCGCTGCCACTCTTTCAGGATGTAGGACGGGTAGTAGCCGCGCAGGTGCACGTCGCCGAACAGGTAACGTTCGCGCATCGACTCCTGGGCAAACATCACGTCGTCCGGGTGGCACGACCACGGGTAGAGCGGCACGATCGCCAGCATACAGCCGATCTGCAGGTTCGGGTTGATCTGATGGCCGAGTTTGACCACCTGGGCGCTGGCCACGAACTGGTGGTGCAGCACCTGGTACATCGCCTGCTCCGGCTTCTCGTGGTCGTTGAAGATCACGCCTGAGTTGCAGTAGCCGAACAGCGGGTAGCGCCAGTTACGCTGGTTGTTGATCTCGTTAAAGGTCATCCAGTACTTCACCTTGTGCTGGTAGCGTTTCAGTACCACCTCGCTGTAGCGCACAAAGAAGTCGACCACTTTACGGTTCAGCCAGCCGCCGTACTCTTTTACCAGGTGCTGCGGCATCTCGAAGTGGGAGAGGGTGATCACCGGTTCAATGTTGTACTTCAGCAGCTCGTCGAACAGATCGTCGTAGAACTGCAGGCCCGCTTCATTCGGCTGCTGTTCGTCGCCGTTCGGGAAGATGCGCGTCCAGTTAATCGAGGTACGGAAGCACTTAAAGCCCATCTCGGCGAACAGCGCGATATCTTCTTTATAGCGATGGTAGAAATCCACCGCCAGGTGGTTGGGGTAGTGGTGCGCCGGGTCGATGCCGTCGGTGATCACCCGATCCACGCCGTGCGCGCCGCCGGAGAGCACGTCAACGATGCTCGGCCCTTTGCCGCCTTCGTTCCAGCCGCCTTCAACCTGATGCGCCGCAACCGCGCCGCCCCACAGAAAATCTTTTGGTAACTGCTGTGACATAACCCTTTCCTTTATTCTGACTGGTGAGATTAACAACGTCGTCAATACGGCAAAAATTGCCGTGACATCGCTGGCGTTGCCGCCGGTGCCGGGCTGAAGGTCTCAGAGCGGACAGTAACGGCGTTCCGCCAGCGTAAGTAGCGGGGCGGTTAAGCCCCGGTGCATCAGTATTCGATCTCTTTGTTCAGGTCCGCGCCGTTGGTGGCGATCGCTCGTTGGTACCAGCTGAAGCTTTTCTTGCGGTAGCGCGCCAGATCCTTCAGATCGTGCTCGTCGCGGTTGACGTAGATAAAGCCGTAGCGCTTGCTGATCCCCTGATGGGTGCTGACCAGGTCGATCGCCGACCACGGGCAGTAGCCGAAGATCTCTACGCCGTCGCTGATCGCCAGCTGCAGCTGCTGCAGATGGTCGCTGAGGTAGGCGATGCGGTAGTCGTCATAGACCTTATTCCCTGCTTCCAGCTCATCGTAAGCGCCGAGACCGTTTTCGGTGACGATCAGCGGCAGGTGATAGCGATCGTAGATCTCGCGGGCGGTGATGCGGAAGCCGACCGGATCGACGTACCAGTTAAACTGGTTTTTCTTCAGGTTCGGGTTATTGGTGCCGACGTAGACGCTGGCATCAATACCGGCCATCTGCTGATCGGGCCGCTGGTCGCCTTCTCCTTCACTCACTTCAGCGGCCACGGTGGCCGACGCATAGTAGTTAAAGGCGATAAAGTCCGGCTTAGCCTGCTTCAGCAGCGCCATCTCGGCGTCGGTGATGGTCGGCAGCCAGCCTTTCTCCTGCATAAAGCGCCAGGCCACGGTGTTGTAGCGGCCGTGGCAGGCGAGGTCGAGATACAGCCAGTTGCGGATCGAGGTAAAGTTGTTTGCCGCCAGCACGTCGGCGGGTTTGCAGCTGGCCGGGTAGACACAGGAGATATTCGGCGCCGGGCCGATTTTCGCCGCGGGCAGCATCTGGTGGCAGGCGATCATCGCCCGCGCCTGCGCCAGCATCATATGGTGGTTCTGCTGATACAGGGTTTTGTGCGGATCTTTGGTGCCGGCAGGCAGCGTGCCGATGACGTCACCTTTGAGGATCATGATGTTCTGTTCGTTGATGGTCAGCCAGTACCTGACCCGGTCGCCGTACAGTTCAAAGCAGGTGCGGGCAAAGTGTTCGAAGGCGTCGATGGTGGCCGGATCGGACCAGCCGCCTTTTTCCTGCAGCGCCCACGGCAGGTCAAAGTGGTAGAGCGTGACCAGCGGCTCGATGCCGCGATCGGTCAGCGCAGTCAGCAGTTTCTGATAAAACTCTACGCCTCTGGCGTTCAGCTCGCCGGTACCTTCAGGGAACAGGCGGCTCCAGGAGATCGAAAGGCGGTAGGTTTTCAGGCCCAGCTCAGCGAACAGTGCCACATCCTCAGCGAAGCGGTGGTAGTGATCGCTGGTGACGGTGAAATCGGTCAGGCGCGGGTCAAAGCTGGCCTTGTCGATGACCGAGGGGCCTTTACCGTCCAGGGTTGATGCCCCCTCAACCTGGTAGGCCGAGGTGGAGGCTCCCCATAAAAAACCGTCCGGGAAGGGCGCTAACTTGCCGTATTGCATCATTAACTCCTTGCTTGGTGGTGGCTGGCCGTTTCCTGCCAGCGCGGATTCAGTTCGGGGCGATACGCTCGCCCCGCGTGGATTACTGCGCCTGCTTCAGCGCCTGCACCTCGCGATGCAGAAGGATGATCTCTTCTGCCAGCTCGCGGCACAGCATGGCGTTCATCAGATGATCCTGTGCATGAACCAGTATCAGGTTGACGGGGATCTTGCCGACCCCTTCATCAGCCCCGATCAGCGCGGTCTGAATCTTATGGGCCGCTTTGGCGGCGACCGAGGCGGCGGTCAGCTGCGCGTCCGCCTCCTGCCAGTCATAGCCGCGGGCGGCACGCAGCGCCTGCATCGAGCAGGAGCGCGCTTCACCGGCGTGAATAATCAGCTCCATTACGGTGGTTTCCATATCCATGCTTCAGCCCTCCACGGCTTTCAGGTCGCCATCTTCTTTCGCGGGTGCAGGCTGTTCCTGCTCCAGCAGCTGGCGTTCGTACATTTTAAAGAACGGGTAGTAAATCAGCGTTGAGACAGCGATCAGCACGCCGACCAGAATCACCGCGCGGAAGTCCCAGCCGGTTGACCAGGCGGCACCGATCGGGCCGGGGGTGGTCCACGGCGCTAACGACACCACGTGATTGACCATGTCGGTGCGGGTGGCGATCCAGGCAATGGTGGCGTTCACCAGTGGCGCGGTGATAAACGGGATAAACAGCAGCGGGTTCATGACGATCGGTGAACCAAAGATAATCGGCTCGTTGATGTTGAACATGCTCGGCACCAGCCCCAGCTTGCCAATCGAACGCAGGTGCGCCGAACGGCTGCGCAGGTAGAGGAACACCAGCCCCATGGTGGCACCGGAGCCGCCGACCACGATAAAGAACTGCCAGAACGGCTCGATAAACACCTGGGTAATCGGCTGGCCGGCGTTGAGTTCCTGCTGGTTAATGCCGAGGTTGGTCAGCCAGAATGCCTGCAGAATACCGCCGACGATCACCGCACCGTGAATACCGGCGAACCACAGCAGATGGCACAGCAGTACGGCGATCAGCACGGCGGGCAGCGAGTCAGAGGCGGAGATGATCGGCTTGAAGATCGCCATAATCGCCTGCGGCAGCAGCATGCCGAACTGATCCTGCACCCACAGGCTGAGCGGGAACAGGGTAATGAAGATCGCCATGATCGGGATCAGCAGGTCAAACGACTGGCGGATTTTCGGCGGCACCTGTTCGGGCAGCTTAAAGCCAATATTGTGCTTCTGCAGGAAGTGCATCAGCTCGGTGGCATACAGGCTGACGATAATCGCGGTAAAGATCCCTTCGCCGCCCAGCGATCCCACCGGCAGCGCGCCGTTGCTCTGCGGCGCGGCGACCAGCAGGAATGACATCAGCGACAGGCAGGCGGCCATAAAGCCGTTCATCCTGTAGCTGATGGCAAGGTTATAGGCGATGGCGGCGCAGATGTAGACCGCCATAATGCCCATGGTCATGTTGTAGGGCATCATGATCTGCGTTGAGTGGCGTTCCACCATACCCAGCCACCACCGGGCGAACGCCCACTGGCTGTCGGCGCCAAACGGCGGGTGCGCAAACAGCAGCATAAAGGATCCGACGATCAGGAACGGCATCGAGGAGATAAAGCCGTCCTTGATTGCCACCACGTGGCGCTGGCCTGATAACCGCGCCGCGATCGGACTGATGCGGTTTTCGATCACCCCAAACAGGGTCTCGCTGAAGCGGCTCATCACGCGGCCCTGCCGTTGTTGATCATCGCCAGCGCTTCGGTGAGGATCTTGTCGCCGTTCATCATGCCGTAATCCATGGTGTTGATCACCGCGATCGGCTTGTTCAGCTCATCCGCCAGCGGCTTAAAGTCCGCCAGCTTGTACTTGATCTGCGGGCCCAGCAGGCAGCAGTCGTAATGGCCGATCTGCTCGTTGAATTCGTCGAGTCCTACCGCGTTGATCTCCACGTCGATGTTCTTCTCTTTTGCGGCCTTTTCCATCCGCTGGACCACCATGCTGGTGGACATACCTGCAGCACAACAGAGTAAAATTTTATTCATGGCTGTTCTCCGGTCTGGTTTTTCTTAATTGATAGCGGAAAGAACCCTGTTTCTGCAACCGGTTTCAGATTCAGTGTAACGATTTGTGATTCGGATCGCAAACGCCGTTGATGACCACAAAAAAACAGTGTAATTGGCAGGGTTAACTTCTATATCAGAAGCAGGTTAAGCAGCGGTTAACGAGCGGTTTAAATTATTTTTTAAAATAATGGCGTAAGGTATAAGGGTGTTGCTGGCATGCCAGGCAGAGTCGAAAAAGTGTGATTTGTAGCAAGGTTTAGTTGTAACTTGTTAATGTGTATAGTTTTTTATAATCGTCTTATCAGCAATGTTCCACGATTTAAAATCGGGTTATTATAGCGGCAAGAATTTACATCGCAGGATATATTTATGGTTACCATGCTGGATGTGGCAAATAAAGCGGGCGTGTCAAAAGCGACGGTGTCCCGGGTATTAGCAGGCAATAGTTATGTCAGTAAAACCACCCAGGATAAGGTATTTAAAGCGGTAGAAGAGACCGGTTACCGGCCTAATTTACTGGCGAGGAATCTGGCAACCAATAAATCCAATAATATTGGCCTGGTGGTAACCAACACCCTGTATAACGGCCCCTATTTTAGCGAGCTGTTATTCCAGGCGGCCACCGTCACCGAACAGCATGGCCGCCAGCTGCTGCTGGCCGACGGCAAGCACAACGCCCGTGAGGAGCGCCAGGCGATTGAGTTTCTGCTCGATTTGCGCTGCGATGCGGTGATTATCTACCCGCGCTTTCTCACCACGCGCGAGCTGGATGAGATTATCGAACAAACCAGCAAGCCGATTATTGTGGTTAACCGCCGGCTGGAGAAATACCCCGAACGCTGCGTGTTTGCCTGCCACGAACAGAATACCTTTGACGCCGTCAATTATCTGTTCAGCCAGGGGCACCGTGATATTGCGTTTATTGCCGGTGCGGCCGATTCCCCCACCGGTATCAGCCGCCTTGAGGGATACCGGCGGGCGCTGCGGTCGCATCATATTGCCTGGGACGAGCGTCGCATTGCCCACGGAGCCTGGACGCCGCAAACCGGCTACGAGGCCGGGCTACAGCTGCTGTCGCGGGAAGTTACCTTTACCGCCCTGGTGGCGAGTAACGATGATATGGCCATCGGCGCGGCGCGGGCGTTTTACGCCGCCGGCAAGCGCATTCCCGAGGATATCTCGTTGCTGAGCTTCGATGATATTCCCATGGCGGCCTTCTTTGTGCCGCCGCTGACCACCGTTCACGTGCCGGTAGGCGAGATGATCAGGCATACCTTTGTCAAACTGCTGGAGCTGCTTGATGACCAGCCCGCCGTGGTGGTACCGCAGTTCAGCGGTCAGCTGGTGGTGCGGGATTCGGTAGTACCTGGGCCGTACCACGGCGGTTGAGCGCAGGCGTGCGGGCCTGTCGACGGCGTTAGCTGTCGATTGAAATGATAACCATTATCAACTATCCTGCCCGGGTAAATTTTAACCCGGGTTGTGTCTTATTGTATGCCAACACCAGTAAATCCGGCCGTTGCCGACCCTTTCGCCGATCTCTATCAGTCGCATCACCGCTGGCTGCAGCGCTGGCTGGCGCAGCGGTTAGGGTCGATGGCTGACGCCGACGATCTGGCGCAGGATACCTTTCTCCGCGTGCTGAGCGGCGGCAACGCGCTGTCCGTTCGTCAGCCAAAGTCGTTCCTCGTCACTATCGCCCGCCGGGTGATGGTCGATTTTTTCCGGCGCAACGCGCTGGAGCGCGCGTGGCTGGACCTGCTGGAGCAACTGCCGGAAGCGCATATGCCCTCGCCGGAGCTGCAGCACGGCCTGCTGGAGACCCTGCAGCAGATTGACACCATGCTCGACGGGCTGGGTGAAAAGGTGCGCCAGGCGTTTCTGCTGTCGCAGCTGGAAGGACTGACCTACCCGCAGATCGCCGAACGGATGCAGGTTTCGGTCAGCTCGGTGAAAAAGTATATGGCGAAGGCCACCGAGCACTGCCTGCTGTTCCGACTGGGT
>NZ_JRZZ01000015.1:0-63884 GCF_002865965.1 Erwinia sp. B116
ACGGTTTCGTAATCAATATCAATGCCGACCACCGCATCCGCCCCCAGCGACTGCGCCTGCTGTTCCAGCTCGGCAAAGGCAATTTTCCGCGCTTTACTCAGTTCCTTCTCATAGGCTCCGGCACGCCCGCCGACGATATCGCGGATACCGGCAAAAAAGTCGCGGAAGACGTTGGCCCCGAGGATCGCCTCGCCGGTGACCACGCCGCAGTATTCGCGAATCGGCTGGCCTTCCAGCGTGGGTGTTGTGGAAAATTTCATCGTACGCACCTTATCATCAGAAGTGGGGAAGCTGTCCGGGGAGTAATAGTACGTTTTGCGCCAGCAGAAGCAAATCACCTGCGGCCATTGCGCCATTTTTCAGCAGCACAATGGCGATCCCCGGCCAGAGATGAACAGATAACAAACAACGCCCGGCGGATATATGGCGCTGCGGCCCATCCGGTTTCGACATTAGTCACACACCTGCATAACCGCAGCGCTAAATTTACCCAAAATCGCTTACATCACGCTATGATGTGCTAATCTTTATCCACCCTGCCCGCATTTATAAATTTTAACCCACGATGATTGCATAACTATTCTGTCGACGTTAAGATTCGCGGCATCAATTGCTATTCACTTTTTGCGCATGAGTATTCAACTAAACGCTATTAACTGCTTCTACGGTGCTCATCAGGCGCTGTTTGACATTCAACTGGATTGCCCGCAGGGCGAGACGTTGGTTTTACTGGGGCCAAGCGGCGCCGGTAAGAGCTCGCTGCTGCGCGTGTTAAACCTGCTGGAGATGCCGCGTACCGGTACGCTCTCCATCGCCGGTAGCCACTTTGACTTCAGCAAACCTCCCGCTGATGCGGCGATCCGTGAACTGCGCCAGAACGTCGGCATGGTGTTCCAGCAGTATAATCTGTGGCCGCATCTGACCGTGGCGCAGAACCTGATCGAAGCCCCCTGCCGGGTGCTGGGTCTCAGCAAAGCGCTGGCGCACGATCGCGCCACGAAGCTGCTGGATCGCCTGCGCCTGACGCCGTTTACCGATCGCTATCCACTGCACCTTTCCGGCGGCCAGCAGCAGCGCGTGGCGATTGCCCGTGCGCTGATGATGGAGCCGGCGGTGCTGCTGTTTGATGAACCCACGGCCGCGCTGGACCCGGAAATCACCGCCCAGATCGTCAGCATTATCCGCGAGCTGGCCGAAACGCAGATCACCCAGGTGATCGTCACCCATGAGGTGGAAGTGGCGCGCAAAACCGCCAGCCGGGTGGTCTATATGGAAAACGGTTATATCGTCGAACAGGGAGACGCCAGCTGCTTCTCTCAGCCGCAAACCGCGGCCTTTGCCAGTTATCTTTCGCACTAATTCAGGATACAACGATGAAAAAGATGGTTATTGCCGCCCTGCTTGCCAGCGTCAGCCTGAGTGCCGGCGCGGCGCAAACCCTGCGCTTCGCCACTGAAGCCTCCTATCCGCCGTTTGAGTTTGTTGACTCCGACAACAAAATCCAGGGCTTCGACGTCGATCTGGCCAACGCCCTGTGCCGTGAAATGGCGGTGGAGTGTACCTTTACCAACCAGGCCTTTGACAGCCTGATCCCAAGCCTGAAGTTCCGCCGTTTCGACGCGGTAATGGCCGGCATGGATATCACCCCGGAGCGTGAACAGCAGGTGCTGTTTACCAAAGCCTACTACGACAACTCCGCGCTGTTTATTACCCAGAAGGGTAAATTCAACGACGTGGCGGCGCTCAACGGCAAGCGCATCGGCGTGCAGAACGGGACCACCCACCAGAAATACCTCAGCGATAAGCAGACCGGGCTGAAAGTGGTGCCTTACGACAGCTATCAGAACGCCATCCTCGACCTGAAAAATGGCCGTATTGATGCGGTGTTCGGCGACACGGCGGTGGTCAACGAGTGGCTGAAGCAGAACGCCAGCCTGGCCTCGCTGGGTGAAAAAGTGACCGACAAAGCCTACTTCGGCACCGGTCTTGGCATCGCCGTGCGTCAGGGCAACAGCGAGCTGCAGGGTAAATTCAACGCAGCGCTGGACAAGGTAAAAGCCGACGGCACCTATAAAACCATCTACAGCAAGTGGTTCCAGCAGTAAGTAATGAACGAACTTTATTCTCTTGCCAGCGCCGCCGGGATGACCGTCGGCCTCGCCGTCTGTTCGCTGATCGCCGGGTTAAGCCTGGCGATGATCTTCGCCGTGTGGGAATCTGCCCGCTGGCGGCCGCTGGCGTGGCTCGGCACCCTGCTGGTCACGCTGTTTCGCGGGCTGCCGGAAATCCTGGTGGTTCTGTTTGTCTACTTCGGCGCGTCGCAGCTGCTGCTGACCCTGTCGGACGGCTTTACCCTCAATCTGGGGGTGGTGCAGATCCCGGTGCAGATGCAGATCGACAACTTCGACGTCAGCCCGTTCCTCTGCGGGGTGATTGCGCTGGCGGTGCTGTATGCGTCGTACGCCTCGCAGACGCTGCGCGGCGCGCTGCAGGCGGTACCCGCCGGCCAGTGGGAGTCGGGCCAGGCGCTGGGCATGCGTCGTTCGGCGATCTTCTTCCGGCTGATTATGCCGCAGATGTGGCGCCATGCGCTGCCGGGGCTGGGTAACCAGTGGCTGGTGTTATTGAAAGACACGGCGCTGGTGTCGCTGATTAGCGTGAACGATATTATGCTGCAAACCAAAAGTATTGCCGTGCGCACCCAGGAGCCCTTCACCTGGTACGCGATCGCCGCGGCAATTTACCTGCTGATCACCCTGTTCAGCCAGGCGATTTTAAAACGTATTGAGCTGCGCACCACCCGGTTCGAAAGAGGGAACGGCTGATGCTGAGCTATTTCCCCGAACTGCTGAAAGGGCTGCAGACCAGCCTGACGCTGACGCTGGCCTCGCTGCTGCTGGCGCTGGTGCTGGCGCTGGTGTTCACGGTGATCCTGGCGCTGAAGGTGCCGGTGCTGAGCCTGCTGACCCGGGCTTATATCACCCTGTTTACCGGTACGCCGCTGCTGGTGCAGATTTTCCTGATTTACTACGGCCCGGGGCAGTTTCCGACTATCCAGACCATTCCGTGGCTGTGGGCGCTGCTGTCGCAGCCGTGGCTGTGCGCCCTGCTGGCGCTGTCGCTGAACAGTGCTGCCTATACCGCGCTGCTGTTCCACGGTGCGGTGCGGGCGATACCGGCCGGGCAGTGGCAGGCCTGTGCGGCGCTGGGGATGAGCCGCAAAGACCAGCTGCGCATCCTGCTGCCGTACGCCTTTAAGCGCGCGCTCTCTTCGTACTCTAACGAGGTGGTGCTGGTGTTTAAAAGCACCTCGCTGGCCTATACCATCACGCTGATGGAAGTGATGGGGCACGGTCAGATGCTGTATGGCCGCACCTATGACGTGACGGTTTTCGCCGCCGCCGGCGTGGTGTACCTGTGCGTCAACGGCCTGCTGACGCTGCTGATGCGGCTGATCGAGCGCCGCGCGCTGGCCTTCGAGCGACGCCACTGATCTGCCCGATGCAGGTGCGCCTGCATCGGCGGATCATCCCCCTTCACGTCCGCTTAATCGGCGAATCATTCGCCGGGCGATAACCGATACTGTTCAGCACATTTTTAGCGCAAGGAAAGAAAAAATGAAAAAACTGCTTCTGGCCACCCTGCTTGCCAGCGTGACCTTTGGGACATTTGCCGCCGATAAGATCCGTTTTGCCTCATCGGCCACCTACCCACCGTTTGAATCACTGGGCAGCGATAACCAGATCGTCGGTTTTGATATCGACCTGGCGAAGGCCCTGTGCGCCGAGATGAAAGCGGAGTGCAGCTTTACTAACAACCCGTTTGACAGCCTGGTACCGGCGCTGAAGTTCCGCCGCTACGATGCGGTGATCTCCGGTATGGACATCACCCCGGAGCGCAGCAAGCAGGTCAGCTTTACCCAGCCTTACTACGCCAACTCGGCCGTCGTCATTGCCAGCAAAGGCAAATACAACAGCCTGGCAGAGTTAAAGGGTAAACGCGTGGGGATTGAGAACGGCACCACTCACCAGAAGTACCTGCAGGAGCAGCACCCGGAGATCACCGCGGTGGCCTATGACAGCTACCAGAATGCGATCCTCGACCTGAAGAACAACCGCCTGGACGGCATCTTCGGCGATACGGCGGTAGTGAATCAGTGGCTGAAGGCCAACCCGAACCTGAGCACCGTCGGTGAGCACGTTACCGACAGCGCCTACTTCGGTACCGGGCTGGGCATCGCCGTACGCAAGGATAACGACGCGCTGCTGGCGAAGCTGAACGCGGCGATCGACACCTTACGCGCCAACGGCACTATCGATAAGATTAACCAGCGCTGGTTCCCGGAATAAGCCACGCCCGGATCTGAGCGGCTGGCGCAGCGGCAGGCCTGCGCTGCACCAGCCGCCTCAGACGCGCTGTAACAGCGTCAGCACTTCATAGTGCGCGGTGTGCGGGAACATATCAAACAGCTGCACCCGCACGATGCGGTAAGCGCTGAGGCGGCCGATGTCGCTGGCCATGCTGACGGCGTTACAGCTCGAATAGAGGATCCACGGCGGGGCCATCTTCTCCAGATAATCGCAGAGCGCTTCGCCAATGCCGCGACGCGGCGGATTCACCAGCACCAGCTCCGGCACGCTGCCTTCGGCGGTGGCAAAGGCGGTGGAATCCAGCGCGGCAAAACTCACCCGTTCCAGCCCCATCTCAGCGGCGGACCGCTGCGCGCAGGCGATCGCCTCTTTGCTGATCTCGATGCCGGTCAGATGCATCTGCGGCGTGGCGCAGTGCAGGCCAAAACCGCCAACGCCGCAGAACAGGTCCCACATCGCGCTGATGTTCAGCTCGCGCACCCAGTCACGGGCGGTGGCGTACAGCCCGGCCGCCACCTGAGGGTTGGTCTGGAAGAAGCTTTTCGGCAGCACCGAGAGCGGCACGTCGTTAAAGCGTTCGCTGAGCACCTGATTTTCGGTTAACGGGATCTCCTCCTCCCCTTCCATAATCGCCATCGGCACCGGCTGAATATTGGCCGAAATTGCCGCCAGCTGCGGCAACGCCTGCCGTAACGCCGGCAGCGCCGCGCGCAGCTGTGCCAGTTTGGCGGTGGATCGCAGCACAAAGCGCAGCATCAGCTGGCCGCTGAACTGGCTTTCGGTCAGCAGGATGTACTTCAGCTCGCCGCGGCGGCGCGCCACGTTATACGGGGTCAGACCGGCGCGGGCGATAAACGGGCGCAGTTCGGCAAACACGGCGGCAAAGCTGTCGGGATAGAGCGGGCAGTCGGCCAGGTCAACCGGCGTGCCGTCACGGTGCAGCATCCCCAGCAGCGGGCGTTCAACGCTGCCGCTGACCACCATCTTGGCTTTATTGCGAAATTTTTGCTGCGGTGAAACCACCGGCTCGCGCCACTGCGCCACGGGAAAAGCGTCCAGCAGCTGCTGCAGGTGCGACTGTTTCTGAGTAAGTTGCTGTGGGTATGGGGTTTCAAGCCACTGGCAGGAGCGGCAGCGGCCGGCGTCATAGAGCGCGCAATGCATGTTGATATCCGGGGAACAAAAGTGCAGTGCGCCAGTATACCCTGAAACCGCCGGGGATGGCAGCTTACGCTATCTTCCCGGGCGGCGGTAAAACCCCCGGCTGCTCTGCGGCACAAACAGCAGCAGCAGCACCAGCAGGTCCGGGAAGCGGCTGGCGGCCAGCGAACGCACCATCTGCAGGGTGCTCTCGCCGTTAAGGCTGAAAATTTCCGGATAGAAGCCGCTGACCGAGGCGACCAGCATATAGATTACCGTTAACAGCTGGACGGCAAGAAAACCCCAGCGCCCCCAGTTCTGCCCGCGCAGCACGGCAAAGGCACAGCGCAGTTCGGCAAAAAACAGCAGCTGGCTGGCGACAAACAGCAGCGTCGAATCCCACGACTGTGCGCTGCGGTGGACAAAGTTCAGCGCCTCCTGCCATCCCAGCTCGTTGGCCAGCAGCAGCACGCCGATCAGCCGCGTGGCGATGATGGCGCTGGCCGCCACCCATACCGGCACCGGAATAGCGGCTTCGCGCCCGGATAATACCGAACCGGCCCTGAACACCTCTGACATTATGCTCTCCTGCTGTTTGCCGATGGCGCTGCCCATTACCGTCAACCTGACTGAGCGTGTGACAATACTCCTGACTGAAGTGACAGAATATTCCGCTAACCGCCTGAATAAAAGCAGGAATTAAATGATAGCCTTAAAAATAATGCTTATTTTTAAGTATTATCTGATAGATAAGCCTGCCTCATTTTATTTAGTTCAAAACGGCAGAAGTTGCCAGCCATGACGCTGTTTTTTTGTGCGATTTAATAATGACAGCAGGAAAAGAGGAATAAGAGGAAGGTGCAGAAACGTCGCTCAGCGTTCAGTACGCCGGCAGGCGGAATAACCTGGCCGTGCGGGGGGATAAAAACAGCGGGAACGGCCTGAACCGTTCCCGCTACAGGTTACTGCCCGCGCGCCCGCTGAATATCTTTCAGGCGCTGCTTCTCTTCGTGGGCCATCAGTCGCCAGGCAACAAAGCCGACGAGTCCGACCACGAACAGGATCAGCGAGGCCAGCGCGTTGATCTCCGGGTTAACCCCGCGGCGCACCGTGGCAAAGATCTGCATCGGCAGCGTGGTGGCACCCGGCCCGGTGACGAAGCTGGAGATCACCAGGTCATCGAGCGACAGGGTGAACGCCAGCAGCCAGCCGGTGACCAGCGCCGGAGCGATCATCGGAACGGTGATCACAAAGAACACCTTCAGCGGTGCCGCACCCAGGTCCATCGCCGCCTCCTCTATCGAGCGGTCCAGCTCGCGCAGCCGCGAGTTAACCACCACCGCCACGTAGGCGGTACAGAAGGTGACGTGGGCCAGCCAGATGGTCAGCATGCCGCGATCGGCCGGCCAGCCGAAGGCGTTGGCCATCGCTACAAACAGCAGCAGCAGCGACAGGCCGGTGATCACGTCGGGCATCACCAGCGGCGCGGTGAGCATAAAGGCAAAGCCGGTATGACCACGGAAACGGCCAAAGCGCACGATAATCACCGCGGCGATGGTGCCGAGGATCACCGCGGCGGTGGCCGACAGCGCGGCGATAGTCAGGCTGAGGGTCACCGCGCTTATCATCGCATCGTCGTTAAACAGCACCTTATACCAGTGCAGCGAGAAGCTCTCCCAGGCCGCCAGCTGCGAGGAGTTAAACGAGTAGACCACCAGCAGCAGCATCGGCGCGTAGAGAAAGAAGAAGCACACCGCGAGGATCAGCGTGCGCCACTTCGAACGAATGGTTGGCAACTGATTCATGCTTTATCCCCCATCTCTTTATTCTGATGCTTGTGGAACCAGATAATCGGCAGGATCAGGATCAGCAGAATAATCACCGCCAGCGCCGAGGCGACCGGCCAGTCACGGTTGTTAAAGAACTCCTGCCACAGCACGCGGCCGATCATAATGCTGTCCGGGCCACCGAGCAGTTCCGGGATCACGTACTCCCCTACCGCCGGAATAAACACCAGCATTGAACCGGCAATGATGCCGCCTTTGGTTAACGGCACGATCACGCTGAAGAAGGTTTTCATCGGACGCGCGCCCAGATCGAGCGAGGCCTCCACCAGCGAGTAATCGATGCGCGTCAGCGCGGTGTAAATCGGCAACACCATAAACGGCAGGTAGCAGTAAACGATGCCGATATACACCGCCAGGTTGGTATATAAGATGGCAACTGGCTGATCGGTCAGACCCGTCCACATCAGAAAACGGTTCAATATGCCGTTATCGTTGAGGATGCCCATCCAGGCGTAGACGCGCACCAGAAACGAGGTCCACGACGGCAGGATCACCAGCAGCAGCAAAATATTGCGCGTCGACGGCCTGGCGTGCGCCACCGCCCACGCCAGCGGGTAGCCGATCAGCAGGCAGATCGCCGTTGAGATCGCCGCCACCTGCAGCGAGTGCAGATAGGCATCGATATAGAGCGCATCATCGGTCAGGGTGAAATAGTTGGCGAAGTTAAGCGCCACGGTCAGCTGGTCGTCCGCCCAGCTCAGCAGCTCGGTATACGGCGGAATGGCGCGCGCCACCTCAGCAAAGCTGATCTTCAGCACGATCAGGAACGGCAGTAAAAACAGCAACAGCAGCCAGACGTAAGGCAGCGCGATCACCAGCTTACGGCCGTGCGCCATCTGCAGACGGGTCAGCAGCCCTTTAATACCGGTCTGCTGGCCGCTTGGCGCTCTGGCGCGGCGTTCGGTAAATAGTTGGCTCATTACTCCTCCATCAGACCGTCAGAACCACACAGCTGTCAGACTCCCAGCACAGGCGCACCTCGTCACCCCAGGTTGGCGTACCCTGACGGAAGCGGTCGGCGTTCTGCAGCTGCGCGCTGATCATCTGGCCACTCTGCAGACGCACGTGGTAGATCGACAGGTCGCCGAGATAGGCAATATGCACCACCTCGCCCACCGCGAAGTTACAACCGTCGGCCGGTACTTCGTCGCACAGCATCACTTTTTCCGGGCGCAGCGCTACCGACACCGGTACGCCATCCACCACCGAGGTATCCGACGCCACCTTCAGCGGATGGATCAGGCCCGGGCTGTCGATAATCAGGCCATCGTCCTGACGTTCGCGCAGCAGCCCCTCAAACAGGTTTACCGAACCAATAAACTCGGCGCTGAAGCGGGTGGTCGGGTGCTCGTAAATCTCTTCCGGCTCGCCGATCTGCACGAATTTTCCGCGGTTCATGATCGCAATACGCCCGGCCATGGTCATCGCTTCTTCCTGGTCGTGGGTCACCATGACGCAGGTCGCACCGACGCGCTCAAGAATATCCACCACTTCATGCTGCATGCGGTCGCGCAGCTTTTTATCCAGCGCGCCCATCGGTTCATCCAGCAGCAGCAGCCGCGGGCGTTTCGCCAGGCTGCGTGCCAGCGCCACGCGCTGCCGCTGGCCGCCGGAGAGCTGGTGCGGTTTACGTTTGGCGTACTCCTGCATGTGCACCAGCGTCAGCATTTCGGCCACGCGCTCGGCAATCTCTGCCTTCGGCAGCTTGTCCTGCTTCAGACCAAAAGCGATATTCTGCTCCACCGTCATATGCGGGAACAGCGCGTAGGACTGAAACATCATGTTGATCGGCCGCTGATAGGGCGGCACGTGGGAGAGATCTTTGCCATCCAGCACGATCTGCCCGTGCGTCGGCGGCTCAAAGCCGGCCAGCATACGCAGCAGCGTCGATTTCCCGCAGCCTGAGGCACCCAGCAGCGCGAAAATCTCGCCCTGATAGATGGTGAGGTTAACATCATCCACCGCGTGCTGGCCGTCAAACGACTTGGTCAGATTGCGGATCTCCAGCAGCGGCGTTAACGCCTTGCCAGCTTTTTGTTGAGGACGGACGATTGCGTCGTTCACTACCATTACTCTCCGGCGCTGTGCAGACTGACCCGTGCCACCGGGGTGGTCAGCCCTGAAAATAACAAAACAGAGGCCGGTAACTGCACCTCTGTTGCGTAAGCAAATGAGCCAGGCTCAGTGATTCAGTTATTTACCACTTTTAACTTTAGTCCATGCACGGGTACGCACACGGTCAAGTTTCGGCTCCTGAACCTTCAGAATAAACAGCTTTGCCATGGTTTCCGGCGTCGGATAGATGCCATGGTTGTTGCGAATAGCGTCATTAACAAACGGCAGGGACGCTTTCACGCCGCTGGCGTAGAAGATGGTGTTGGAGATATTCGCCATCACCTTCGGCTCCATCAGGTAGTTGATGAACTGATAGGCTTCATCCGGGTTTTTGGCATCTTTCGGGATCGCCAGCATATCGAAGAACGCCAGCGCGCCCTCTTTCGGGATCACATAGTTAATCACCACGCCGTTCTTCGCTTCCTCAGCGCGTTTTTTGCCCTGCAGGATGTCACCTGCCCAACCGACGGCCACGCAGATGTTGCCGTTTGCCAGGTCATTAATGTACTGGGAAGAGTGGAAATAGCGGATGCTCGGACGCAGCTTGAGCATCAGATCGGTAGCGGCACCGGAGTAATCCTTCGGATCGCTGCTGTTAGGATCTTTGCCGAGGTAGTTAAGTACGGTGGCGAAGATCTCTTCCGGGGCATCAAGGAAGGAGACGCCACAGCCCTTCAGTTTTTCCAGGTTTTCCGGCTTCAGCACCAGGTCCCAGCTGTCGACCGGCGCATCTTTGCCCAGCGCGGCTTTCACCTTCTCGACGTTATAGCCGATGCCGGTAGTGGCCCACAGGTAAGGAATCGCAAATTTATTGCCCGGATCGTGCTGCTCAAGCTTTTTCATCAGATCGGGATCGAGATTTTTATAGTTCGGCAGCTTGCTGCGATCCAGCGGCAGAAACACGTCAGACTGCAGCTGACGCGCCAGGAAGCTGGAGGATGGCACCACCACGTCATAGCCGGTGCTGCCGGCCATCAGTTTGCCTTCCAGCACTTCGTTGGAGTCATAGACGTCGTAAACGGTTTTAATGCCGGTTTGCTTCTCAAAATCTGCCACGGTGGTCGGGGCAATATAGTCAGACCAGTTATAAACGTGCAGCGTCTTGTCTGCGGCCAGTGAACCCGCAGAGATCGCCATCAGCGACCCTGCAACCACGCCTGACAACCATTTTTTACGTTGGTTGAACATCTTCCATCCTCCTGAACTGAGATAGTCTTAAGCCGGGCAGGCGAACCGGTTTGCGCCTGCCAATACAGGTTCACTTTGAATCATTATTCAAGGTGTTGTTAATACTAAAAACCTATATTTCCGGGGACGTTGCACGCTTTTATGCAGCCCCGCCAGCATAGCCGCAGTCACCCTTTCAGACCAGTCCTCAAGCGTAAAAAACGGCTTTTATCGATTTTCTATGCAAGTTTGCGCACGGTGACAGGCCTTCAGTGGCCTAAACGCCAAAGAAAATCTGGTATAAACCGGAAAAATTCAGAAGAAAATGTGGCAACAATAACGGGAGAAACGCCAGGCAAAGGGTCAGCAGGCGCGGGAAACGAAGGGATTCAGTGGGGCAGAATAAAATACGGGCAGCTTACCGAGCTGCCCGCAGGATCGCGTGATGGAACTGAACGGGTCAGTGCAGCATCGAATTGCCGGACGCAACCGCGCCAGGCGCATCCTCATCGTCATCGCTGACCATCAGCAGATTATTTGCAAAGGCTTCCAGCACGATCATTGAGATCTGCTCTTCGCTCTGCTTCATAAAGTTGAGGAACTGTCCGTAGGTGACCCCGGCGGCAATGCTCAGCGACTGGCAGACGATCAGCTTCGGCAGGTTATCATCCTGAATATCCAGGAACGCTTTTACCGTCAGCGAACTGGCGTTGATCTGCGACAGGTCACCGACCAGCGGGATCAGCGCGGTGGGCTTCACCTCTGCCAGCGCCGAAAACAGGATCACGTTATCGACCAGATCCAGCTTGGCATCAAACACACCGTCGAAATTCTGCATATGCGGCAGATGCAACGCCTGACAGGAGTCACACTCAAACCAGGTAATGCTTTGCTGATCCAACCAGCGTCGTAACACGTCGAGGTCCGGAACGACGAGTGAATCCATTTGCTTACTCTCTTGCCGCAATAAAATTGCGCACTAGCTTACGTAAAAACATCGCTGAACACCACGTTTACGACAGAAATATGAACTCATCCACCCGTTTTTAGACAAAAACCGGGTCTGGCCTGGCGCTCTATCCATTCAATCATCATACCGGCGATATCCAGCCCGGTGGTCTTTTCAATCCCCTCCAGCCCCGGCGAGGCGTTAACCTCCATCACCAGCGGGCCGCGCGTGGCCCGCAGAATATCCACACCCGCCACGTCCAGCCCCAGCGTGGTGGCGGCGGTCACCGCAATGTTCCGCTCGGCCGCGGTAATATTGACCCGCTTTGCCGTCCCCCCGCGATGCAGGTTTGAGCGAAAATCCCCCTCTTTCGCCTCGCGCTCGATGGCCGCCACCACTTCCCCGCCAATCACCAGGCAACGAATATCCCGCCCCTGCGCCTCTTTAATAAACTCCTGCACCAGGATATGCGCGTTCAGCCCGCGAAAGGCGTCGATCACGCTCTCCGCCGCCTGCCGCGTTTCGGCCAGCACCACGCCGATTCCCTGGGTTCCCTCCAGCAGCTTGACCACCAGCGGCGCGCCGCCGACCATCTTGATCAGGTCGCTGGTGTCGTCCGGCGAGTGGGCAAAGCCGGTCACCGGCATAGCAATGCCGGCGCGCGCCAGCAGCTGCAGCGAGCGCAGCTTGTCACGCGCGCGGGCGATGGCCAGCGACTCGTTGAGCGGGTAACTGCCGCACATCTCAAACTGCCGCAGCACCGCCGTACCGTAAAAGGTGGTCGCCGAGCCGATGCGCGGGATCACCGCGTCAAACGGCTCCAGCTGCCGCCCGCGATAGTGGATCGCCGAGGCACCGGGGTTGATGTTCATATAGCAGGAGAGTGGATCGATCACCTCCATACTGTGGCCCCGCTGACGCGCGGCCTCCAGCAGACGCTGGCAGGAGTAAAGCGAACCATCACGGGACAGCAAAGCAATCTTCAACGGTAACCTCCGGCATAAATACGCTTAGCGCGTTGCCCAACCCTGCTGATGCAGGTAATCGAGAATAAACGGGCGGCTCTCTTTAATAATGGTTTTCTGGATATGTTCGCTCCAGCTCTCCACCCGGCGGTTGCTGTCGCGATGCTGATAATAGTTTTCCAGCGTCTGGTCATACTCTGCCAGCGTGGCCGCGTCGATCGGCTGATAGCGGTTTTCATGCACCAGCATGCTGACCGGCATACGCGGCTTGCGCAGCGGATCCTGCGCCGGTTCACCAAGGCACAGGCCGAACAGCGGCAGCACGTATTTCGGCAGCCCCAGCAGCTCGGTCACCCCGGCGATATGATTGCGGATGCCGCCGATAAAGACGCCGCCAAAGCCCAGGGATTCGGCCGCAACCATGGCATTCTGTGCCATCAGCGCGGTATCCACGCAGCCAAGCAGCAGCTGCTCCGCCAGCCCCAGCTGCGCCTGCGGGCAGATCTGCTGGTGACGGTTAAAGTCGGCGCAAAACACCCAAAACTCGGCCGCCTGGGCGACATAGTGCTGGCCGCCGCTCAGCGGCACCAGCGCCTCACGCACCAATGGGTCGCTGATGCGGATAATCGATGAGCACTGCAGAAAGCTGGAGCTGGAGGCCGACTGGGCGGCCGCCAGAATCGCCTCGCGCTGCGGCTGAGACAGCGTTTGCTCAGTGAAGGCGCGAATGGAACGGTGGCTGCAGAGCAGCTCAATGGTCGGCGTCATGGTTGTCTCCTGGTGGTTTCTTGTCACGCGAAGGGCGCGTGTTAAATAAATCGGGGGCCATCAGTCTGGCGGTACGCCACATCATCACCAGCGCCGCAGGCAGCATCAGGGCAATACCCGCGAAAATCATCACCGTTGCCGCCAGCCGCCCGCTTAACGGTGCCGGCAAGGGTAGCATTTCGTGTAATGTCAGGTAAGAGAGCACCAGCAGTAAAATACCCAGCACTTCGAGGATCAAAACCGGCCGGGGTAACTGGCTAAACGCACGCATAGAGGACTCCTGCAGGCAACACCGCTCAGGGGAAACAGTGCGTTATTAAAGCCTGGATCCGGCGCGGATGCCAAACGCCAGGCCGGCGACAGGCGATTTTGCAGGCGGCCGGGGATAGACGGCGCGTATCAGACCAACAGGTAATTCCTTCTTTCTTTCAGGGTCTGTTGCGGGCATCATAGCGCCACTAAGCGATAAGTTGTGATAAGCATCACACAATCGAATCTGAATTCTGAGGAGACATCAATGTTTGCAGTGATTTTTGGACGCCCTGGCTGCCCTTACTGTGTACGCTCAAAAGAGCTGGCTGAGAAACTGACCGAAGAGCGTGATGACTTTAACTTCCGTTACGTTGATATTCACGCGGAAGGGATTAGCAAAGCTGACCTGGAAAAAACCGTCGGTAAACCGGTTGAAACCGTGCCGCAGATCTTTTTGGACTCAACGCATATTGGTGGGTTTACCGATTTCGAAGCCCATGCCAAAGCCCACCTCGGTCTCTTCCAGTAAATACCCTTCGTCTTTCGCGCTGTAGCTGCGTTGGCTGCGCTCGTTCACCCCGGTCACTGACTGATGTCAGCTCCCGGGGATTCTCTTGCTTGCCGCCTTGCTACAGCACGAAATACTCGGGTATTGATCCGTCTTTAGCGACGTAGCTGCGTTGGCTGCGCTCGTTCACCCCGGTCACTGACTGATGTCAGCTCCCGGGGATTCTCTCGCTTGCCGCCTTGCCCCTATCCCCTACTGATGTTGCTGGTGGTGCAGGCTGGTGAGCGTGCGCCACAGCATCACGCCGAGCGTGCCGGAACCGCACCAGAAGACCGCGCTGCTGATCAGGGCGATCTCCTGGCCCAGGCCCATGCTGTGAAACACGCTGAGCTGCATCAGCGCCAGGCAGGGAGGAGATGCCAGCAGCATCGCCAGCAGCAGCACGGTGAGCGGCGCGTCTCTTGACATCAGCGCGGCCAGTGCGCCAGGCAGGATTAACAGCAGCAGACCGAGTTGAGCGTGGCCATCACCGCTGACGGCAATCAGATAGCGGATCGCCAGAAACAGCACGCCGTACAGGGAACTGCAGGCAATCACGCCTGACCACTTAATGTCTTCTAACCTCATAGAATTTTCTCCAGGTTATTTTTAACCCAATTCAATTCAACGCCCGCAACGGCCTGACAGATTGTTACAATAATGATTTTGTTTTATACAATAAGGCATAATTCAGGCACGGTGCAGACTGGCTGAAAGGGAGCAGAGCGATTAAAATAGTCCCTGTTTAGCGCTGGTGACCAATCGGTATTAACCCGTATCCCACCGTCTGTGCTGGCGGCTAAATTTATCCCATAAACCGCTTCTCATCAATAGCTTACTGGTAAACAAGAAGTTAAACCGTGAATATAAACGTCGCAGATTTGTTAAGTAATAATTACATTCTGTTGTTATTTGTCGTACTGGCTTTGGGGCTCTGTTTAGGAAAAATTCGGTTGGGACCTGTTCAACTGGGTAATTCTATTGGTGTTTTGGTTGTTTCTCTGCTGCTCGGCCAGCAGCATTTTGCGATTAATACCGAGGCGTTAAACCTCGGCTTTATGTTATTTATTTTTTGCGTCGGCGTCGAAGCCGGGCCGAACTTTTTCTCGATCTTCTTCCGCGACGGAAAAAACTACCTGATGCTGGCGATCGTGATGGTGACCAGCGCCATGACGCTGGCGCTGGGGCTGGGCAAGCTGTTTGGCTGGGATATCGGCCTGACCGCCGGCATGCTGGCCGGGGCGATGACCTCCACCCCGGTGCTGGTCGGGGCCGGGGATACGCTGCGACAAACGCTGCCGCCGGGCAGCAGCCTGAGCCTGGCCCAGGATCACCTGAGCCTCGGCTACGCGCTGACCTACCTGATTGGCCTGGTGAGCCTGATCGTGGCCGCGCGCTATATGCCCAGGCTGCAGCATCAGGACCTGCCCACCAGCGCGCAGCAGATTGCCCGCGAACGCGGCCTCGACCCGGACAGCAAACGTAAAGTCTACCTGCCGGTGATCCGCGCCTACCGCGTCGGCCCGGAGCTGGTGGCCTGGAGCGACGGCAAAAATCTGCGCGAACTGGGTATCTACCGCCAGACCGGCTGCTACATTGAGCGCATCCGCCGTAACGGTATTCTGGCCAGCCCGGACGGCGACGCGGTGCTGCAACCGGGCGATGAGATCTCACTGGTCGGTTATCCTGATGCCCACTCGCGGCTGGACCCCAGCTTCCGCAACGGCAAAGAGGTGTTCGATCGCGACCTGCTGGACATGCGCATCGTCAATGAAGAGATCGTGGTCAAAAATAACAACGCGGTGAACAAACGCCTGAGCCAGCTGAACCTCACCGATCACGGCTGCTTCCTCAACCGGGTGATCCGCAGCCAGATTGAGATGCCGATCGACGACAGCATCATGCTGAACAAGGGTGACGTGCTGCATATCAGCGGCGAAGCCCGCCGCGTGAAGTCGGTGGCGGACCGTATCGGCTTTATCTCCATCCACAGCCAGGTCACCGATCTGCTGGCGTTCTGCGCCTTCTTTATCATCGGCCTGATGATCGGCATGATCACCTTCCAGTTCAGCAGCTTCAGCTTTGGCATCGGCAACGCCGCCGGGCTGCTGTTTGCCGGCATCATGCTCGGCTTCCTGCGCGCCAACCACCCGACGTTCGGCTACATCCCGCAGGGTGCACTGACCATGGTGAAAGAGTTCGGGCTGATGGTGTTTATGGCCGGCGTGGGCTTAAGCGCCGGTAGCGGCATCAGCCACGGCATCGGCGAAACAGGGCTGCTGATGCTCGGCGCCGGGCTGGTGGTCAGCCTGGTGCCGGTGGTAATCTGCTTCCTGTTTGGCGCCTGGGTGCTGAAGATGAACCGCGCGCTGCTGTTCGGCGCGATCATGGGCGCGCGCACCTGCGCCCCGGCGATGGAGATCATCAGCGATACCGCGCGCAGCAACATTCCGGCACTCGGCTATGCAGGAACTTATGCCATTGCTAACGTTTTGCTGACGCTGGCCGGGACGCTGATCGTGATACTCTGGCCGGTTCTGGGTGGCTGAAAATAATTTGACGATTTCAGCGAACTTTCGGCAGGGGTCACAGTCTTAATTAGTGCCACTGCTTTTCTTTGAAATCCCCAAATTGAGGAGCCCGTTAAACTTCTGTTTAACGGGTTTTTTTATGCCTCCGGTAACCCAGCCGTCATCAATCCTCAACACAACTGAAACAAAGACGCGATTTGGGACTGCCCCCCTTTACGTCGCCTGCCGCTAATTTTACCTTAAGCATTTCGTGCTATACCCCCACCTGACAACGACTTTTCGTTGCACAGGGCCTGCACCGACGGGCCTCTGGCGGGTGCGATCGCTTTATGCGCAGGCTATCGATGAGGATTATTTTTTTATGATGGAAGAGTTAAACCGCGGGTTGTTTCTGGCCATTAACGCCAGCGGCGATTCTGCTGCCTGGTTAATCGCCCTGGCCACGTTTATTGCCCGCGACCTGATCGCCATCGTGCCGCTGCTGATTGTCAGCCTGTGGTTGTGGGGGCCGCGCAGCCGGCTGCACTCGCAGCGGGTGCTGGTGGTGAAAACCGCCGTGGCGCTGCTTTACGCACTGGCATTCTCCTGGTGCCTGGCGCAGCTGTTTCCCCACCCGCGGCCGTTTGCCATCGGCCTCGGCCATCAGTTCCTCGACCACGCGCCGGATGACTCGTATCCCAGCGACCACGGAACGGTGATCTTTACTTTCGCCATCGCGTTTATCTGCTGGCACCGCGTCTGGTCCGGCATACTGCTGTTGGTCTGTGGTGCGGCGATCGCCTGGTCACGCGTCTATCTGGGGATTCACTGGCCGCTGGATATGCTCGGCGGACTGCTGGTGGGCATGCTCGCCTGCCTGTTTGCGCAAATTTTCTGGCTGCTGTTTGGCCAGCGCCTGTTGCCCCGCCTGTCTGCGCTATATCGCCTGCTGTTTGCCGTGCCCATTGGCAAGGGCTGGGTACGCGACTGATTTAAACGCAGGCGGGTAAGAATCATCTGCCCGCCTGCCGCTTATTTCCCTTCCCGCCTTTACTGACGCCACGTAAGCCTGTTCCTACCCACTCTGCCTGTTTTGCGCAACCGGAATACTGTTGCCGGCTTACAGACAAATATGTTGCGCAAATGATTAAAAGCGCAACAACCTGCTGCAGGATAAAATTCATAACCTGTTGTAAATTAATATATTATCAGTAAACCCTGTAGTAAAAACACGCAACCCACTCATTATTTCACCATTTAAAAATAGTGAAATTCAGTTTAAACCCCTGTTTTAAAGCCAGTTTAGTGGTCAATTCCCCCTTGTAAGCCAGGGCTGACAGACATTACCCCTAAAAAAGGTGATGAAAGTGTGATTAGGATCACCAGGAGTTATCAAAGCAGCACTTTCTTCTATTTTTTCTGATGGTAGAGTGTGCGCCATTAAATTAGCGCGATTAATAAAAACGGCATTGTCATTGCCCATTCTGATAGCGCGCTGATGGCGTATTTAAAGCCAGATTGATTGCGGACGCGCCGCCTGTCTGAAGGGCAGCAAAACGTCAGCCAGCGGTCTGGCACAGCAATTTACCTTTTCAACACGGGAGAAATCGATGGAATCTTCACAAACGGCGGTGCTCAGCCCGGAGGCAACTCAGGATGCCAGCGGCTGGAACAAGAGCGATACCATGTGGATGCTGGGCCTGTACGGAACCGCTATCGGTGCCGGGGTGCTGTTCCTGCCGATCAACGCCGGCATCGGTGGTCTGATCCCGCTGGTGATCATGGCGCTGCTGGCGTTTCCGATGACCTTCTTCGCCCACCGCGGGCTGTGCCGCTTTGTGCTCTCCGGCCGTAAACCAGGTGAAGACATCACCGAGGTGGTGGAAGAGCATTTTGGCGTCGGTGCCGGTAAGCTGATCACCCTGCTCTACTTCTTCGCCATTTACCCGATTCTGCTGGTGTACAGCGTGGCGATCACCAACACCGTTGAAAGCTTTATGACCCACCAGCTGCATATGCAGGCCCCACCACGGGCGCTGCTGGCGCTGGTGCTGATCGTCGGCCTGATGACCATCGTGCGCTTCGGTAAAGAGATGATCGTGAAGACCATGAGCGTGCTGGTCTATCCGTTTGTGCTGGTGCTGATGGCGCTGGCGCTGTACCTGATCCCGCACTGGAACAGCGCGATTTTCGACAACGTCAGCCTGAGCGGCAGCGGTAAAGGGCTGATGATGACAATGTGGCTGGCGATCCCGGTGATGGTGTTCTCCTTCAACCACTCGCCGATCATCTCCGCTTTTGCGGTGGCAAAACGTGAAGAGTACGGCGACCAGGCAGAGAAGAAATGCTCACGCATCCTGGCGCGCAGCCATATCATGATGGTGCTGACGGTGATGTTCTTCGTGTTCAGCTGCGTGCTGAGCCTGACGCCGGAAAACCTGGCGGAAGCCAAGGCGCAGAATATTTCAATTCTGTCTTACCTGGCTAACCACTTCGATACGCCGCTGATGGCCTGGCTGGCACCGATCATCGCCATGGTGGCAATTACCAAATCCTTCCTCGGCCACTACCTTGGCGCGCGTGAAGGCTTTAACGGTACGGTGAACAAGATGCTGCGCAGCCGCGGCAAGAGCATTACCGAGAGCAAGCTGAACCGCTTTACCGCGCTGTTTATGCTGGTGACCACCTGGATCGTCGCCACGCTGGACCCGAGCATCCTCGGCCTGATCGAGAGCCTGGGCGGCCCGATTATCGCCGTGCTGCTGTTCCTGATGCCGATGTATGCCATTAACAAAGTACCGGCGATGCGCCAGTACAGCGGCAAGCTGAGCAACGTGTTTGTGGTGCTGGTTGGCCTGGTGGCCATCTCTGCAGTGGCCTACACCCTGTTCTGATCCTGACTCGCTCATAAAGAAACCCGGCAATTGTCCTGCACCCCAGAAGTTGGTTAGCCAACTGATTCAGGTGCAGTGCAAAAACGCCGGGTTTTTTTATTGATTAAGCAAACAACGGGTTGTCTGGATTACGCGAACCAGCTGCCAAACCAGCCGTGCAGTTTCATCATCACGAAGTCCCAGATGCGGCTGAAGAAGCCGCCCTCTTTCACCTCTTCCATCACCACCAGCGGCCGCTGCTCCACCGATTTTCCGTCCAGCTGGAAATCAATGGTGCCCACCACCTGATTTTTCGCCAGCGGCGCGGTCAGCTGCGGATCTTTAAGCGTAAAACTGGCCTTCAGATTTTTCAGCTGACCTTTCGGCAACGTTACCGCCGCATCGTTAGCCACTCCGAGGCTGACTTCGCTGCGGTCACCAAACCAGACGCGCTGGGTGGTAAAGGGTTTATCGGCCTTAATCGGCGTCACGGTCTCATAGAAGCGGAAGCCCCAGGTGAGCAGCTTTTCGCTTTCACGGAAGCGAATGGCGTCCGTGGCGGTGCCCAGCACCACCGAGATCAGACGCATATCGCCGTCCACCGCCGAGGCTACCAGGTTATTGCCGGCACCGGAGGTGTGGCCGGTTTTAATGCCGTCAACCTGCAGATTGGTGCTCCACAGCAGGCGGTTGCGGTTGTACTGGCGGATTTTGTTAAAGGTGAACTCTTTCTCTTTATTCAGCGCGTACTCGTCCGGCACGTCGCGGATCAGCGCCTGGCCGATCAGCGCCATATCGCGCGCGGTGCTGTACTGACCTTCTGAATCCAGCCCGTGCACGGTTTTAAACTGGGTATTCTGCAGGCCCCAGGCCTTGACGTAGTTGTTCATCAGGCTGACAAACGAGTCCTGGCTACCGGCGACGTAGTCCGCCAGCGCAATACTGGCATCGTTACCCGACTGGATGACGATGCCTTTGTTCAGCTCTGAAACCGGAATACGGTCGCCGGGCTTGAGGAACATCAGCGACGACCCTTTCAGCGCCGGGTTACCGGTGGCCCAGGCATCTTTGCCGATGGTGACCAGATCGTCGTTGTTAATTTTGCCGCTTTTCAGCGCCTGGCCGATGACGTAGCTGGTCATCATTTTGGTCAGACTTGCCGGGTCAAGACGCTGATCGGCGTTCGATTCGGTTAACACCTTACCGCTGTGATAGTCGATCAGCACCCAGGCTTTGGCGTCGACCTGCGGCGCGGCAGGTGCCTGCTCAGCGTAAGCGGTGGAGAGGGTTAACAGTAGCGTTGAGGTGGTGGCCAGCACGGTGAGGCTGGTTAGCAGGCGCGTTTTCTTCATGGCGGGACCGGGTATCCATTTGAAAGACATTTAGTGGTGAAGCGTAATCTGACGATTAACCGTCCTACACTAAGGCGTTACGACGTTAAATTGAACCGCAGAACCGTAAAGTTTTCTAAAGTTTATAAGAGGATCGCCTGGTCTGCCGCCTGAGTCGCCGTTTTTTTGCACGGATAACGCCGGTAAGGGCGCGCTGAAGGATTTTTCCTGGCAAAAAGGTTATGACTGTCACAAAAATCCGTTAGGCTGCCGCCAGTCCCCTACCGGAGTAAAAAAATGGATTTAGCCCTGTTCGACCTCGACGAAACCCTGATCAGCGATGACACCACCAGCCTGTGGCTGCGCTGGCTGGTCTCCGAAGGCTTCGCCCCGCCCGGCCTGCTGGATGAAGAGCGGGTGCTGATGGAGCACTACTATCAGGGGTGCCTGTCGATGGAAGACTATATGCGTACCACGTTAGCCCCGCTGGCCGGGCTGGCAACCCGCACCGTGGACGGCTGGATCGGCCGGTTTATTCAGCGCGATATCCTGCCCCGCGTCTATCCTCAGGCCCGCGAGCGGCTTGAGTGGCACCGCCAGCGCGGTGACCTGATCCTGGTGATCTCCGCCAGCGGTGAACAGCTGGTCAACCCGATCGCCGCGGCGCTGGGTGCCGACGTGGCGCTGGCGGTCGGCGTGTCGATCGTCGATGAACGCTACAGCGGCGGCATTTTCGGCACCATCACCTACCAGCAGGGTAAACTGACCCGTCTGGCGGAGTGGCAGGCGGAACAGCCTCACCTATTCGATAAAACCTGGGCCTACAGCGACTCGATAAACGACGCGCCGATGCTGGCGCACGCCGACCACGCGTGGGTGATTAACCCCGCGCCACCGCTGCACGCGCTGGCAGAACAGCACGGCTGGGAAGTGCATCGCTGGGTGAGATAAAAGAGCCCGCAATCAGGGCGCCAGTCCCACCTTCAGCAGCCTGCCGTTAGCCTCATCGGTCAGCACGTACAACCAGCCGTCGGGGCCGCTGCGCACGTCGCGGATGCGCTCGCCGCGGTCGCCCAGCAGCCGCTGCTCATCCACCACCCGGTCGCCGTTCAGCGTCAGGCGGATCAGGTTTTTCTCCTTCAGCGCGCCGATAAACAGCGAGTTTTTCCACTGCGGGAAGCGCGCGCTGTTATAGAACGCCATGCCGCTGAGCGCCGGGGAGACCGGCCAGTACTTGATCGGCTGCTCGGTGCCCTTCACCTCTCCCCCCTGCGAGCCCGGTACCTTGTCGCCGCCGTAGTCAATGCCCCAGGTCGCCAGCGGCCAGCCGTAGTTATGGCCCTTACGCGGGATATTCAGCTCATCGCCGCCGCGCGGCCCGTGTTCGCTCTCCCAGATTTCATGCGTCCACGGATTAAGCGCAATACCCTGCGGGTTGCGCATTCCCCAGCTCCAGATCTCTGGTCGGGCGTCCTTACGCCCGACCAGCGGATTGTCCTCAGGCACCGAACCATCGGCCTTCAGACGCACAATTTTCCCCTGCAGCGCGTTGAGATCCTGCGCTTTCTCCGCGTGGAAGTTATCGCCGAAGGTGATAAACAGGTCGCCGTTACGGTCAAAGGCCAGCCTTGAACCGAGATTCGCGCCGGAGGAGAGGCCCGGCTGGCGCAGCACCTCGCGGAAGTCGCGCAGCTGGCGATGATCTTCACTCAGCGTACCGTAGCCCACCGCCGCCCCTGCGCCCTGCTCGCCCTTCAGCGTGTAGCTGAGCCAGACGCGGCGGCTGCTGGCAAAGTCAGGCGCCGGTACCACGTCGAGCAGCCCGCCCTGGCGCTGCGCCCACACCTGCGGCACCCCGCTAATCGGCGCAGAGAGGGCGTGGCCCGGCTGCCACCAGCGCAGCTGACCGGAACGTTCGGTGATCAGCATCCCCTGATTGTCAGGCAGAAATGCCAGCGACCACGGGTGATCGAGCCCGTCCAGCAGCTCTTCAACCTTGACGTTATCGGCCCGCGCGCCGCTGACGCTAAGCAGCACGGCAGAGGCACTGAACAGAATGGCAGCAAGCCGCATAAAAATTCTCCAGAAAAAAGGGGGGCTTGCTAAATTTAGCGAATGACCGGCAGAACGCGGCGTTTTTTACAAAAGCTTAAGTTCGGCTGTTCAGCTTATGGCTCAGCTTTTCAGCTTCGGATCCAGCGCGTCGCGCAGGCCATCGCCGAGCAGGTTAAACGCCAGTACGGTGAGGAAGATGGCCAGGCTGGGGAACACCGCCACGTGGGGGGCCATCACCATATCGGCCTGCGCCGCGTTAAGCATCGCTCCCCACTCCGGGGTCGGCGGCTGCGCGCCCAGCCCGAGAAAAGAGAGGCTGGCCGCCGAAATGATCGAGGTGCCGATGCGCATGGTGAAGTAGACCACGATCGACGAGAGCGTGCCGGGCAGGATATGGCGAAAAATGATGGTGCCGTCACCGGCACCGATGCTGCGCGCCGACTCGATAAAGGTCTGATGCTTCAGCACCAGGGTGTTACCGCGCACCAGGCGGGCAAAGGCCGGGATGCTGAAGATCGCCACCGCCACCACCACGTTGCCCATACCGTTGCCCATGATGGCCACCACGGCAATCGCCAGCAAAATGCCGGGAAAGGCAAACAGCACGTCACAGATGCGCATCACGATGCGGTCCCACCAGCCCTCATAGTAGCCCGCCAGCAGCCCCAGCAGCGTGCCGATGGCGGCACCGACGGCCACTGAGAAGAAGCCGGCGATCAGCGACAGCCGGGTACCAACCAGCACCCGGCTGAAAATATCGCGCCCCAGCGCGTCCACGCCAAACCAGTGCAGCGCCGAGGGCCCCTCGTTCAGCCGATCGTAGTCAAAGTAGTTTTCGGCATCAAAGGGGGCCAGCTGCGGGGCGAACAGCGCCACCAGCAGCAGCAGCAGCACAAAGCCGGCCGCGGCCAGCGCTACAGGCTGACGGCGAAAGCGCCGCCAGAATTCACGCCAGGGCGTACGAATCCGATCCCGTTCCAGAACCGGCATCGTGGAGAGCGCAGCGTCGCGCCGCCAGTTGATCATCATCTGCCCTTATTTATAACGAATCGTCGGGTTGATCGCCGCGTACAGCATATCAACCGCCAGGTTAATCAGAATAAACTCCAGTGAAAACAGCAGCACTTCCGCCTGTATCACCGGGTAATCACGCATTTCCACCGAGTCGACCAGCAGCCGTCCGAGCCCCGGCCAGTTAAACACCACCTCGACCACGATCGAGCCGCCGAGCAGGAAACCAAACTGCAGGCCCATCATGGTCACCACCGGGATCATCGCGTTGCGCAGGCCGTGTTTGAGAACCACCAGCGACTCGCGCACCCCTTTGGCGCGGGCGGTACGGATATAGTCCTCCTGCAGCACGTCGACAAACGAGGCGCGGGTAAAGCGCGCCATTACCGCCGCCACCGCGGCACCGAGGGTCATCGAAGGCAGGATATAGTGCAGCCAGCTGTCGGCACCGACGGTCGGTAACCAGCCCAGTTCAACGGAGAACACCTGCATCAGCAGGATCCCCAGCGCAAACGCCGGAAAGGAGATACCGGACACGGCCAGCGCCATCCCCAGCCGGTCGGGCCAGCGGTTGCGCCACACCGCCGAGCTGATGCCGATAGCCATTCCAAATACCACCGACCAGCCCATGCTGCACAGCGTCAGCCACAGCGTCGGCAGAAAGCGCAACGCGATCTCTTCGGAAACCGGCCGCTTAGAGACCATCGACTGGCCAAAATCGCCCTGCAGCGCGTGGGTAATATAGCGCCAGAACTGCTGCGGCAGCGGCAGATCCAGCCCCAGCTGCTGACGCACCATTGCCACCACCGTCGCATCAGCTTCCCGCCCGGCGATCAGCCGCGCCGGATCGCCGGGCAGCAGGTGGACAAACAGAAACACCACCACCGCCACGATCAGCAGCGTGGGGATCAGGCCCAGTAAGCGTTTTAGAAAATAGTTAAGCATGCTTTTCCCTGCGCCCCCCTGCGCCCCCCTGCGGGGGCGCGTTAAGCTCTGTTATTTCAGATCGGCATCATCAAAGCTGAACGAGGTGTCCGGCATCATGTAAAAACCGCTGAGGTTTTTGCTGTTCGCCGAGACCAGTTTCTCCACCACCAGCGGTGCCCACGGGCGATCGTTCCAGATGCGGTCCTGCGCATCCTTATACAGCGCGGCTTTTTTCGCGCCGTCGGTGGTGTTCAGCGCGTCGGTCAGGTCTTTATCCACCTGCGGATTGCTGTAGAAGGCGGTGTTAAAGATGGCTGGCGGCCAGGACTGGGTGGCAAACAGCGGCGTCAGCGCCCAGTTGGCTTCACCGGTCGAGGCGGACCAGCCGGTGTAGAACATACGGACTCCGCTCTCTTTCTGCCCCTTCTCTTCCACCTGTGCGGCGCGCTGACCTGCGTCCATCGCCGTCAGTTCGACCTTAATGCCCACCTGCGCCAGCTGCTGCTGGGTAAACTGCAGCACCTTCTGCGCGGTGCTGTGGTTGTGTGACGACCACAGCGCGGTGGTAAAGCCGTTCGGGTAGCCCGCTTCCTTCAGCAGCTCGCGCGCTTTCGCTGGGTTGTACTCAAGGGCCGGATAGCTTTGCGCATACTGAATCGACGGCGGCACAATGCCGGTGGCCGGCGTGGCGTAACCGGCAAAGGCCACCTTCACCAGCGCCTCACGGTTAATCGCGTAGTTAATCGCCTCACGCACCTTCGGGTTGTCAAACGGCTTCTGGGTGACGTTAAAGCTGATATAGCGCTGCATGATTGACGGTGAGGTCACCAGATCAACCTTGCTGTTTTTTTCCAGCAGCTTCGCCTGCTCAAACGGGATCGGGAAAGCAAAGTTGGCCTCACCGGTCTGCAGCATCGCCGAGCGGGTGTTGTTGTCCACCACCGGACGCCAGGTAATGCTGTCCAGCTTCGGATAGCCCGGCTTCCAGTAGCCGGCGAATTTCTTCACCTTCACAAAATCGGTCTGATTCCAGGTGACGAACTCATAGGGGCCGGTGCCCACCGGGTGGAAGCCGATATCCTTGCCGTACTTTTTCAGCGCATCCGGCGAAATCATCGCCGCCACCGGGCTGGCAAGGGTGTTGATAAACGCCGAGAACGGTGCCTTCAGGGTAATTTTTACCGTATGCTCATCGACCACGCTGGTGCCGGCCACCGGGCGGAACAGGTTGCCGCGCTTCAGGTGGTTGTCCGGCGCGCTTGCGCGATCGAGGTTGGCCTTGACCGCCGCCGCGTTGAAATCGGTGCCGTCCTGGAATTTCACCCCCTGACGCAGCTTAATGGTGTAGTTCAGCCCGTCGTCGCTGACCTGATAGCTCTCGGCCAGCACGTTCTGCAGCTTCATCTCTTTGTCGAAGCCAAACAGCCCCTGATAGAAGGATTTAGCCACCGCCTGCGACAGGGTGTCGTTGGCATCGTACGGGTCCAGCGTGGTGAAATTCGAGCCGACCGCCACGGTAATATCTTTCGCCGCCCAGGCCGGTACGGCAGCCATGCTGCCGAGCAGACCGGCGGTTAACAGCCATTTACGCGAGTGATTCATCATATCTCAGTCCTTTAGTATCGTTATGCTCAAATTTTATGCGCGGCTGATGGTGTGCCGGGCAACAAAGTGGCCGGCGCTGACCTCAACCAGCGGTGCCACCAGCGGCTCATCCCCCGGCGCGCGCAGCGGGCTGGGGATCTCATCCACCAGCAGCGCCCGCTCGCGCCGCCGCTGGCCGGGACAGGCGACCGGCACGGCGGCCATCAGTTTACGGGTGTAGGGGTGCTGCGGATTCTCGAACACCGCCTGGCGCGGCCCCATCTCGACGATCTGGCCGAGGTACATCACCGCCACCCGGTGGCTGATGCGTTCCACCACCGCCATATCATGCGAGATAAACAGGTAAGCGATGCCGTCTTCGCGCTGCAGGTCGAGCAGCAGGTTGATGATCTGCGCGCGGATCGAGACGTCCAGCGCCGAGACCGACTCATCGGCGATCACCACCTTCGGCTTCAGCGCCAGCGCGCGGGCGATACAGATCCGCTGCCGCTGACCGCCGGAAAACTCGTGCGGGTAGCGCTGCGCGTGCTCCGGCAGCAGCCCGACCCGCTCCAGCAGGGCCGCCACCCGCTGCTGCGCCTCACGGCCGCGGGCGATGCCGTGGATCAGCAGCGGCTCCATAATCGAAAAACCGACCGTCTGCCGCGGGTCGAGCGATGCGTAAGGATCCTGGAAGATAAACTGGATATCGCGCCGCAGGTGCGACAGCGCCGCACCTTTAAGCTGGTCAACGCGCTGGCCGTTAAAGGTGATGGTGCCGTGCTGGCTCTCGACCAGCCGCAGCAGCGCGCGGCCGGTGGTCGACTTGCCGCTGCCGGACTCGCCGACCAGCGCCAGCGTCTCACCGGGCCAGAGATCGAAGCTGACCTTCTCCACCGCGTGTACGCGGCGGGTCACGCGATTAAGCAGCCCGCTGCGCAGGTCAAAGCGGGTGGTCAGGTTAGCCACCTGCAGCACCGGCGGCACGCCAGGCACCACCGTATCCTGCGGCGTCTCGTCGCCGCGCTGGCCGTTTTCGACCAGCGGGAACTTCGCCGGCAGCGGTCGTCCGGCCATTTCACCCAGCGTCGGCACCGCCGCCAGCAGCGCCCGGGTATAGGGCTGCTGCGGGCGGGAGAAGATCGCCTCCACGCTGCCGGTTTCAACCACGTCGCCGCGCAGCATCACCTGCACGCGATCGGCCATCTCCGCCACCACCCCCATATCGTGGGTGATAAAGATCACCGCCATCTGCATCTCTTTCTGCAGCACGCGGATCAGCTGCAGGATCTGCGCCTGAATGGTGACGTCCAGCGCGGTGGTCGGTTCGTCAGCGATCAGCAGCGCCGGGCGGCAGGAGAGCGCCATGGCGATCATCACCCGCTGACGCATGCCGCCGGAGAGCTGGTGCGGATAGCGGGTCAGCACGTTGTTTGCGTCGGGAATGCGCACCAGATCGAGCATCCGCCGCGCCTCGTGCAGCGCCTGCTGATGGCTTTTGCCCTGGTGCAGGCGGATCGATTCGGCGATCTGTTCGCCGACCGGGAACACCGGGTTCAGCGAGGTCATCGGCTCCTGGAAGATCATTGCGATATCGGCACCGCGCAGGCTGCGCATCTGCTGCTGCGGCAGGCGGGCCAGATCGACGCGCGGCTGGCCGGGGCGCGACAGCCAGATTTCACCGCTGTCGATGCGTCCGCCGCCCTGTTCGATCAGCCGCATCAGCGCCAGCGAGGTGACCGACTTGCCGGAGCCGGACTCGCCGACGATGGCCAGCGTTTCGCCCTGGCAGACGCTCAGCGACAGGTCGTTAACCGCCTGGATGCGCTGCTGCTGGTGCTGAAAGCTGACGCTGAGGTTGTTGACCTCCAGCACCGGGATGCGCGGGGGCTGAACGTCGCTCATTGCGCGTCCTCAGCGTAGATCGCCACGCGAGGGGCGTCACCGACCACGCCGTAACCGCGATACATACCTTCGCTGTTAAACGGCAGCACCACGTTCCCCTCGCGATCGATGGCGATCAGTCCGCCGCTGCCGCCGAGTTGCACAATTTTTTCATCTATCAGACGGGCTGCGGCCTGGCGCAGCGACAATCCGCCGTAACGCATCTGCGCATCGAGATCGTAAGCGGCCAGCGTGCGGATAAACACTTCGCCGGTGCCGGTGCAGGAAACGGCCACGCCGTCGCTGGCGTAGCAGCCGGCCCCCGGCAGCGGCGAGTCGCCGATCCGGCCGGGCTGTTTGTTGGTCATGCCGCCGGTCGAGGTCGCCGCCGCCAGGTGGCCTGCGGCATCCAGCGCCACCGCCCCGACGGTGCCAAATTTACGATCCGGGTCGAGCGGGTCACCTGCTGCGGCATCGTGATCGAGCAGGGTCTGGCCGCTGGCCTGCGCCCGCGTCAGCTGCGCCCGCCGTTCAGGGGTGGAGAAGAAGCCCGGTTCAACCAGCGCCAGGCCATGACTGGCCGCAAACGATTCCGCGCCCGCGCCGCAGAACAGCACGTGCGGGCTGTGCTGCAGCACCGCGCGCGCCGCCAGCACCGGGTTGCGCACCCGCGAGACCGACGCCACCGCGCCGGCCTGCAGCGTGTGGCCCTCCATTACGCAGGCGTCCAGCTCGTGAGTTGCCGCGGCGGTAAACACCGAGCCGCGCCCGGCGTTGAACAACGGGCACTCTTCCAGCTGACGCACCGCCTCGGTCACCACCTCCAGCGCGCTGGCACCGTCGGCCAGCAGCAGCTGGCCGCTGGCGATAACGTCGCGCAACGCACGGCGGTAGCGTAGCTCTGTTTCAGCATCGAGGCTGGCGCGGGCAATCGCGCCCGCTCCGCCGTGAATGGCAATCGTAGCTTTGACCATAAGTCCCTGTCCCGTTCAGCAAATCAGCTGTCAAAACACTGAGTTAGCTTTTTTTGACTTGAAAAAATCCATTTTTGAATATAGGTAGACCGCCAGGGGATGTAAAGAAGAAACGTGGTTCCCTGATAATAACTTATGGTTCTAACATAGATATATGTCTCACTTTTCCCGCCCGCCCCGCCGTGCTGCGGACCGGGACAACAGGTGACCGGCAGCCGGATTAGCGCCATAATAACGGCAACTTATGCATGCCGTGCCCGCCGCGCACGCCCGTGGAGATATTATGGAACCCTTTACCGCCGGCCTGATCTCGTTCGAACAGGCCCTCGATACCCTGCTGGCACGCATCACGCCGCTGCAGGACGCTGAAACCCTGCCGCTGCCCGCCGCCGCCGGACGCATCGCAGCCCGTCCTGTCACCTCTCCAATCGACGTACCGCCGTTTGATAACTCGGCGATGGACGGTTACGCGCTGCGCATGGCCGACCTGACGGGCGCGCCGCTGCCGGTGGCCGGCACCGTGCTGGCCGGTGCCCCCTGGCAGGGCGAGTGGCCGACGGGCAGCTGCCTGCGCATTATGACCGGCGCACCAATCCCACCGGGCTGTGAGGTGGTAGTGATGCAGGAGCAGACGCAGCAGCAGGAAGAGAGGATGATCCTCACCGCGGCGGTGAGCGCCGGGCAGAACATTCGCCGCGCGGGGGAAGATATCCGTCAGGGCAACGTGGTACTGCAGGCCGGACAACGCCTCGGCCCGGCCGAGCTGCCGCTGCTGGCCTCGCTGGGCGTTGCCGACGTCGCGGTGGTCAGGCCGCTGCGGGTGGCGATCCTCTCCACCGGCGACGAATTGCAGTCGCCGGGCCAGCCGCTGGCACCCGGACAGATCTACGATACCAACCGCTTTGCGGTACATCTGATGCTGAACAAGCTCGGCTGCGAGGTCATCGACCTCGGGATTATTCGCGACGACCCCGCCGCGCTGCGCGCTGCCTTTATCGAGGCCGATACCGTCGCCGACGTGGTGATCAGCAGCGGCGGCGTCTCGGTGGGCGTCGCCGACTATACCCGGCAGATGCTCGAGGAGCTGGGAGAGGTCGCCTTCTGGAAGCTGGCGATCAAACCCGGCAAACCCTTCGCCTTCGGGCGTCTGGCCAACAGCTGGTTCTGCGGCCTGCCGGGCAATCCGGTCTCCGCCGTGCTGACCTTCTACCAGCTGGTGCAGCCGCTGCTGGCGAAACTGGCCGGGCAGCAGGGGGCGGCGCTGCCGCCGCGCCAGCGGGTGCGCGCCTCCGGCCCGCTGAAAAAATCCCCCGGCCGCCTCGACTTCCAGCGCGGCGTCCTGTCGCGGGCGGAGGACGGCTCGCTGCAGGTGGCCAGCAGCGGCCATCAGGGCTCGCACGTGTTCAGCTCTTACCAGCATGCCAACTGTTTTATCGTGCTGGAGCGCGAACGCGGCAACGTGGAGGCGGGCGAGTGGGTTGAGGTGGAACCGTTCAACGCCCTGCTGGAGAGCTGAATGCACGCGGAACTGAATGACGAAGAGATGCTGCGCTACAACCGCCAGATCGTACTGCGCGGGTTTGACTTTGACGGCCAGGAACGGCTGAAGGCCGCCAGGGTGCTGGTGGTCGGGCTGGGCGGGCTGGGTTCAGCCGCCAGCCAGTACCTGGCCGCCGCCGGGGTCGGTCATCTGACCCTGCTGGATTTTGACCGGGTGTCGCTCTCCAACCTGCAGCGCCAGGTGCTGCACGGCGAGGCGCAGTTGGGGATGGCAAAGGTCGAGTCCGCCCGCCAGCGGCTGCAGGCGATCAATTCGCAGGTCGGTTATCGCGCGCTGGACGCGCGGCTGAGCGAAACGGAACTGGCCGCGCTGGTTAACGATCATCATCTGGTGGTCGACTGCTGCGACAACGTCGCCACCCGCGAACGACTTAACCGCGTCTGCTTTGCCAGCAAAACGCCGCTGGTCTCCGGCGCGGCGATCCGTATGGAGGGGCAAATCAGCGTGTTTCGCTGGGGTGACGACGAGCCCTGCTACCGCTGCCTGAGCCGCCTGTTTGGTGATGCCACCCTGAGCTGCGTCGAAGCCGGGGTAATGGCCCCGCTGGTCGGGGTGATCGGCTCGCTGCAGGCGATGGAAGCGATCCGCGTGCTCAGCGATTACGGCAGCACGGTCGCCGGCCAGCTGCTGCTGTACGACGCCATGACCCTGCAGTTCCGCACGCTGAAGGTGGCGAAAGACCCCGGCTGCGACGTGTGTTCGGCCCCACGATAGCGTGATGGCCGCGACGATTTACAGGATACCTGGCAGGAAAAACAAAGGGTTCGGCACAGCCAGGCTATAGTTAAACCATCACCCCGGCCGAGGAGGCGCAGCTGGATGACCGATCACCTTCGCAGCACCCCAGCCTACGGCGGAAAACTGTCATTACGTCAGATGATGATCGTTTTTCTGCTGGTGATCTCCGGTGCCGTAACCGCGGTGAACGGCTGGATTATCTGGAACTCCTGGAACAGCGCTCTCGATACCGCGAAGGACAACGCCCACAACCTCGCCCAGTCGCTGTCGCGCCAGGCGGAAGATGCCTTTCTCCAGGTTGATCTGACGCTGCAGGATCTGCGCGATCGCATCAAGCTGATCGGCCTGCGCCACGAACGCAACGGCTATCTGCAGTCGATTCTCACCGAGCGCAAAGCCGCGCTGCCGCAGCTGAGCGGCATCTTTATTTATGACGCCGCCGGTAACTGGGTGGTGACCTCCGACGGCAACATCCCCCAGCGCGCCAATAACGGCGACCGCAACTACTTTCGCTATCACGCCACCCATGACGATCCGGGCGTGCATATCGGCACGGTGATCCGCAGCCGCTCCTCCGGGCGGCTGGTGATCCCGGTATCGATGCGGCTGAACAATGACGACGGCAGCTTCCGCGGCGTGGTGATGGCCTCGGTCAGCCTGGATTTCTTCCGCACCGTGTATGACTACTACAACCTCGGCCGTCAGGACGTGCTGGCGCTGATGCAGAACGACGGCACCATCCTTTACCTGCGGCCGTTCCTGGACAGCGCCGTTAACCAGAATATTGCCAGCAGTCCGCTGTTTACCCGGCTGCTAAAGGACGCCCCCAGCGGCACCGCGATCTATAAGTCGGCGCTCGACGGGGTGGAACGCGTGTTTGGCTACGCCAGCCTGCCGCGCTACCCGCTGGTGGTCGCCGCCGGTTACGCAAAGCAGCCACTGATGCAGGCGTGGTTTCCGACCATCAGCGTCTATATTGCGCTCTGTACCATTCTGCTGCTGCTGCTGATGTGGCTCGGCCTGCTGCTATTGCGCCATATCAGCCTTGACCTCGCCAACCAGCAGGAGCTGACCCGGGTACGCGATAAGCTGACCGCCAGCAACCATACGTTGCAGTCGCTGGCGCTGATCGACAGCCTGACCGGGCTGGCCAACCGCCGTCACTTCGACCTGTGGTTGCAACGCAGCATCGAGCGATCGCAGAAGCTGCATACCCCGCTGGCGCTGATGATGATTGACGTCGACGCGTTTAAAGCCTTTAACGACCGCTACGGCCACCCGGCCGGCGACGCCTGTCTGACGCAGATCGCCAGCGCGCTAAGCGCCCTGCCGCACCGCAGCGACGATCTGATCGCCCGCTACGGCGGCGAAGAGTTTGCGGTGATTATGCCCGGCTGTTCGCTGCCGGCCGCAGCGGCCTTTGCCCGCCGGGCGATTGCGGCGATTGCCGCACTGCAAATTCCGCACGGGGATGCCACTGCGGTCCAGCAGGTGGTGACCATCAGCGTCGGGCTACAGGTGATGACAGGGGGTAATGATGCGCTCAGCGGGCCACGACTGGTCGCAGAGGCGGATAACGCGCTGTATGCCGCAAAACGGGCGGGGAAAAACCGGCTGGTAATTTACGGCGATGAGCCTGACAACGCAGGCCCATCGCCGGAGGATTAAACGATACCCTGGCTGCGCAGGTAGTCTTCGTAGTTACCGGTGAAGTCGTTCAGCTTGCCCGGGGTCATCTCAATCACGCGGGTGGCCAGCGAGCTGACGAATTCGCGGTCATGGGAGACGAAGATCAGCGTGCCTTCGTACATCTCCAGCGCCATGTTCAGCGCTTCGATCGACTCCATATCGAGGTGGTTAGTCGGCTCATCCATAATCAGCACGTTCGGCTTCTGCATCATCAGCTTGCCGAACAGCATACGGCCCTTCTCACCACCGGACAGCACCTTAGCCGGCTTCCTGATATCGTCCTGGCTGAACAGCAGGCGACCCAGAATGCTGCGCACCGCCTGCTCATCGTCGCCCTCCTGCATCCACTGGCTCATCCAGTCGAAGACGTTGAGGTCGTCGGCGAAGTCATGGGCGTGATCCTGGCCGTAATAGCCAATCTGCGCGTTCTCGGACCATTTAACCGTGCCGTGATCGGGCTGATGCTCGCCGATCAGCGTTTTCAGCAGCGTGGTTTTACCGATACCGTTCGGGCCGAGGATCGCCAGCTTTTCGCCCACTTCCAGCAGCATGCTCAGTTTTTTAAACAGCGGACCGTTGTCGAAACCTTTGGTCACCTCTTCCAGCGTCAGCGCGGTACGGAACAGCTTTTTGTCCTGCTCGAAGCGGATGAACGGGTTCTGGCGGCTGGACGCCTTCACTTCGTCGAGCTTGATCTTATCGATCTGCTTGGCGCGTGAGGTGGCCTGACGGGATTTCGAGGCGTTGGCGCTGAAGCGGCTGACGAACGACTGCAGTTCGTTAATCTGTGCCTTCTTCTTGGCGTTATCCGACAGCAGACGCTCGCGGGCCTGGGTCGCCGCAGTCATATACTCGTCATAGTTGCCCGGATAAACGCGCAGCTCGCCGTAGTCGAGATCGGCCATATGCGTGCAGACCATATTCAGGAAGTGGCGGTCGTGCGAGATGATGATCATGGTGCTGTTACGTTCGTTCAGCACCTGCTCCAGCCAGCGAATGGTATCGATGTCCAGGTTGTTCGTCGGTTCGTCGAGCAGCAGAATTTCCGGGTTAGAGAACAGCGCCTGTGCCAGCAGCACGCGCAGTTTCCAGCCGGGTGCCACTTCGCTCATCGGGCCGTAGTGCTGCTCCAGCGGAATACCCACGCCCAGCAGCAGTTCACCGGCGCGCGCCTCGGCGGTATAACCGTCCATTTCGCCGTACTTAACTTCCAGATCGGCCACTTTATAGCCGTCTTCTTCACTCATTTCCGGCAGCGCGTAAATGGCATCGCGCTCTTCCTTCACCGCCCACAGCTCGCCGTGGCCCATGATCACCGTATCCAGCACAGAGTACTGCTCAAAGGCGAACTGATCCTGACGCAGTTTACCCAGACGCTCGTTCGGATCGAGGGAGACGTTGCCGGCGGTCGGCACCAGATCGCCGCCGAGGATTTTCATAAAGGTGGACTTGCCGCTGCCGTTAGCACCGATCAGACCATAGCGGTTGCCGCCGCCAAATTTAACAGAGATGTTTTCGAACAGCGGCTTACTGCCAAACTGCATGGTGACGTTGCTGGAAACTAGCACAGAGATAGCCTTTCGTTAGCGTATGGGGATGTGAGTCAGCGCGCATTATGCCAAAAAGGACGGTATGAATACAGCGCAGTGAGCAGAAGGCCGTCGCCCCGGGAAGAAGTTGTCGGCCAATGCGCCCTGGCAGCCAGATGCCGACAAAGATCATCAGTACCTGACGCGCCTCGGCCATCTGCATCGACTGAGGTTTGCGGTTTGATATTCTCAGGGTTGCTAGCGCAACCCTGTGCCAACAGCGGGCATTACGTTAATCAACGATCGGGTGGTCAGGCGGCACAGCGCGTTTAGCCAGTTTCTTTTGAAGTATGATGACTAATATGGGAAATCCGGATGCGGCCAACGCACTGACAACCAGCACTCTGTTTAGATTTTGCGTTGTTATGCCCTGCTCAGGTAGTAATAAGGAACACAGAAAGAATGCGAAAGTGGTTATCAGGTACATCATTGCTGACTGTAGTGAAGAAAAACTGGCGCGTTGTTCATCCTCAGGATACCGCACAGCGACAGACGAAGCGGAAACAAGCCGGCTGTATGAGGCCGCAAGAAACAGGGTTATAAACAGAAATGCATGATGATAGCCCAGCGCAGGAATCAGCAAACTGGCTACAAAGAGCAGCGTTGAAAGGGTTGCCAGCATCAGAGCAGACAAACGTGACGTCAGGATCCCTGTTATTTTTGTCGCCAGATAACCAGCAACCCCGCCACTTAAGAACAATAATGGCAACAGGTGCTGTTGTGCCCCCAGAAACTGCATCATTAGTGGCGTCAGGATGGGAATAATCAGCATCGGACTAAACTGTACCAGTGCAGTGCAGGAGGCGAAAAGCAAGGTTCGGGTATTAACAGACAGGCTGGCCTTCAGGTCTGATGGTACGGCATCTCCCGGAAGGATAGATATTATCAAGGGTACAGACACCAGACAAAGTAAGCCGATCAACCACAGCGCAGTGTGCCAGCCATAGTGCGTGCAAAGAAATAAGACAGCCGGCATACCGACGATACTGACCATAGAAAATGATGCAATCACCGTTGCCAGCATTTTTCCACGTAAGTTTTCCGGGGCCGCATTGATCAGAATGCTTATACCCACACCCATTGTTGTGCCACCCACCAATCCTGCGCAAAATCGCAGCACCAGCAGCGTGTCAAAATCAGCCGTGAGTGTGGACAAAAATGTCAGCACTCCCAGCAGCAGCATATTCTTGATCAGGAACCGTTTTTTATTAAACCGGTGGATCCAGTAAAAAGCAGCAATTCCGGAAAGGACAGCACCCAGCGTGTACATACCAGAGACATAGCCAGAAAATGTTACGGGAACCGAAAACCCGTCTGCCATAAAAGCAAATACGGGCGTGGACGCCATGTACTCCAGCGCATTGGTGAACTGAATAAAAGCCATTACCATGGCTATCCGCGCAAGGGCTTTATGATTAAACGTTTGTGTGACCAGTGCCATAGCAAGCGACCTGTGGATGAAAGATACCTGAGTTTAACCGCTGGCAATGATGGTTATAATAGGGTAAAAATGGCACACACCATTACCATAAATGGGATAATTAATGCGTCCGGCTCTTGATTTTAATACGCTGAAAGTGTTCATTGCTGTGGTTGAAAGGGATAGTTTTGTCGGTGCTGCGAAAGTCCTTGAAATGCCCACATCAAATGTCAGCCGTTGTATTGCTCAGCTGGAAGAAAAACTGAATCTTCAGCTTATTGAGCGCAGCACCCGGCATATGAAACTCACCCAGTCGGGGCACCTGCTCTATACCCGATCGAAGCCCTTGCTGGAGGCACTCGAGCAAACTGAGGCAGAATTGACGCTGCGGCAGATGCAACTTAAGGGCCCATTACGACTCTGTATTCCCAATGAATCAGGTCCTGCGTTACTGGGTTCTGTTATTGCTGAGTTTGCCTGTCAGCACCCGGACCTGGAGATCAGCTGCATCACCAATTTGTCTGGTTTCGACTCCCTGCGAGACGATCTGGATTTAGCGGTCATTATTACCCGTGGTCAGATGGATGACAGTGACTATATAGCCCGTCATCTGCTGACTATCCCCTGCACTATTGTTGCAGCCCCCTCCGTCATTCAGCGTTATGGCACCCCGTCTCATATCCGCCAATTTGAAGAATTACCCTGTATAACCACGGTAAGCGCACTGAAAGGGGCTGCCTGGCAGTTCGTCAATGCAAAGGGAGGGTTCGAGACCATTAAGGTTAAAGGGCATTACCGGGTTAACAGCGGAGAGATGGCAGGACGCGCTGCGCTGGCAGGTGTCGGCTTCGCCATACTATCGAAACAAGGCTGCCAACCCTGGATTAGCGATGGACGGTTAATCGAGGTCGGGTTTGAACAATCGGCAGCCCCATTGCAGTTGTTCGCCGTTTATTCAAACCGGCGTTACCTGCCCGCCAAAACAAGAGCGCTGATTGATTTCATGCAGCAGAAACTGAGCAATCCCTCCTTAGCAACAGAGTGCGGCATTGCATCGCCATAAAGCACCCGACTGGCTCAATGGCGGGCAACAAATGCTATGGTAAATTCGGGTAACTTGCTGGTACAGAAAAGATAAGGGGAAGCTATGAAGGCCAGACTCGCAACATCTGCTGAGGCAGAAGAATGCTGGAACATCAGGAACCAGGCTATTCGCTATGGATGCAAATGCAGCTACGACGCTGCGGTTATTGAAGCGTGGACGCCAGCAGCAATGCCCGAGAGTTTCAGGAGAGTTATCGCGGCAAATCCTTTTTTTGTCGTTGATTGTCCGGGTAACAGACCGGTAGCCACGGGTTTCCTGGACATTTCTGCGGGAAGCGTTGAGGCTGTTTTCACTCTGCCAGAGCACCTGGGGAAGGGCTTTGGTAGCCTGATTATCGAGGCTATCAAAGACGAAGCGAGGAGACAGGGGTTTGAGGAGTTAACTTTATCCTCAACGCCGAATGCACAGTCTTTTTATGAAAAACACGGTTTTACTCTCGTCAGAGAAAGCCTCTATCCATCAGGTCTTACCGAAACGGATCTGCGCTGTATGGATATGATTTGCAGGCTATAATGGTCAGCAACCTATTAATTATTAAGGATAATTAAACATACAGACACCCATTCTCGCAACAGAGGGCCTGTTACTGGAACCCTTAGTTGCCAAAGATGCTTTGCAGATCCGGTAACGGATTAGACCTGATTCTTTTACGGCGCTAACGTGATGAAGACCCTACCCATACGTCCGCGTGTTTCTGCACGCTGATGTGCTTCCACAGCCTGTTCCAGCGGGAACGTACTGTCAATCGGCACAATCAACTCACCTTTAGCTGCCATATGCAGCAGCTCATTCACCAGGTCGCGCGCAATCTGTTTTTCGCCCCACTCGACGCCTAACAGGCAGCCAATCAGCGTGATGCGGTGCAGCAGCAGATATTCGGTATCGATCATATGATTACGACCGGCCAGAATACCGATGATAACCGCCGTACCGCCATCGCGCAGGACTTTAACGCCATCAGATAACGCATCGCCACCGATGGTATCGATCAGCAGGTCGACGTGGTTACCGCCAAGCAGTTCACGAACCTGCTCACCCGCCAGCTTCTCGCCGACAACGATCGCATCATTCAGGCCAAACTGGCGCAGCGCCTCAAGTGATTCAGCACGCGTTCCGGTACCGATAACGCGTGCGCCCATCCGTGCTGCCAGCTGGACTGCTGCTACACCCACGCCACCCGCTGCGCCCAGGATCAAGACAGTCTGGCCGGGCTGCAGTTTCCCCAGATGGTATGCCCATGCGGCAGTGCCGGGGCCAACCGGGATCGCTGCCGCTACGCGCGGATCCAGGCCTTCCGGGATGGGAAAACAATTATACGCCGCAACCGCACGCCGCTCGGCGTAAGCGCCACGCCAGTTAAACGTGGCCACTTTCTGCCCCACGACAAAGTCCTGTACCTCGCTACCGGTTGCCAGAACGGTGCCCGCAGCCGCATAGCCGAGGCATTCATCAGGCTGCAAAGACTGGCTGTTGCGCGAAATGATATCGCCACCCTCAACACTGATGGCTTCTACCGCTACCAGCAGTTCATGCGGTTTGATGGCCGGCTCAGCGATATCCACTAGTTGCAAAACTTCCGGGCCGCCAGGCCGTGCATAGGTTACTGCTTTCATCTTGAGTGTCCTTGAATATGAGTGAATGACTTAAATGAAGAGTGATAAAGCGGATAATCAGTGAAGCCCTGTTCCGCGCCACCGTACAGATTTCGGCGTTCAGCGCGTTCAGTGGCAAAGGGCCCAGCGCGCCAGCTGTAACCGTGCTTCAGGTTGCATACCAATCCTTCATTACTGCTGCAGACTGGCTGAGCGAAAAATAACGCTCAGCCGTCTATTGCATTTACTTCGCCAGCGCTTTAATCAGCTGTGCGGCGGTGGCTTCTGATGAACCCGGGTTTTGTCCGGTGATCAGCAGGCCGTCAGTGACAACATAGGATGACCAGTCCGCGGCTTTTGAATACAGACCGCCCTTCGCTATCAGCTCATCTTCGACCAGGAATGGCACCACCTGAGTCAGACCTACGGCCTCTTCCTCGGTGTTGGTGAAGCCCGTAACCTGACGCCCTGCCACCAACGGCTTGCCGTCCGGTGTTTTCACATGACGCAACACGCCAGGCGCGTGACAGACAAAGGCGACATGCTTGCCAGCGGCAAAGAACGCTTCGATCAGCGCGACAGAGTGTTTATCTTCTGCCAGATCCCACAATGGGCCGTGCCCCCCTGGATAGAATACGGCATCGAAATCAGCCTGAGACAGGCTGTCCAGTTTAACGGTGGTTGCCAGCTGGGCATTGGCATCCGCATCGGCTTCAAAACGGTGGGTAAAATCGGTCTGGAAGTCAGTTTCATTGCTTTTAGGATCGAGTGGTGGCTTGCCGCCCTGCGGTGAAGCCAGCGTAATTTCCGCGCCCGCATCTTTAAAGGCGTAGTACGGTGCCGCCAGCTCTTCCAGCCAGAAGCCGGTTTTAAGGCCGGTGTCACCCAGTTTGTCATGCGAGGTCAGTACCATCAGAACTTTCATTGTCTCACTCCTGTTTATCGCGGTGGTGATGATTAGCAGACCGGGTGATGATTAATACACCACTTAAAGCTGACCGGTCGTCTATAAAATGGATAAAAAAATACCCCCTCCTAGAGGGAGATACGTAAAGTCTGTCGGGTCAGGCTCAGCGCTGCATCAAACGGCGAGGCCGTACGGACAATCTTCACCATAATGCTGGCCCCGACCCACAGCTGATAAAGCGCTTCGGCCACCTTTTCTGCCTCACCTTCAAACTGCAAAGAGCCTTCCGCAGCGCCAGCTTCCAGCGCATCCGCCAGCCGGGAAATGATCCCTGCCGTACCGTTCATCAGGGCGGCACGCATTTTGTCTGACAGATCGGATACTTCAGCGCCCAGTTTTACCGCCAGGCATTTGCCCTGGCAATCTTCACAGGACTGCGTTTTACGCCACTGCAACCAGTAGTTCATCAACCGTTGAGCATGGTTCATACTGCTATCCGCCAGCATTTCATCAAGTTCCAGCAGATAGGCGGCGAAATAGTGGCTCAGCATTGCCACACCGAAATCTTCTTTCGACGCAAAATAATAGTAAAAGGAGCCTTTAGGCACCTCTGACTCGTCAAGGATCTCTTTCAGGCCAACGGCTGAAAAGCCTTTACCCGCCATAATCCGCTGGCCAACGGCCAGTATATGTTCGCGGACTTGCTGGTTATGTTGATACGTTGCAGTTTTCATAAGCTTAAGATAACAACAATTCGACCGGTCGTCTATAAAATAAATGCATTTTACTGACCTTGTCAAAAATTTGCGGTTCAACCCTGTAGCAAGGCCCAAAACTGCGGCCGCAGCTCCAGGCAGGCCAAAAAGAAGCTAAATTACAGGGAGGGCAGCGGGATGAGCACGCAGCGGGGTAACTCGCGCAGGGTCGCCCGCATGACGGCTGTGAGTCTCCATCAACCAGACACCAAGCCCTGCCCTGCCGTAGCATTTGACGTTGACCGTACCGAAGCAGTGGACGTTGCCCCAGCCAGGCCAAACAAGTGCCAATTAACAGGGAGGGCAGCGGGATGAGCCCGGAGCGGGGTAACCCGCGGAGGGTCGCCCGCTGACAGGCCCGACAGTCTCGATCCCGCAGACCCCAGGCCGTTGACGTTGACGTTGCTTTTGGAATGCCGACAGTCTCGATCTGCCAGACGACAGGCCGTTGACGTTGACGTTGACCTTAGCAGCAACCTCCCAGAAAGGTTAAGGCGTCTCCGCCTCCCCAAACACCGTATACTCCGGCAGCTTAACCTGCTGATACACTTCCCAGCCGCCCCCCAGCGCCTTATACAACGCCACCAAATCCAGACTGCTCTGCACCCGCGCCCGCTCCGCCTGCTGCTGCGCCTGCGCCAGCTGCCGCTGCGCATCCAGCGCCTCAACAAAACTGGAAATCCCCTGCCGGTAACTATCGCTGGCCAACGTAAAGGCCGTCTGCTGCGCCGCCACCGTCTCATCCAGACCGTCCACCTGCTGCTGATCGCTACGATAGCTCACCAGCGCATTCTCCACGTCCTGCAGCGCGGTCAACACCGCCTGCCGGTAACCCAGCGCCGCGCTGGCCTGCTGCGCCCGCGCCAGCTTCACGCTCGACACCAGCCGCCCGCCCTGGAAAATCGGAATACTCACCGACGGCCCGTAACTGTAAAAATGGCTGCTCCAGTTATCCAGATAACCGGCGTCGCTGTTACGCATACCAAACTGCCCGGTCAGCGAAAAACTCGGGAACAGCTGGGCAATCGACACGCCGATATTGGCGGTGGCGGCGTGCAGCTGCGCCTCCGCCTCACGCACGTCAGGACGACGACGCGCCAGCTCCGACGGCACCCCCACAGGCACCACCTTCGGCAGCAATGGCAGCGGCTTCACCGCCGTCAGCTCGCCGTCCAGCGCCCCCGGCACCCGGCCGGTCAGCACCGCCAGACCGTTCATCGCCTGATGGATCTGCGCCTGATACGGCGGCAGCTGGGCACGCAACCCGTTCAGCTGCGCGCGGGCGCTCTCCACGCTGGTCTGCGGCGCCAGGCCGTTCTGCTGCTGGCTCTGCGTCAGCTCCAGCGTCTGCTGCGCCACGTCAATCTGCGTCTGCAACGTCTGGCTAATCGACTGCGCGCCGCGCAGCTGCAGATAGGCGCGCACCACCTCGGCCTGCAGCGACACCAGCGCGTCGTTGCGGCTCTCAACCTGCTGCTGCTGCTGCGCCCCGGCCATCTCCACCTGGCGACGCACCTTGCCCCACAGATCCAGCTCCCACGACGCATCCAGGCTGCCCTGATACAGCCCGACCGGCTGCGACAGGCTGTCGAGCACCGGGGTCAGATCGGTATCGCCACCGGCCTGCTGCACCCGATCGTACACGCCCTCCGACTCCAGCTCGCCTTTAATCCCCAGCTGCTGGCGGGTAAACCGCGCGTTGCCGTTAACGGAAGGTGCCCAGGCACCGCGCGCCTGGTTCAGCTGCTGCCGCGCGCCGGCGATGCGCAGCACCGTCTGCTGCAGCGACAGATTATCGCGCATCGCCCGCTCGACCAGGCCGTTGAGCTGCGCATCGTTAAACGACTGCCACCAGCGGGCGTTAATCTTCGCGGCCAGCGGCGTTGAGGCGCTGTCCGACTGCAGGCTGTTAAAACTGCCTGGCGTGGCCGGCTTCGGGGCTTTAAAATCCGGCCCGACGGCACAGGCGCTCAGCAGCAACGCCGCAGAAATCAACAGCGCGCCGCGCGCGCGGGAAAATTGAGGTAATGCCAGCATATCAGTGTGCTCCCGCACTGCCTTCGCTACGAATCGGCGAAAGCAATAAACAAAATGGAATCATGACCAGCGCAACCACGCTCAGGTACATAAAGACGTCGATATAGGCGAGGAAACGCGCCTGCACGATCATCTGCTTATAGAGTTGCCCGGTGGCAATCACCAGCGGATCGCCCGCCGCATGCACCGCATCGCGCACCCCCTGCGCCCAGCGCTCCACCGCCAGATTAAAGGGCTCGTTAAGCGGCGTCATATTGTGCACCAGGTGCGCGCTGTGCGCCTGGGTGCGCTCGGTGATCATCGCCGTCGACAGCGAAATGCCGATCGAGCCGGCCACGTTACGGAACATGGTGAGGATCGCCGAGGCGTCGGCGTTCAGCCGCTGCGGGATGGTGATAAACGCCACGGTGGTCAGCGGCACAAACAGGAAGCCCAGCCCGATGGTCTGCAGGCTGCGCAGCATGACCAGCGAGCCGAAATCAATATCCGGCGTCAGCCGCGTCGAGTAAATAAACGACCCGCCCAGCAGCAGAAAGCCAAACATGATCAGCAGCCGGGTCTGCACCAGCGGCATCAGCTTCAGCACCAGCGGAATCGACAGCACGATCAGCACCGCCCCCGGCGACAGCACCAGCCCGGAAAGCGTGGCGGTGTAGCCAAGGTCCTGCTGCGCCAGCTGCGGGATCACCACCGAGCTGCCGTAAAGGATCGCCGCCATGCCGGACATCAGCAGCGTGGCAACGGCGAAGTTTTTATCCTTCAGCACCTCCAGGTTGACCACCGGCCTTTTGGCATACAGCAGCCAGTAGGTGGCCCCCACCAGCCCGACAACGGCCAGCAGCGCAAAGGTGACGATAAAGCTGGAGTGGAACCAGTCGGCGTCCTCACCGCGGTCCATCATCACCTGCAGGCAGCCGAGGCCGAGGGTGATCAGGCTGATGCCGATATAGTCGACGCGCAGTTTGCCTTTGGCCCACTTGCGTTCCCACGGCGGATCTTCCAGCAGCTGGTAAATTGCCAGCACGCTGATGATGCCTACCGGGATATTAATAAAGAACACCCAGCGCCAGCTGTAGTTATCGGTGATCCAGCCGCCCAGCGTCGGCCCGAGCACCGGGGCGACGATGATGGCGATCGACGACAGGCCAAACGCCTTGCCGCGATCCTCCGGCTTAAAGTAGTCAAGCAGCACCGACTGCTGCACCGGCTGCAGGCCGCCGCCGAAAAAGCCCTGCATAATGCGGAACAGGATGATCTGCCACAGCTCGGTGGCGATGCCGCACAGGAATGAGCAGACGGTAAACATCACGATGCAGATCAGGAAGAACTGCTTGCGCCCCAGCAGGCGGCTGAAAAAGGCGGAGATCGGCAGCACGATGCCGTTGGCCACCAGATAGGAGGTCAGCACCCAGGTAGATTCGTCATAGCTGGCCGACACCGAGCCGGCAATATGCGGCAGGGCAACGTTAACGATGGTGGTGTCGAGGATCTCCATAAACACCGCCAGCGTCACCGTCAGGGCGACCAGCCAGGGGTTGCTGGCCGGTTTCCAGCTCTGCGGGCTCATTCCACCGTCACCTTCGGCTCAACCGACAGGCCGATCGGCAGCGGCTGATTCGCATCCAGCCCGCTGTCGATGATGATTTTCACCGGCACGCGCTGGACGATCTTCACAAAGTTGCCGGTGGCGTTTTCCGACGGGAAGGTGGAGAAACGCGATCCGCTGCCCATCTGTACGCTGTCAACATGCCCCTGCAGCTGGCGATCCGGCCAGGCATCGACGCTGATCTCAACCTTGTCGCCCGGCTTCATGCGCGCCAGCTGCGACTCTTTAAAGTTGGCGACAATCCACGTATCGGCAGACACCAGCGAAAACAGCGAGGTGCCGGCCTGCACCAGCGTGCCGACCTGCACGTTACGCTTGGTAACAAAGCCATCGTACGGCGCGCGCACTTCGGTATAGGAGAGGTTGAGGTTAGCGGTGTTCAGCTGCGCCTGTGCCTGCTGCACCTGGCTCTGGCGCGCTTCAACGTTGGTCTCCTGCTGGCGGATCTGCAGGGCAATCTGCGAGGCCACTTCAACCTGCGCGCGGGCGTTGGCCAGCTCCGCTCTGGCGCTCAGCAGCTGGGCGCTGGCGCTGTCGATATTACGCTGCGAGGTGGCGCGCGGGTCGACGCCGCGCTGGCGTTTATCGTCCGCCTGGGCATTTTTCAGGTTCGCTTCGGCGCGCGCCTGCTGGGCCAGCGCCTGATCCTTCTGCGCCGGGTACTGTACGCGGGCCAGCGCCAGCTGCGCCTGAGCCTGATGCAGCTGCGCCTCGGCCAGCCCCAGCTGTGCCTGCGCCTGATCGCGCTGCGCGGTGCTGTCACGCGGGTCGATCACCAGCAGCAGATCGCCCTTCTTCACCCGCTGGTTATCCTTCACCCGCAGTTCGGTAACGTAGCCGGAGGCTTTTGGGGCGATGGTCACCGCGTCCGCTTCGGTAAAGGCGTCATCGGTGGTTTCGATATTGCGGGTGGTCAGCCAGAACCACAGGCCGACGATCAGCGCTATCACCACCACCAGAGCCAGAATAATCAGCGGCTTTTTGCCGGGGGTTTTACGCGGCGCGTCATCGTCTTGCTGCGGTTCGGGTTGTGATGAAGTCTCTGGTGCGTGTTGCGGACGATGTGCGTCGTCCGCAGAAGAAGTTTGATTAGCCATAATTCCCGTCAGGATAAGGCGGCCCCAAACTGAGGCCGCAAGTGGTCAGTCTGGTATATAAACATAGAGCCAAAATTGACATATACCAGGCTTTCCTGACAAAACTTGTGCTAAGCGTGGCTAAATAGCATAAATAGCCAGGTAGAGCAGCCATCCGCTGACCAGCGCCCACACCAGCATCGGCACGGAGTAGAGGTGGAAATGCCACCAGATCCGGCGATCTTTCGCCATCCGCAGCGCGATCAGGTTGGCCAGCGAGCCGGGTAACAGACCGAAGCCGCCAATGTTTACCGCCCAGGCCAGCAACACCGTCGGCGGCAGGCTGCTTAACAGCAGGATGGTGGTCGGCACGTTGCTGATCAGCTGGGAGAGCCCGGCGGCCAGCAGGAAGCCGTGCAGTTCCGACAGCGAACCCGCCGCCTGCAGGCCAGTCTGCAGCAGCGGCAGCTTTGTCAGCAGGAACACGTCGACAAACATGGCGATAAACACCACCAGCAGGCTCCAGTCGATGGTCAGCAGAATGCGCCGCGCCATCATCAGGAACACCACCACGACCAGCCCCAGCGCCCACAGCGCCAGATCCAGCTCCAGCGCCGCCAGAAACACGCCGTACAGCACGGCGCTGGTCCACAGCAGCGGTCGCTGCCAGCCGCTCTCCTCAACGTGCTCGTGGCGCTCAATGCGTTTACCGGAGAAGCAGCAGGCGGTCAGCAGCAGCAGGCTGGCGGTTAGCATCGCCGCCAGCGGCGCCATCTGGCCGATAAAGGTGAAAAAGCCGCTGCCGGCGTGCCGCCATAACAGAATGTTTTGCGGGTTGCCGATCGGCGTCAGCAGCGAACCGGCGTTAACCGCCAGCGCCTGAAAGATGATCAGCCGGGCGATCGGCAGCGCCGAGTACTTGCGCAGCGACAGCGTCAGCGGCACAAGAATAAACAGCGCCACGTCGTTGGTCAGAAAGGTGGAGAGCAGCGCGGCGGCGGCCACCAGAAACAGCGCCAGCGAGCGCTGCCGGTGAAAGCCCTGTACCAGGCGGCGGCCGAGCACGTCAAAATAGCCGCTGGCCTCGATGCCTTTGGTCAGCATCAGCAGGCCGCACAGGGTTACCATGGTCGGCCAGTCGACGGCGCGCGGCAGCTCGGCGAAGGTGAACGGAACAAAGCAGGCCAGCAGCAGGCCCAGAACCACTAACAGATGCAGAAAACGATCGTGCAAAAAAGGCCTGAGCAGGGTTGTCATACTGGCTCGCAAAGGTGATAGATATTACTGACGGCTGTCGCTGAACTGCCTGAAAATCGCCAGCGTCTCGTCGCTGACGTGATGTTCGATGCCTTCCGCATCGCGCCGCGCGGTATCGGGGCTGATGCCCAGCGCCAGCAGGAAGGTCTCGACGATGTGATGGCGCTCGCGGCTCTCTTCCGCCAGCTTCTCCCCTTCCGGGGTCAGGAACACGCCACGGTACGGCACCTGCTCGACCAGGCCCCCGCCCGCAAGGCGTTTCAGCATCTTCGCCACGGTGGGTTGTGACACGCCAAGGCGGGCGGCCATATCAACCTGACGCGCCTCGCCAAACTCGCGGATCAGGTCGGAAATCAGCTCAACATAGTCATCGATTAATTCGCGACGGTGGGCCTCACGTACCTGGCGGAAGCCTTCGACATGCTCTTCAATCTCTTTCAGTGGCGCGGGCACTGCAACTTTTGCGCGACGACTCATTCAGCTTCCTCTTCTTATTAACCGACGTCATTTTCAACACCGCGTCGGTCTGTTGGAGTGACATTGTAATCGAAGCTCAAAGAAGCACAAAATTTAGCGTATTAGCTCTGGCTATAGGGTATAGCCTGTGCTATACCTGTTGATAATTCGACCTTACCCCGATTAACCGGAGGGACATTGCCATGAAACGACCGCTGCTGCTGAAACTGCTCTGCCGCTCGCCGTTTACCCTGCGCCTGATGCTGCTGGAAATGCTGACCGATCGGAAGCCTGCCCGTCAGGCTTCCTGACCCCCGGCCAATATGACACTTTTGTTTAGTCCCTCACATAACGACTTCATTTCACTGGTTGCCTTTCTTTAAAACAGCGATTATCTTGCCAGCCTTTCGTAAAGAGTGCAGGCAGACCGGATCACCTTCCTCCCGTCCCCCCCATTTCTGACGAGCTGTTTCAGGCACTCTGCCACTTCAGCCCTCTGAAGCGACGCGCTTTGGCTTTTGATTAAGAACCGAGAATGAATCTGACACTGATAAAAACTGCCGCGGCAGGCCGCTACCGTGCGTGGCTGAGCCCGTGGACCGGACTGTACCTGCTGTTTTCTGTTTTAATTAATCTGGCTTTTGGCTACCCGCTCAGCCTGCCCTACAGCGTGGCGTTTACCGTGCTGCTGCTGCTGCTGGCCGCCGTTGCGCCGCGCAGCCTGAAAGTGTTGGTGGCAGGTACCGCGCTGGTCGCCGGGCTCTATTATCCTTTTGGCCAGGCGTTCGGCCCGCCCAACTTCAATACCCTGCTGGCGATGCACGCCACCAGCGTGGAAGAGGCCAGCGAAACGCTGCTGATCTTCCCGCTGCATGACTATCTGCTGGGGCTGCTGATCGTCGTCTGTGGCGCGATCGCCCTGTGGCGAAAAGCACCGGTCAGACGGCGCTGGGGTCATCTGCACAGCGCCGGCCTGGCGCTGGTGGCGATCGCCTGGCTGACGCAGCCGGTGCTTAACCAGCTTACCGGCGGCGTGTTTAACCCGAAAGATGCCGGTATTCCGCTGGTGCGCTTTGTGAAAGACACGCTGGAGAGCAAGCTGTCGGTCAACCGTGAAATCAGCCGCATGCAGCAGCTCTCCACCCTGCAGGACGACTGGCACCTGCTCGGCGTGAAGCCTGACCGGCAGATCTACGTGGTGGTGATCGGTGAGAGCGCCCGCCGCGATGCGCTCGGCGCTTTTGGCGGCCGCTGGGATAACACGCCGTTTGCCAGCCAGCTACCGGGGCAGTTTTTCACCCGTTATACCTCTGCCGCCTCGTCAACGCAGAAATCGCTGGGGCTGACCTTAAACCTGGTGAGTGACGGCACGCCGCAGTATCAGAACAACATCATCAGCCTCGCCAACCGCGCCGGTTTTGACACCTGGTGGATCTCAAATCAGGGGCAGATCGGCCAGTACGATACGCCGGTAGCCAGCATCGCCCTGCGGGCGAAAAACGTTCACTTTCTCAAGCAGGGCGATTTTGAAGCCGATAAGAACACCCGTGATGAAGACCTGCTGCCTTTTACCGCTGCCGCGCTGGCGCGCCCGGTGGATGCCCCGCGCCTGCTGGTTTATCACCTGGTAGGGTCGCATCCTAAGGCCTGCGACCGCACCCGGGGGCGCTACGTCGAGTTTCTGCACTCGAAAGAGACGTCCTGCTACCTCTACAGCATCACCCAGACCGACGGTTTTCTGCAGCAGCTGTGGCAGCAGCTGCACAACAGCGGACTGAGCTATTCGATGATCTATTTTTCCGATCACGGCCTGGCCTTTAAAGAGAAAGGCACCGTCAACGAATACCTGACCCACGATGATAAGTACCGGCAGAACTTTGAGGTGCCGCTGTTCGTCGCCTCGAGCGGCGATACCCACCATCAGGTGATTGACCAGCCGCGCTCGGCAAACGACTTTTTAACGCTGTTCTCGCAGTGGACCGGCATCCGCACCCGCGAAATCACCCCAGGCTACCGCTTTATCTCCGCTGAGAAAGCCCCGCCGGTGGAGGTGACTAACTTTGCGCTGAAACGGCTGCCGTTCAGCCAGCTGCAGCAGGACCCGATCCTCAAATAGCCGCTTAACCGCGCCGCACGTCCGGTTAACAGGCAAAAAAAATCCGCCCCGGGGGGCGGATTTTCACGCGGACCCGCTTGGCGGGTCAGGCAGCAGCGATTAGAAGCTGTAGCCTACGCCAGCAGTCCAGGTGCCAACGTCAACGTTACGAATACGGCTCTGCTCGTAGCCCATGTCCAGAGCAACGTTCTGGATTGGGTTGAACTGCAGACCTGCACCGTAGGAGAAACCTACGTCGCTTGAATCATTTTTTTCGCGGTTTGGTTCGTTGTACTGGAACTTACCGTAACCGATACCTACAACACCGTATACGCTTGCCCAGTCGTTCAGACGGTAAGCCGGACCACCGGTGAAGCCGTAGTACTGGGCTTTGATGTAGTCGCCAGACTCGGTACGGTTTTTGTTGATGTAGGTGAAGGAACCGATCCAACCCAGTGGGTCGTTACCGTTCTCATAACGGTATTTCAGGTTCAGACCGTTAGCTTTGTTAGCCACGCCCTGGGCATCACCCTGAGCATAACCGGCAGAGACGGTGCTTTGTGCCATCGCAGAACCAGCAGAAACGGCCAGTACGCAAGCCAGCGCAGAAAGACATGCAATTTTTTTCATAACCACCTCAAATGTGAAAGTACTTCTCTCCTGACAACGCTGAAAATATAACAAAGGTCAGCGAGAAACTCTGCCCTGATTTTGTTGTCCAATAGAATGTTTGGTGTAACAGGAAGTTAATGAAACAACCTATGTCATTCTTTTTACTTATATTTATCGGAATTAATGCGCTATTGTCATCCGTTGTAAAAAAAAGTTCATTAAGAGTAATCCTAATCAAAAGCTGACGTTTCTTTACCAAAAATCGCCCTTTTTGCCCTACCGCGACGTTTTTTTCTTACTTCCCTCTCCTGTTTTGCCAGACATATCCGTTACACTCATGGCCGATCCCCCCGACTGATTACTGGAATAGAAGGCGCAAACAGGATGTTCTCACCAACGGTTAAAGAGTCCCCCTGGTTTTCGGTGCTTTTGCTGCTTATCGCCATGACCTCGATTCAGGGCGGCGCGGCGCTGGCGAAGACGCTGTTTCCGCAGGTTGGCGCACCGGGGATCACCGCGCTGCGACTGGGGCTGGGCACGCTGATCCTCTGCGCCATCTTCCGCCCCTGGCGACTGCGCTTCAGCCGCCAGCAGGCGCTGCCGCTGATTTTCTATGGCCTGTCGCTGGGGGGGATGAACTTTCTGTTTTATCTCTCGCTGCGCACCGTGCCGCTGGGCATCGCGGTAGCGCTGGAGTTTATCGGGCCGCTGACGCTGGCGCTGCTCGGCTCGCGGCGGCCGCTGGACTTTGTCTGGGTTGCGCTGGCGATACTGGGTATGTACTGGCTGCTGCCGATCGGCAATGAGATTAACGGCGTCGACCCTCAGGGTGCCCTGCTGGCGCTGGCCGCGGGCGCGCTGTGGGTGGTCTATATCCTCGCCGGCCAGCGCGCCGGCAGTGAACACGGCCCGGCCACGGTAGCGATGGGTTCGCTGATCGGCTCGCTGGTGTTTGTGCCGCTGGGACTGGCGCTGGCCAACGGCGGAGCCTGGACGCTGGCGCTGCTGCCGATCGGCCTGCTGATTGCCATTCTCTCCAGCGCGCTGCCCTACTCGCTGGAGATGGTGGCGCTGACCCGGTTGCCGTCCCGCACCTTTGGCACCTTAATGAGCCTTGAGCCGGCGATGGCCGCGCTGTCCGGTATGCTGTTTCTCGGTGAAGTGCTCAGCCCGGTGCAGTGGCTGGCGCTGCTGGCGATTATCAGCGCCTCGGTCGGCTCAACGCTGACCCTACGACCGGCAAAATCTGAGATCGTGCCGGTGAAGCCGTCGGGTAAATAAAATGTTAACGGATTGATGGGGTGCCGCGCCTTATTTGCCGGCGCAGGCGCTGAGCGGTGAATTAATCTGCGGATCTCACACCGGTTACATGAAACATTCTGTTACCGGTGCGAATAAAATATCGCAACCTCACCATCACCTCAGAAGCAAAACATTTTAAATCAATAACATAAAACACAAACAATTATAGTAATAATTCTCAATAATACTTTCCTCTCCGCTTTTACCAAATTATCAGCTCTTCACCAGCGACAGTCAGCCGCTATTAAAGCGATAGCTGTTAACGTCGCTGCAGAGTCAGGATCCGGTGCTATACTTAACCTCGTAGAAATTCAGGACACCCCGACTATTAAGAGGACGTTAATGATGAGTACCGCAAAACTGGTTAAAGCCAAATCTTCCGATCTGATTTACACCCGTAACGACGTGGCCGACGGCGAGAAAAAAGCCACCATCGACGTGCTTAACCGTCTGGTGATTGAATTTATCGACCTGTCGCTGATCACCAAACAGGCGCACTGGAACATGCGCGGTGCCAACTTTATCGGCGTCCATGAGATGCTGGACGGCTTCCGTACCGCCATTACCGACCACCAGGACACCATAGCCGAACGTGCCGTGCAGCTGGGCGGCGTGGCGCTGGGTACCGCGCAGATCGTGGCGGACAAAAGCCCGCTGAAAAGCTACCCGCTGAACATTCACAGCGTGCAGGACCACCTGAAAGCGCTGGCCGATCGTTATGCTATCGTCGCCAACGACACCCGTAAGGCGATTGGCGAAGTCTCTGATGAAGACACCGCCGATATCTTCACCGCCGCCTCGCGCGATCTGGACAAGTTCCTGTGGTTTATCGAAGCCAATATTGAGTAATCCACGCCGGCCGCCCGCGGCGGCCAGCTGAACGATACCAAAGCAGAGGCTCACTCCTCTGCTTTTTTGCATTTCAGGGGGTAACCATGGCCAGCGGCTGGGCACGGGATGATGCCGTGCAGGAGCAGATTGACTCAACCATTGATGATGCCGTGCTGCGCGCGCGCCGGGCGCTGCACCACGGGGCCAGCGCCGAGTTCTGCGAGGAGTGCGGTGAGCCGATTCCGCAGGCGCGCCGTGAAGCGCTGCCCGGCGTCCGTTACTGCATCGCGTGCCAGCAGGCGCACGACGAGCGTCATGACGCGGCGCTGTTCAACCGCCGGGGCAGTAAGGACAGCCAGCTGCGCTGAATTTTTTTACAAAACCAGCGCTGTACAGCAACAAATTCATTTCCTGCGGCACTATCTGTTGTTTTTATCCGCCAGTTTGCTACAACTTCACCTGCACCACGACAGATGATTCGCACCAAAACGGTGCCCCACTTTCGTGCAGCACCCCAGTGCGCGCCAGGAATCGTCAGAAAAAGCGTGTTCAAGCCACTGTTTTTTATTACCATTGCAAAGCTGGCACGATTTTTTCATAGCGCTGCAGGCACAACATTGGGCGACTACCGTTCCCGAGAAGCAAAAAGGATAAAATGATGAAGTCGATTTTCAAGCTGTCACTTGCCGCATTAACGCTGGCATTCGCTGTTACTTCCACCGCTGCTGACAAGAAGCTGGTTGTCGCTACCGACACCGCTTTTGTTCCTTTCGAATTCAAGCAGGGTGATAAGTATGTCGGTTTCGACATCGACCTGTGGGACGCCGTCGCTAAGCAGCTGAACGTTGCCTACGAGTTGAAGCCAATGGACTTCAGCGGCATCATCCCTGCGCTGCAGACCAAAAACGTTGACGTGGCGCTGGCCGGTATCACCATCACCGAAGAACGTAAGAAAGCGATCGACTTCTCCGACGGCTACTACAAAAGCGGCCTGCTGGTGATGGTCAAAGCCAACAACACCGAAGTGAAAGGCATCGACGATCTGAACGGTAAAGTGGTGGCGGTGAAGAGCGGTACCGGTTCTGTAGACTACGCGAAACAGCACATCAAAACCAAAGACCTGCGTCAGTTCCCGAACATCGATAACGCCTATATGGAACTGGGTACCAACCGTGCTGACGCGGTGCTGCACGACACGCCAAATATCCTCTACTTCATCAACACCGCCGGTAAAGGCCAGTTCAAGTCAGTCGGTGAGTCTATTGAAGCCCAGCAGTACGGCATCGCTCTGCCAAAAGGCAGTGATGACCTGCGTGAGAAGATTAACGGCGCGCTGAAAACTATTCGCGACAACGGTACCTATAACCAGATCTACAAAAAATGGTTCGGTACTGAGCCAAAATAATAACAGAAGATACCCAAATGATTTTCGACCCCGGTGCCGGTTAACTCTGGCATCGGGGATAAAGCAGGAAGGGTATACATTAATGACAGGAGCGTTACACGGCGCTCCTGCGTTTTTCCACATCAACAAAATGGTTTTTGAACCGGAGAATAAACATGCAGTTTGACTGGAGCGCCATCTGGCCTGCTATCCCAATCCTGCTTGAAGGCGCCAAGATGACCCTGTGGATCTCGGTCCTCGGTCTGCTCGGCGGCGTCATTATCGGCCTGGCGGCGGGTTTTGCCCGCGCCTACGGCGGCTGGCTGTCGCGCAACGTTGCGCTGGTCTTTATTGAGCTAATTCGCGGCACCCCGATCGTGGTGCAGGTGATGTTCATCTACTTTGCGCTGCCGATGGCCTTCACCGACCTGCGCATTGACCCGTTCAGCGCGGCGGTGGTCACCATTATGATCAACTCCGGTGCCTATATCGCTGAAATCACCCGTGGTGCGGTGCTGTCGATTAACCGCGGCTTCCGCGAAGCCGGCCTGGCGCTGGGCCTCTCCAGCCGTGAAACGCTGCGCTACGTGATTATGCCGCTGGCGCTGCGCCGTATGCTGCCGCCGCTGGGCAACCAGTGGATCGTCAGCATCAAAGATACCTCGCTGTTTATCGTGATCGGCGTGGCTGAACTGACCCGTCAGGGGCAGGAAATTATTGCCGGTAACTTCCGTGCGCTGGAGATCTGGAGCGCCGTTGCCGTCATCTATCTGATTATTACGCTGGTGCTGAGCTTTGTTCTGCGTCGCCTTGAGAGAAGGATGAAAATCCTGTGATTGAATTTAAAAACGTATCCAAGCACTTCGGTCAGACCCAGGTGCTGCACGACATCGACCTGAAAATCAATCAGGGTGAAGTGGTGGTGATTATCGGCCCGAGCGGCTCAGGTAAATCTACCCTGCTGCGCTGCATCAACAAGCTGGAAGAGATCACCAGCGGCGAGCTGATCGTCGACGGCCTGAAGGTTAACGACCCGAAAGTGGACGACCGCCTGATCCGTCAGGAAGCCGGCATGGTGTTCCAGCAGTTCCACCTGTTCCCGCAGATGAGCGCGTTGGACAACGTCGCCTTTGGCCCGATCCGCGTACGCGGTGCGAAGAAAGAAGACGCACAGCGCCTGGCGCGCGAGCTGCTGGGTAAAGTTGGCCTGGCCGAGCGCGCCAACCACTTCCCGTCCGAGCTCTCCGGTGGCCAGCAGCAGCGCGTGGCGATTGCCCGTGCGCTGGCGGTTAAACCGAAGATGATGCTGTTTGATGAGCCGACCTCCGCGCTCGACCCGGAACTCCGTCATGAAGTGTTGAAAGTGATGCAGGACCTGGCCGAAGAGGGCATGACCATGGTGATCGTGACCCATGAAGTCGGCTTCGCGCAGAAGGTGGCCTCACGGCTGATCTTTATCGATAAAGGCCGGATTGCCGAAGACGGTAACCCGGACGAGCTGATCACTAACCCGCCAAGCGCACGCCTGCGCGAGTTCCTGCAGCACGTTTCTTAATCCTGCACTCCCGGGGCAGCATCCGCCTGCCCCGTTTTATTTACCTGCCGACCTTATCTGTCACCCTGCTTTCTGTTCGTTCTCATTCTGTCCATGCTGCCTTCTGTCGCTCTCATTCTTTCCTCCCTGCTTCTCTCATTCTATCTATACTGCTTTCTTTGTGCTCTCTTTCAGTCCGCCCTGCTTTCTGTGCGGTACCCTTCTGCCCTTCCGTCCACTCACGCCGTCTATACTGTTCTGTTGTCGCCGTCGGACTTCAGGAGAACCGGATGTCAGGAATTACGCCATCGCTTCGCGCGCTGCTGCAATCAATGCTGTTACTGTTACTGCTCGCCAGCCCGTTTACCCATGCCGTTACCCTGCCCGCCGCCGCCGTGGCGGCTTCGCAAAGCACGCAACCTGCGGCCGCCAGCGAGAACGCACCGGACATCGCGGACAAAAAAGCCGCCTATGCCGCGCTGGCCAATATTCTGGAAAACGACAGCGCCAGAAAAGAGCTGATCGACCAGCTGCGCAGCGCCTCTGTTACCCCACCGGTTAACAACGAGCCGGTGCTGACGCCGCCGCAGGAGGCGGAGGATAAAACGGTGCTGCAGGGCGTTACCGACGTCAGCCGTCACTTCGGCGGCGAGTTTGCCGCCCGGCTGCAGGCGCTGCACCACAATATTACCAACGCGCCGCACAAGCCGTTTAACCAGGCCACCTTCTTCAACGCGGTCAGCCACTTTGCCATGCTGGCGGCGGCGCTGTTCGCCTTCTACTGGCTGATCCGTTTCGCCGTCACCCCGCTCTATCGCCGCATGGGCGACTGGGGGCACAGGAAAAACAGCGCGCGCAACAACTGGCTGCAGCTGCCGGCGATGATTACCGGCGCGTTCGTGATCGACCTGCTGCTGCTGGCGCTGGCGCTGTTTACAGGCCAGATCCTCATCGACAATATGAACGGCGGCAGCCGCACCATCGCCTACCAGCAGGGGTTATTCCTCAACGCCTTTGCCCTGATCGAGTTCTTCAAGGCGGTGCTGCGGCTGCTGTTCTGCCCGCGCTACCCGCAGCTGCGCTTCTTCCACCTTGCGGATAACCGCGCCCACTACTGGAATACCCGCCTGAGCTGGCTGAGCGGGCTGATCGGGCTGATCGGTTACGGCCTGCTGGTGATCGTGCCGATCGTCTCAAACCAGGTGAACGTGCAGATCGGCGCGCTGACCAACGTGGTGATTATGGGGCTGATTACCGTCTGGGCGCTGTACCTGATTTTCCACAACCGGCTGAATATCCGCCACGAACTGCACCGGCTGGCCGACCGTTCGCTGGCCTTCTTTGGCCTGTTTATTCGCGCCTTTGCCCTGGTGTGGCACTGGCTGGCCAGCGCCTACTTTATCGCGCTGTTCTTTATGTCGCTGTTTAACCCCGGCGACAGCCTGCAGTTTATGATGTCGGCCACCGTGCGTTCGCTGGCGATTGTCGCCATCGGCGCGCTGGTCTCCGGCATGCTGACCCGCTGGATCAACAAGACCATTATCCTCTCGCCGGAGACGCAGCGCAGCTACCCGGCGCTGCAGCAGCGCATCAACGGCTGGGTCTCGGCGCTGCTCAAGCTGGCCCGCATCGTCAGCGTGTTTGCGGTAACGCTGATGCTGCTCAGCGCCTGGCACCTGTTTGACCTGTGGCACTGGCTGACGGTGGGGGCCGGCGAAAAGGTGGTGGACGTGCTGATCCGCATCGTGGTGATCCTGTTCTTCTCGGCGGTCGGCTGGACCCTGCTGGCCAGCCTGATCGAGAGCCGGCTGGCCTCTGACTCGCACGGCAGACAGATGCCGAGCGCGCGCACCCGCACCCTGCTGACGCTGTTCCGTAACGCGCTGGCGGTGGTGATCAGCACCATCACCATTATGATCCTGCTCTCTGAACTGGGGGTAAACATCGCGCCGCTGCTGGCCGGTGCCGGCGCGCTCGGCCTCGCCATCTCCTTCGGTTCACAGACGCTGGTGAAGGATATTATTACCGGGGTGTTTATTCAGTTTGAAAACGGCATGAACACCGGCGACCTGGTGACCATCGGCGCGATTACCGGCACCGTGGAGCGCATGTCGATCCGCTCGGTCGGCGTGCGTCAGGACACCGGGGCCTACCACATTATTCCCTGGTCCTCGATTACCACCTTCGCAAACTTCGTGCGCGGCATCGGCTCGTTTGTCGCCAACTACGACGTCGACCGTCAGCAGGACAGCGAACAGGTTAACGCCACGCTGCAGGCGGCGGTGCAGGAGCTGCTGGAGGATAACGCGATTCGCAGCCTGGTGATCGGCGAGCCGTCGTTTGCCGGGCTGGTCGGGCTGACTAATCAGGCGTTTACGGTACGCGTGTCGTTCACCACCCAACCGCTGAAGCAGTGGACGGTGCGCTTTGCGCTGGACGCAATGGTGAAAAAACACTTTGACGCGGCGGGCATCAAAGCGCCGTATCAGACGGTGCAGGTGATGCAGAGCGGGGTGGATGTGGCCGGTGCCGCCGGCGTAGCGCTGGCGGCACCTGTCCCTTAAGCGGGTGACTTGCCCAGCAGGCGGGAGCGCTGCGGCTGTTCCATAAAGCTCCAGGCGATAAAGCGGCTCTGCTTCTGCCCCTGGGCCATATCGACGGTGCGCACGGCGGCGACCTCCGCCTCCTCCAGCGCCCGCCACAGCGCCGGCAGGTTCTCTTTGCGCGACACCAGCGAGGTGAACCACACGCACTGGCGGGCAAAGCCGGCGCTCTCTTCGATCATCCGGGTGATAAAGGCCACTTCACCGCCCTCACACCACAGCTCGTCCTGCTGGCCGCCAAAATTCAGCGGCGCGCTGCGGTCGAGGCCGAGGTTGCGCAGCTTACGCTGGCTGCCCGCGCGCGCGTCGGCGGCGGAGGCGTGGAACGGTGGGTTACACAGCACGGCCTGATACAGCTCGTTTTTGTGGATCACGCTGGTGAAAATGGCGTTAGCCTCTTTCTGACGGCGCAGGCGGATGGCGCGATTCAGCCCCGGATTGCCGCTGATAATTGCGTTGGCCGAGGCCATTGCCTGCTCGCTGACTTCGCTGCCGGTAAAGCGCCAGCGGTACTCGGCATGGCCGATCAGCGGATAGATCAGGTTGGCGCCGCAGCCGACGTCCAGCACGTTGATCTCACGCGGCACCACGCGGCGGTTATCTTCGGCCAGCAGATCGGCCAGGTGATGGATATAGTCGGCACGGCCAGGGACTGGCGGGCAGAGGAAGCCGTCCGGAATATCCCAGTGGTCGATCTGATAAAAGTGCCGCAGCAGCGCCTGGTTGAGGGTTTTCACCGCCAGCGGATTAGCGAAGTCGATCGACTCGCTGCCCCAGTTATTCACGGCAACAAACGCCGCCAGCGGGGGGTGGCTGGCGATCAGCGCAGCAAAATCATAGCGGCCGCGGTGGCGGTTACGCGGGTGGAGAAGGTCTTTCTCGGCAGGGGTTTTCATCAGTCACTCTCTTATCAGCAGGCGCGTAAGATACCTGCTGGAGTATTAATCGTAAACCACTAGCGCAGGATTTCCCGCGGTTTGCTTCACGCCCTGCTGAACGCAGGCAAAAAAAAGGGCCTTACGGCCCTGATGTTCAGAACAGGCGATTATTTCGCCATCGCTTTCATCGCCGCAAGATCGGCCAGTGAGGTGAATTCACAGCTCAGCAGCGTTTTACCCGGGATGCCCTGCGCTTCACGGGCGGTGATCGCCACCCGGCCGGTTTCCGGCGAAGGCTGATCGGCATCGTCTAATACGCGAATGTAGCTTTTGGTCGCCACGATCATCGGGTTCGGCGCTTCAGCGGTTAACTGATACGTTTTTGCCAGTTCGTCGGCTTTCTGCCCTTCAACCAGCACGCCGTAGGTGGTACCCGCCAGCACGAAGGCTTTAGCGCTGAAGCCGTCTTTAACCACCGCTTCGGCCAGCGGATAAACCGCCATCATCCCCACCAGCTCATATTTTGAGACTTTTTCTGCTTCATTGTACAGCGCGGTGGCCGCTTTAGTGGTGTAGGCTGGCTGGCATAACGCCGCATCAAAAAACGCGCTGTTATCCGCCGCGCTGGCCAGTGCGCTGGCAAACAGCGTGGTGGCAGAAATCAGTACCGTTGCTGAGGTAAAACGTGCAAATTTTGACAACATGAAAAGCTCCATCAAATTTAAATCCATTGAAATAATAATGACATATCGCTACAAATAGCGGCATTACTGTACAACAAGTTTCAAATTATTTCTTTATATTAATAAATTTGACTTATGTAATGCATAATCGCAACGACCCTTAAGGAGCCAGCTTTGACGACCCGCTACTCATATCAACCGGCACGCGGCCACGGCCTGCCGCACGACCCGCTGAACGCCATTATCGGGCCACGGCCCATCGGCTGGATTAGCTCGCAGAACGCCGCCGGCCAGCGCAACCTGGCACCCTACAGCTTTTTTAACTGCTTTAACTACCATCCACCGATCATCGGCTTTGCCAGCAGCGGCTGGAAGGACAGCGTGGCCAACATCGTGGAAACCGGGGAATTTGTCTGGAACCTGGCGACCCGCACGCTGGCGGTGCCGATGAATGAGAGCTCGGCATCGCTGCCGCGTGGCGAGGATGAGTTCGCCTTTGCCGGCCTGACGCCGCTGCCTGCCAGCCTGATTAACGTCAGCATGGTGGCAGAAAGCCCGGTCAACTTTGAGTGTCGTCTGACCCAGTGCATTCAGCTGCAGTCGGCGGACGGCGAAAAGCTGCCCAGCTGGCTGGTGCTGGGTGAAGCGGTGGCGATCCATATCGACGAGGCGCTGCTGGAAAACGGCATCTACCAGACCGCGAAGGCGGAGCCGATTCTGCGCGCCGGTGGGCCGAGCGCCTACTACGGCATCAGTGAGGATCTGCGTTTCGATATGACGCGGCCGGACGCGCGTAAAGCCTGATGCTAAGGATGCAGCCAGAAGCCGCGCTTCTGGCTTTTTTGCTATGATAACGTTCTCTAAAAAACCGATCATTGAGTGATTATGAAACGTATCGCGATTGACATGGATGAAGTGATTGCCGATTTTCATCCCAAGCTGGTCACCACCTGGAACAACCATTTCGCGCAGCAGCTCACCGCAGACGAGCTCAACCTGTTCGATCTGCAGCAGAAGGATCCGCACAAGCTGTCAGAGATTTTTGCGCTGGCCAGCGATCCGGAGTTTTTTGGCGACCTGGCGGTGATTGCCGACAGCCAGCGGGTGATTGCCCGACTCAGCCAGCACTACGACATTTTTATCACGACCGCCGCGATGGAGCTACCCAGCTCGTTTAACGCCAAATTCCGCTGGCTGAATACCCATTTCCCGGATATCAAGCCGCGCAATATCGTGTTCTGCGGGGATAAAAGTATTATCAGGGCCGACTATATGATCGACGATAATGCGAAGAACTTCGTGAATTTCTGTGGTGAAGGGATCCTCTACTCCGCCGCGCATAACCGACATGTGACCGGCTACCGCCGGGTGGAAAACTGGCAGGAGATCGAAACGCTGCTGCTGTAAACGGCCTGCCTGCGGCTGCGCCAACGCACAAGGTGCGGGGGTAGCCGCATTTGAGAATGCATCCTGCCATAGGCTGGGTGCCTTGCGTCAGCGCTGCTCTGGCGGATTTTTACCTGAAGGTGACTGCACCGCGCCCTGCTGGCTACCCGTCTTCCGCCAGCACGGCGCTGGCGGAACCTTACCTGAAGGTGACTGCACCGAATCCTGCCGGCTACCCGCCTTCCGCCAGCACGGCGCTGGCGGCTTGCTGCCGGTAAGGTCAGCGCGCAGCTTCTTCCAGATAGCCCTCAATCAGGCCCTGCAGCAGCGGCTGTAGCTGGCGCTGTTTATCCTCGCGCCAGCCAAACGGCGGCTGCTCATCCATATAATTGACCTGTGCCAGCTCCAGCTGCACCGCCTGCTGGCGATGTTCCGGCTGACCGTAGGCGCGGGTAATATAGCCACCCTTAAACCGCCCGTTCAGCACCCAGCTAAACTGCGACTGCTGCTGGCAGATGCCGGTCAGCCGATCGGCGATGGCCTGGCTGCAGCTGGCACCGTCATTGGTGCCGAGGTTGATGTCCGGCAGCTGGCCGTCAAACAGCCGCGGGATAACCGAGGCAATCGAATGGGCGTCAAACAGCAGCACGTAGCCGAAGCGCTGTTTCAGCCGGGCCAGCTCCTGAGCCAGCTGGTCATGGTACGGCTGCCAGATCTGCCGCAGGTCACGCTGACGAATGGCCTCATCGGGAGCCTGCCCGGTGCGAAAGGTCGGGCTGCCGTCAAACAGCGTCTCCGGGAACAGCCCGGTGGTGGCCGTGGTGTACAGCGCCTGGTTATCCGCCGGGCGGTTCACATCCACCACAAAGCGCGAGTAGTTGCCGACCAGCACGCTGGCACCGAGCGACTGCACAAATTCGTACAGCCGTGGAATATGCCAGTCGGTGTCGGGCAGCAGCCGCGCGGCGTCGGTCAGGCCGGCCTCAACCTCGGGGGTCAGTGCGGTGCCGGCATGGGGAATACTGAGCAGCAGCGGCAGCGTGCCGGAGCTAAATTCAAATGGTTTCATCGTTCCTCTCCTCGGAAAATAACCCGGCAGGGCAGTTGCCCGCCCAGCCAGTAGATTAGCTCCGCCGGGCGTGCCAGCGGCCAGTGGACAAAATCAGCCCGTTTGCCTGCCTCAATCGAGCCAAGCTGGTCGGCCAGCCCCAGCGCACGTGCGCCGTTCAGCGTCACCCCCGCCAGCGCCTCCTCCGGCGTCATACCGAACAGCGTGCAGCCCATATTCAGCATCAGCCGCAGCGACAGCGCCGGTGATGTCCCCGGATTGGCATCACTGGCCAGCGCCATCGGCACCCGGTAACGGCGGAACAGCGCCACCGGCGGCAGCTGGGTTTCACGCAGGAGATAGAACGCGCCGGGCAGCAGCACTGCCACGGTGCCGCTCTGTGCCATCGCGGCCACGTCCTGCTCGCTGGCATACTCCAGATGGTCGGCCGACAGCGCACCAAAGCTGGCCGCAAGCCGGCTGCCGCCCAGCGCGGAGAGCTGTTCGGCGTGGAGTTTTACCGGCAGGCCCAGCTGCTGTGCCGCCCGGAACACGCGCGCGACCTGCTCGGGTGAAAACGCCAGATGTTCGCAGAAGGCATCAACCGCATCCGCCAGCCCGCTGGCCGCCACCTGCGGCAGCAGCTGCTCACAGATCATATCGACCCACGCGTCAGGACGCTGGCTGAATTCGGGGGGAATGGCGTGGGCGGCAAGGCAGGTGGCCTGGATCTGCGCCGGTACCTGCTGCGCAAGCTGACGAATCGCCTGCAGCATACGTAATTCGCTGGCAACCTCCAGCCCGTAGCCGGACTTGATCTCAACGGTGGTCACCCCTTCGTTCAGCAGCAACGTCAGCCGCTGGCGGGCGCTGGCCACCAGCTGCGCCAGCGAGGCGCTGCGGGTAGCACGCACGGTAGAGAGAATGCCGCCGCCCGCGGCGGCGATTTCGGCGTAGGTGGCCCCGTTCAGCCGCTGTTCAAATTCATCGCTGCGATCGCCGCCAAACACCAGATGAGTATGGCAGTCCACCAGGCCCGGAGTGACAATGCCGCCGCCGAGGTCGGTGATGCGCTCCGCCTGCAGGCCGGCGGCCTCCTGCCGTGAACCGACCCAGACGATCTGCTCGCCGCGCACGCCGATCGCCCCGTCTGCTATGATGTTGTAGCGCCCTTCCCGCATGGTGACAATATCGGCACCGGTCCATAAACGATCGCAGCTTAGCGGCTCCATTCTCCCTCCCACGTTGTGTTCTTTACGGCCTGATAATAAGTATGTATATGTATATACAACCTCACTGCACAGGAAGCAACCATGATCCGCTATTTTGCGCCCCGCGCCCTGCTGGCCGACGGCTGGCAACACAATGTGACAATTGACGTTGACCACCAGGGCGTCATCAGCGCCCTGACCCCCAACAGTAGCGTACAGGGTGCGGTGCGGCTGAACGGCTCCGTTCTGCCGACCATCGCCAACCTGCACTCCCACGCCTTTCAGCGGGCGATGGCCGGGCTGGCGGAGATCGCCGGTAACCCGCAGGACAGCTTCTGGACCTGGCGTGAGCTGATGTACCGCATGACGGAGCGCCTGACGCCGCCGCAGGTCGGTGCCATCGCCAGCGCGCTCTACGTCGACATGCTGAAAGGCGGCTATACCCAGGTCGCGGAGTTCCACTATCTGCACCACCAGCCCGACGGCCAGCCCTACGCGAATGATGAGATGCTGCGCGAACTGGCGGCGGCGGCGGAACGCAGCGGGATTGGTCAGACCCTGCTGCCGGTGTTGTACAGCTATGCCGGGTTTGGCAGCCAGCCGCCGCTGCCGGGGCAAAAACGCTTTATCCAGACCACCAGCCAGTATCTTGCGCAGCAGGTGCGCCTGCAGAAGCTGATCGCCGGACGACCGCTGCTCAGCCAGGGGCTCTGTTTCCATTCGCTGCGCGCGGTCAACGAATCGCAGATGCGAGAGGTGCTGGCCGCCAGCCCGACGCACCTGCCGGTGCATCTGCACATCGCCGAGCAGGAGAAAGAAGTTAATGACTCGCTGGCCTGGTGCGGTAAGCGGCCGGTCAGCTGGCTGCTGGACCGCTTTGCGGTTGATACGCGCTGGTGTCTGATCCACGCAACCCACCTGACGGAGCAGGAGGTCAAAAGGCTGGCCGCCAGCGGCGCGGTAGCCGGTCTCTGCCCGACCACCGAGGCCAACCTCGGCGACGGCATTTTCCCGGCCAGCGACTACATTGCCCAGGGCGGGCGTTGGGGGATCGGTTCCGACAGCCACGTGTCGCTGGACGTGGTCGAGGAGCTGCGCTGGCTGGAGTACGCACAACGACTGCGCGACCGCCGCCGAAACCGCATCGTTACCGCAGAACAGCCCTCGGTCGGCGACGTGCTCTACCAGCAGGCGCTGGCGGGCGGCGCGCAGGCCTGCGGTCTGAAAATCGGCAGCCTCCAGCCGGGCTGGCGCGCAGAC
>NZ_JRZZ01000015.1:63903-79537 GCF_002865965.1 Erwinia sp. B116
CGCAGGGCAGCCGCGCATCACCGCCGGACGGCACACGCAGCAGGAGCAGATCGACGCTGCCTGCCGTGAGGCACTGGAGGCGCTGCGATGATTCATTTCTATGACTGCGCCCGGCTGCCGGTCAGCCGCTGGCGCAACGGCGGCGGTGAAACGCGCGAAATCATCAGCTTTCCGCCGGGCCAGGCAGATTTTGCCTGGCGTGCCAGCATCGCCACCCTCGCCCACGACGGCGACTTCTCGCTGTTTCCCGGCATCGACAGGATCATTACCCTGCTCGACGGCGATGGCGTGGCGCTGTACGGCGACGGCCAACTCCGCCAGCAGCTGCAGCCGAACCAGCCGTTTGCCTTCACCGGAGAGGAGCCGATCGCCGCACGCCTGTCGGCCGGGCCGAGCCGCGACTTTAACATCATGTCACGCCGGGAAAGCCACTCGGCGTCGGCCGGAGTCACCCGTAAGCCCTTTTGCCCGCTGTCGTCCTGCGCCGGGGTGGTCTACGTGCTGGAGGGCGAGTGGCAGCATCCGCAGGTGCGGCTGTCCGCCGGCCAGGGGGCGTGGTGGGAAAGTGACGACGGCAGCTTTACGCCGCTGTCACCCGACGCGCTGCTGTTATGGGGCAGCATCGCCGCGATCAGCCATGCCCCTTGAAGCGGCCCAACAGCTTATAACGTGAGCCGGGGTAGAGCAGCCGCGCGTAGGTAACGATCTTGCTGTCGCTCCAGGTCTGACGGCGGATCAGCAGGCACGGCTGGTGCGCCTCCATCGCCAGCAGCTCACACTGGCGGGCGTCGGGCAGCACCGCTTCCACCACGTGTTCACCCGCAGTTAAGGGTGCCACGCGCATCAGGTAGGTATAGGGGGTCTGCAGGCTGAAATCCTGCTGCAGGTACTCCGCGGCCACCTGCGGGTTAACCAGCCGCTCCTCCAGTTGCACCGGCAGCTCGTTTTCATAATGCACGATCAGCGACTGAAACAGCGGCTGCCCGCTGCCGATGCCCAGCACCGCGGCCTGCTCAGGATCGGCGCGGCTCTCGCCCAGCTGGACGATTTTACAGCTGTGGCGGTGGCCGCGCTGGGCGATCTCATCGGCAATATTGTGCACTTCGAGCATCGCGGTGTAGCCTTTGGTTTCGGCGACAAAAGTACCGACCCCCTGCATACGCACCAGATAGCCTTCGCTGGTCAGCTCACGCAGCGCGCGGTTGATGGTCATACGGCTGACGCCGAGCTCGTTTACCAGCTCGCTCTCCGACGGCACCCGCTGCCTGGCCTGCCACACGCCTTCCGTAATCTGGCTGATAATCGCCTGCTTCACGCGCAGATAGATCGGCGCTGGCCGATCGCTCATTACGGCGGCAAGTTGAGAAATGGCGGACTGACCGGCCATAGTTTTTTTATCCTGATAAAATTAATGACGGCAGTGTAGTAGGTAAACTCTTAAATGTATAGACATCTGCAACCCACCTGCCTGCTATCCTGACGCGCTGGCAAAGCCAGCGTTTGACCCGCAAGCCAATCCTCTCCGGACGGGCGCTCAACTATTTTTGTGAGGGACAGAAACTCCCCGGTCAAGTTGTATAGACAAGAATATACAATTGTGTTTCACTCCTGTTAACACCTACGCTGCAGCCGCTTCCGTCAGGCCGTTTTGTTCGCCAGACATTGCTGCCCATATCGTTGTCACTACAGGAGTAAACCATGACATCCACGACCTCTATCTGCCTGCTCAGCCCCGGTCAGGTTACGCTGACCACCCTGAAAGCCATCTGGCGCGGTAATGTGACGCTGGCGCTGGATGAACAGGCGCGCGGTCGCATTCAACAGGCGCGTGAGACGGTAGCCGCCATCGTCAGCGAAGGCAAAGTGACCTACGGCATCAACACCGGTTTCGGCAAACTGGCGCAGACTACGATCCCGGCAGATCGCCTGGCGGAGCTGCAGCGCAACCTGGTGCTGTCGCACAGCGTCGGACTGGGCGAATTACTGCCCGATGAGGTGGTCAGGATGATCATGGCGACCAAGGTGATTAGCCTGGCGCGCGGCCACTCCGGCATCCGCATCGAGCTGGTCGACGCGCTGATTAGCCTGTTCAACGCCGGCGTGATGCCCTGTATTCCGGAGAAAGGCTCGGTCGGTGCCTCCGGGGATCTGGCGCCGCTGGCGCACCTGTCGCTGATGCTGCTGGGCGAAGGCGAGGTACGGGTGGCGGGCAAGCTGATCCCGGCCCGCGAAGGCCTGGCAATCGCCGGTTTGCAGCCCGTGGTGCTCGGCCCGAAAGAGGGCCTGGCGCTGCTGAACGGCACCCAGGTCTCCACCGCGCTGGCGCTGCGTGGCCTGTTTGAAGCCGAAAACGTCTTTGCCGCCGGGCTGATGGCCGGCGCGCTGTCGCTGGAGGCGATTAAAGGCTCGGTGAAACCGTTCGACTCGCGCATTCATGAGGCACGCGGGCAGCCGGGGCAGATCGCCGTTGCCGCGGCCGTCAGCCAGCTGCTGGCCGGCAGTGGGATCCTCACCTCACATGCCAACTGCGGCCGCGTACAGGATCCCTACTCGATCCGCTGTGTACCGCAGGTGATGGGTGCCTGCCTCGATAACCTCAACCACGCGGCACGGGTGCTGCAGATTGAAGCTAACGCCGCCTCTGATAACCCGCTGGTGTTCACCGACACCGGCGAGGTGATCTCCGGCGGTAACTTCCACGCTGAACCGGTGGCGTTTGCCGCCGACATTATCGCGCTGGCGATAGCCGAAATCGGCGCGATCTCCGAACGACGGATGGCGCTGCTGCTTGACAGTAGCCTCTCCGGATTGCCGCCATTCCTGGTGCAGGATGGCGGGGTCAATTCTGGCTTTATGATTGCCCAGGTCACCGCCGCCGCTCTGGCCTCGGAAAACAAATCCCTTGCCCATCCGGGCAGCGTCGACAGCCTGCCGACCTCCGCGAACCAGGAGGACCACGTCTCGATGGCCACCTATGCCGCCCGCCGGCTGGGGGCGATGTGTTTTAACACCGCCGCCGTGGTCGGCATCGAAGCAATGGCCGCCGCCCAGGGGATTGAATTTCAGCGTCCGCTGCAGAGCTCGCCGCTGCTGGAACAGGCGCTGGCCACCATCCGTCAGCAGGTGGCCTTTGTTGAGCGTGACCGCCTGATGGCCCCGGATCTTGAGCATATGCGTCAGTGGGCCACCCGCGACGGCTGGCCGGATTGTCTGGCGGCACTGTTACCGACCCGCTGTTCTGACACCCCTCTTTGATAAAAGGAATACAGAGATGACTCATTCAGTAAACAACGCGGTAGCCCGCACAATCCGCGCCCCGCACGGCAACACCCTGCACTGCGCCAACTGGCTGATTGAAGCCGCTTACCGCATGATCCAGAACAACCTCGACCCGGACGTGGCCGAACGCCCGGAAGATCTGGTGGTGTATGGCGGCATCGGTAAGGCCGCGCGCAACTGGGAGTGCTTCGAACAGATCCTGCGCTCGCTGCAGGCGTTACAGCCGGATGAAACGCTGCTGGTGCAGTCCGGCAAGCCGGTGGGTATTTTCCGCACCCACGCCGATGCGCCACGCGTGCTGCTCGCCAATTCCAACCTGGTGCCGCACTGGGCCAACTGGGATCATTTCCACAAGCTGGATAAGGCCGGGCTGATGATGTACGGCCAGATGACCGCCGGTTCCTGGATCTATATTGGTGCCCAGGGCATCGTGCAGGGTACCTTTGAGACCTTTGCCGAAGCCGGCCGTCAGCACTATAACGGCGACCTGAGCGGCAAATGGATCCTCACCGCCGGTCTGGGCGGCATGGGCGGCGCACAGCCGCTGGCCGGCGTACTGGCCGGGGCGTCGGTGCTGGCGATAGAGTGCCAGGATTCGCGGATTGATTTTCGCCTGCGCACCCGCTACCTCGACTACCGCGCAGAGACCATTGACGACGCGCTGGCGATGATCGACAACGCCTGTAAAGAGAAACGCGCTATCTCCGTCGGCCTGCTCGGTAACGCCGCAGAGATCCTGCCGGAGCTGGTCAAACGCGCCAGAGCCGGCGGTATGCGGCCGGATATCGTTACCGACCAGACCTCCGCTCACGATCCGGTTAACGGCTATCTGCCGGCAGGCTGGTCGCTGGCTCGCTGGCTGGATGAGCGCAGCAGCCAGCCGAAAGCGGTGGAACTGGCGGCGCGCGCTTCGATGGCCGTGCACGTCCAGGCGATGCTCGACTTTCACAACATGGGCATCCCGACCGTCGATTACGGCAATAATATTCGCCAGGTGGCACTGGAAGAGGGGGTGGAAAACGCCTTTGACTTCCCGGGCTTTGTTCCCGCCTATATCCGGCCGCTGTTCTGTGAAGGGAAAGGACCGTTCCGCTGGGTGGCGCTCTCCGGCGACCCGGAAGACATCTACCGCACCGATGCCAAGCTGAAAACGCTGTTCCCGGACAACAAAAACCTGCACCGCTGGCTGGATATGGCGCAGGAACGCATTGCCTTCCAGGGGCTGCCGGCGCGTATCTGCTGGCTGGGGCTGGGCGAACGCCATCTGGCCGGGCTGGCATTTAATGAGATGGTGCGTAACGGTGAGCTGAAGGCGCCGGTGGTAATTGGCCGCGATCACCTCGACTGTGGCTCTGTGGCCTCGCCGAACCGCGAAACCGAAGCGATGCAGGACGGATCGGACGCGGTGTCCGACTGGCCGCTGCTCAACGCGCTGCTGAACACCGCAGGCGGGGCAACCTGGGTCAGCCTGCACCACGGCGGTGGGGTCGGTATGGGCTTCTCACAGCATGCCGGGGTAGTGATCGTCGCTGACGGCACGGCTGAAGCCGATAAGCGCCTCAGCCGCGTGCTGTGGAACGACCCGGCCACCGGGGTGATGCGCCATGCGGATGCCGGTTACGATATTGCCAGACGCTGCGCTGCGCAGCATGAGCTGAATCTGCCGATGATTAAGTAACACAGCGGGCCGGGTTAACCGGCCCTTTTTCTGCCGCCCCTGCCCCGCTTTACCCGTTTCCCGCCGCGTTTTATGCTACCTTAGCTGCTGCCCACAGAGCGGGTGGTTGAGTCCCTACAGGAGAGTAATCAATGGCAATTTCCGTTTCGCTGATCGCCGAAGCCACCGCCTGGCGCCGTGCGCTGCATGCGCACCCGGAACTGGGTTATCAGGAGCACCAGACCGCGCAGCTGGTTGCAGAACAGCTGGCCGCCGCCGGGCTGCAGGTGCATCGCGGGCTGGCGGGCACCGGCGTGGTCGGCACGCTGGAAAACGGCCCGGGGCCGACCATCGGCCTGCGCGCCGATATGGACGCCCTGCCGATCGCCGAACTGAGCCACCCGCCACACCGCTCGACCCGTGCCGGCGTGATGCACGCCTGCGGCCACGACGGCCACACCGCGATGCTGCTGGCAGCGGCAACCCACCTGAGCCGGACGCGAAACTTCAGCGGCACGGTACACTTCGTCTTCCAGCCCGCCGAAGAGAACCTCGGCGGCGCGCGGAAAATGGTCGAAGAGGGGCTGTTTACGCTGTTCCCGATGGACGCGATCTACGGTATGCATAACTGGCCGGGGCTGCCCGCCGGCCATGTGGCGGTTAACGACGGCGCGATGATGGCGTCGCTGGACTCGTTTGAAATTACCCTGCGCGGCCGCAGCACCCATGCGGCGATGCCGGAGAACGGTGCCGACCCGATCGTCGCCGCCGCGCAGCTGATCCTCGCCCTGCAGACCATTCCCGCCCGCCGCCTGTCGCCGCTGGCCTCGGCGGTGGTGAGCATTACCCAGATCCACGGCGGTGAGGCGATCAACGTCATACCGGATATCGTGGTGCTGCGCGGCACCATCCGCTGCCTGCAGGCGGACGTGCGGGCGAGGGTGAAGCAGATGGTCAACGAGTTTGTCACCACCCTGACCGCGCCGCTGGGCGTCGAGGGCAGCATCGTGTACCAGGGAGACTACCCGGTCACCCACAACAACGCGGTGGAAGCCGGCCGGGTGCGCGACTGCGCGCTGGCGCTGCTGCCGGCGGAGCAGGTGCACTGGAACGTCAGCCCGTCGATGGCGTCAGAAGATTTTGCCTGTATGCTCGACGTCTGCCCCGGCGCCTACTTCTGGCTGGGTGCCGACGGTGCCACCCCGTCCCGCCCGCTACACAACGCGCATTATGACTTTAATGACGAGCTGATTGGCCCCGGCATCCGCCTGTGGAGCACGCTGGTTGAGCGGCTGCTGCCGATCGGCTGAGCGTGCCACACCCGGTGAGCAGTCCTGCGCCGGGCCGTCAATAACGCCACTGCTCCCGGCAGGCCAGCAGATGTGGCGCAACCTCTGGCTGACCTCGATCGGCCAGCGCTAGCGCAGCCTCTGCGGTATCAATATCCGGCGCTGGCAATCTGCCCCAGCGCGCCGTCGAGATCCACCGCCCGGCCGGTCGCCAGATAGCAGCAGGCGACCTGCAGGCGCAGCGACTGCGGCACCGGCACCTCGCGCTGCAGGCAGCGCGTAATCCACGCCGCGGTGGTCGCCGCATCCTTCGCCGCCGGCAGTTCGCCTGCCGCCAGCGTCACCTCCTCCTGGCGCGACAGCAGCTGTTCCGGCTGCTCGCCGTGGATCAGGCTGACCGACGGGCAGCGCTGCGGGCTGGCGTAGACTTCCCCTTCGCTGCCGTTCAGCAGCAGCCCGCGCCCGCCCACCGCGCTGAAAAACTTGCCCACCCGCGGAATATATTCCGGGTGGGAAACGCTGGCGAGGCGCAGCGCGGCGTCCTCGGCGAACGGCGTGGCCAGCTTGGCCAGCGTATGGGCGCTGTTACGCACCCCCATCCGCCAGCGCAGGTCCAGCTGGCGTGCCACCGGCGGGCACAGATGATCGATGGTGATAAACGCCAGCTGGCCGTCGTCCAGCCGCTGCTGCACCTGTTCGGGGGTGGTCAGGGAGGCGATGCCCAGCTCACGGAACACCGCCTCGCTGGTCACGCGGGTGGCGTCGTTGCTGACGCCGTGGACCAGCACCGGGAAACCGAGCGCCTGCAGCAGCAGCGCCAGCAGCGGCGTCAGGTTGCCCTGGCGGCGCGCGCCGTTATAGCTGGGGATCACCACCGGCATCGGCAGATGCGCCGGCGGCGTCAGGCGCGGCATTTGCTCCTGCATCGCACGGTAGAAGCCGAGCATCTCCTCCTCGCCCTCGCCTTTAATGCGCAGGGCGATCAGGATCGCCCCCAGCTCCAGCTCCGGCACTTCACCGGCCAGCATCCGGCGGTACAGCTCAGCGGCGCTTTCTGCGTCAATGTCACGCGCATGGTTCTTGCCGCGCCCGACCTCTTTAATAATCTTGTTATATTCCATGCATCGGCTCACTCAGGGTTACGATTATCGCCGGCGGTACGGCGCGGCGCGCTTCTTCGGCGCGGGGGTCACGGCTTTCGGCAGCTCTCCCGCCGGCATCGGCGGCTGCTCGATAGGAAACACCGGCAGCGCCCCCAGCAGGCGCGCGCCGTAGCTTTTGCTCAGCAGCCGGCGGTCGTAAATCACGATCTCGCCAAAGCACTGGTGGCTGCGGATCAGCCGCCCGACCTGCTGGATCAGATTAAACGACGCGCTCGGCAGGCTCTGCACCTCAAACGGATAGCGCTTCAGGCTCTTCAGCCATTCCCCTTCGGTCAAAATAACCGGACTGTCCACCGGGGGAAAGGCAATTTTATGGATATGTACCTGGGAGAGCAGATCGCCTTTCAGGTCCAGCCCCTCGGCGAAGGACTGCAGCCCGACCAGAATGCTGGTCTCTCCCTCCTCGACCCGCCTGCGGTGCAGCGCAACCAGCAAAGGTCGGGGTTTATCGCCCTGCACCAGCATGGTCAGCCGCAGCTCCGGCAGGTAGGCGATAAACTGCTGCATCGCCCGGCCGCTGGCAAACAGCACCAGAATGCCTTTGTGCGCGCCCTGTTTAATCTGGTCGCGGAAAAAGTGCGCCATTTCGGCCAGGTGCTGCACCTCGTTGGCCAGCTGCGGTTCGAAGCGCATCTCAGGGATCACCAGCTTGCCCTGATCGCGATGGTTAAACGGCGAGTCCAGCGCCACAAAGCGGTCGTCCGCCCGCTCGCTGAGCCCGGACATCTCCTGCAGCCGCTGGAAGCTGTTCAGCGAACGCAGCGTTGCCGAGGTGACCACCACGTGAGGAATTTTACGCCACAGCAGTTTTTCCAGCTGCTCGCTGACGCGGATGCCGGCGCAGTGGAACAGCAGATGCGCCGCGCCGTCGCGCACCTCGCGGGTCACCCATTTCGACACCGGCGCGCCGGAGGCCTGTTCCAGCGAGGCCAGCCGCCACAGCTTGCTGCCGGCCTCAAACCAGCCCAGCGCGCGGTTGATTTGCAGCAGCGTGCGGTGCAGGCGCACCACGTCATACTGGCCGCTCTTTTCGCTGAGATCGTTCATCAGCCCTTCCGCCAGCCCGCGCAGCGCGTCGGTCAGCTTAAACAGCCGTGCGCAGATGGTCAGCACCTCTTCCGGCAGCAGCCCCATCTCAAAGCGGTGTTCGCCCTCCTGGCCCTCCGGCGGCAGCCACAGGCCGAGGATCTGCGACAGCATCTGCAGCTGCTCGCGGACCTCTTCGCAGTGGCCCTTCAGCCGTTCCGGGCTGGCCAGCGGCGGCGGTCGTTTCGGGCGGAACTGCGCCATGCACTGCTCCACCAGCCGGCAGAACAGGTCGAGCTGCAGGGTATTCCAGCCGGGGGTGATTTCGCCGCTCATCTCCAGCGCGTCGCGCGCCACCTCCGGCAGGTGGTGGCCTTCGTCGAGCACCAGCAGCAGGTTTTTCGGCGGCGGCAGCACCGACTCGGTCTCCAGCGCCGCCATCACCAGCGCGTGGTTGGCGACCACCACGTCGGCATCCTCAATTTCTCGCCGCGCCACGTAAAACGGGCATTCTCGGAACCAGTGGCAGTTGCTGCCGAGACAGTTGGCCTTATCGGTGCTCAGCCGCTGCCACAGCGAGTCTTCAATATTCTCCGCGCAGTGATCGCGCAGGCCGTCCCACTGATGGCGATCGAGCGATTTCTGCAGCTCGCTGCAGACGGCGCGCTCGGCCTTGCTGGCGGTCATCTCGTCGTCGAGAAACAGCAGCAGATCGCCCTGCTGCTGCTCGTCGGTGGAGAGCGCCGACAGGTTGCGCGGACAGACATAGCGGCCACGGCCAAAGGCCGCGGTGAAGCGCAGATCGGGGATAATCTTCTTCAGCAGCGGCAGATCCTTGCTGTAGATCTGATCCTGCAGCGCCACGTTGGCGGTGCTGACCACCAGCGGTTTCTCTTCCGCGCGGCTAACGGCGATGCCGGGGATCAGGTAAGAGAGGGTTTTACCCACCCCGGTCGGCGCTTCGATCGCCAGGTGCCGCCCCTCCTCCCCGGAGAGCGTTTTTGCCACTTCGGCAATCATCTGCCGCTGCGGTGCACGGGGGATAAAATCAGGGACTTGCTGTTGCAGGGCTTTGTACCACCCGGCGATTTGCGTTTTTAACGCGGCAGTTAACGCCATAACAACCACTATTGATGAAACAGGGCTGTATTTTTACACAGTATCGCCACCGCGTCAGCCCTGAAAAACGATTCCTGCAGCACGCCGCAAAAGATGACCGCCGGGGACCGGCAGAGTGCACCGGTATACAGCCTGCAAAACGCCGGTGGGTATACTCTTTTCTGCTCAACAGCGTAGCGCCGCAGGCTGACGCACTGGCCCGCACGGCCGCCGCAGGAGAGCCGGTACAGGTGCGTGAATTATCGTGTATATCGCGTGGCGAAAGACCGTCTAAGGCGTTTTTCAGATTCTTTACAAGTTGTACACCAATAAATTTATTGTACAGACTGCTATAATTGGTTAGGTTGTTCACTGTTCTTTAAGCTTCAAGAGGTAATCCATGACCTTATTCAGCATCGGCGACGTTGCCGAACGCTGCGGCATCAATCCGGTTACGCTGCGCGCCTGGCAGCGTCGCTATGGCCTGCTTAAACCTCAACGCACGGAAGGCGGCCACCGTCAGTTTGATGAAGACGACATTCAGCGCATTGAAGAGATCAAGCGCTGGATCGGCAGCGGCGTACCGGTCGGTAAGGTTAAGGCACTGCTCGATGGCGAAAATATCAGCCTTGATGATGGATGGGGGGCGCTGCAGGAGGAGATCCTGACCGTTCTGCGCACCGTCCGGCCGGCAAAACTGCGGGCAAAAATCGCCGCCACCGGCCGTGAGAACCCGGCAGCTGAGATGATCGATCGGGTCTACGTGCCGATCCGCCAGCGGCTGAACCTCGATCAAAACACCGCACGTGCGCTGTGCAGCCTGCTGGACGGCGCGCTGATTGACTACGTCACCTTCTGCCTTGCCGGGTCGCGCAAGCGCGCCGGCAATAACGCGCTGCTGATCGGCTGGGGTAACGAGGATCGTACCCGCCTGTGGCTGGAAGCCTGGCGGCTGTCGCAACAGGGCTGGCGCATCGACGTGCTGGCTGAACCGCTGGATTCGCCGCGGCCGGAGCTGTTCCCCGGCCAGCAGATTTTCGTTTATACCGGTAAACCGTTAACCAAGCGTCAGCAGGAGCAGTTGACCTGGTGGCAGGAACAGGGGTTCCTTATCGCCTGGCACGGAGAGTAAGGGGTGAACCATGTCGCAGTTGCAGCAGGCCACACTCGATCGGCTGGTGAGTTTTTACCGGTCGCTGGACGCTCGCCCTCTGTCAGAGCTGGCAGAGATTTATCATCCTGAGATTTGCCTGCGCGATCCGGTGGGCACACACCAGGGTCTGCCGCAGCTGGAACACTACTTCGCCAGCCTGCTGAAAAACCTGCGCTACTGCCGGTTTGACGTCACCTTAGCCCGTCAGTTTGACGATGACGCACTGCTGCTGTGGCGGATGGACTTTGCCCATCCCGCCCTGCAGCGCGGTGCCGCGCAGCAGCTGGAGGGCAGCAGCTACCTGAAGTTTACCGATGACAAAATTCACTTCCAGCAGGATTACTACGACCTGGGCGCGATGCTGTACGACAGGCTGCCGCTACTGGGGACGGTAACCGGGCTGATTAAGCGGCGGTTACGACCATGAAACGGGTACTGATTACCGGGGCCAGCTCCGGCATTGGCCACCAGCTGGCGCTGGACTACGCTGCCGACGGCTGGCAGGTCACTGCCTGCGGGCGCGACGCGCAGCGGCTGGCGACCCTGACCGCCCGCCATCCGGGCATTGAGCTGTGCCTGTTTGATATGACCGATCTGGCTGATACCCACGCGGCGTTAGAGGGCCGCACGGCGGAGCTGGTGATCCTCTGCGCGGGCAGCTGCGAGTACCTCGACAACGGCGTGGTGGAAGCGGCCAAAGTCCAGCGGGTGATGCAGACCAACTTTATCGGCCCGGTCAACTGCCTTGAGGTGCTGCTGCCGCAGATGGCCGCCGGCAGCCGGGTGGCGCTGGTCGGCTCGACCGCCGGTCTGGTCCCGCTGCCGCGTGCGGAAGCGTACGGAGCCTCTAAGGCCGCGCTGGCCTATTTTGCCCGCAGCCTCGCGCAGGATCTGCGGTGGCGGCAGATTGGCGTCAGCCTTGTGCTGCCGGGGTTTGTTGATACCCCGCTGACCCGCCGCAATGATTTCGCGATGCCGATGATGATTACCGTCAGCCGGGCATCAAAGTACATCCGCCGCGGCCTCGCCCGCGGACGGGCTGAAATCGCTTTTCCGCGGCTGTTTGCGTTTATTCTGCAGGTGACCTCCCGGCTGCCACAGCGCCTGCAACGCCGCCTCACCCAGCGCATGACGAGGTCATCTTGAGGATAGCAATCATAGGAAGTGGCATTGCCGGGCTGAGCTGCGCCTGGAAACTGGCGTCGCGCGCCGGGGTTGACCTGTACGAGGCCGGGCCGCGCCCCGGCGGGCATACCGCCACCGTTGACGTCGAGCTGGACGGGCAGCAGTGGGCGATCGACACCGGATTTATCGTCTATAACGACCGTACCTACCCGCGCTTTCTGGCGCTGCTCAATGAGTTAGGCATCAACAGCCAGCCCACCGAGATGAGTTTTTCGGTACGCAACAACCGCAGCGGGCTGGAGTACAACGGCCATACGCTGAGCACGCTGTTTGCCCAGCGCAGCAACCTGCTGAAACCCGGCTTCTGGCACTTTCTCAGCGAAATCCTGCGCTTTAACCGCTGTGCTAAAAAGTGGCTGACGCGCAGCACCGATCGCAGCATCCTCGATGAATTTCTGCGTCAGCACCGCTTCAGCGATTTTTTCGCCCGCCACTATATCCTGCCGATGGGCGCCGCGATCTGGTCCACCTCGCTGGCCGAGATGCGGCGGATGCCGCTGGCGCAGTTTCTGCACTTTTTCAACCACCACGGGCTGCTGGACGTCACTCATCGCCCGCAGTGGTTTGTGGTGCCCGGCGGCTCGCGCGAGTATATTCGCCGCCTGATGCCGCGGCTTGGCGAACAGACCCAGGTGTTTCTCAACACGCCGGTGACCCGCGTTACCCGCGATGCGCACGGCGTCACCCTGGAGAGCTCACGCGGCAGCCAGCGCTACGACCAGGTGATTTTCGCCTGCCACAGCGATCAGACGCTGCAGTTGCTGGCGGACGCCAGCGAAGCGGAGAGCGATATGCTCAGCAGCATCCCTTATCGCGCCAATGAGGTGGTGCTGCACACCGACACCCGGCTGCTGCCGACCGCCCGTGCCGCCTGGGCCAGCTGGAATTACCGGCTGAACGACAGCGACGGCGGCGACGAACTGCTCGGCGCCAGCGTCACCTACAACATGAACATCCTGCAGGGGATTAGCGCACCGCACACCTTCTGCGTCACGCTTAACCCGAGCGAAACCATCGATGCGGATAAAGTTCTGCACCGCTTCAGCTACCATCACCCGCAGTTCGGCCTGCGCAGCCCGCAGGCGCAGCAGCAGCGGCTGCAGCTCAACGGCGATAACCGCAGCTGGTTCTGCGGTGCCTGGAGCTACAACGGCTTTCACGAAGACGGGGTGCGCAGCGCGCTGGACGTGGTCGCCGGTATGGAACAGCGGGGCCTGCTGTGAACAGCCTGCTCTACAGCGGCCACGTTCGCCACCGCCGCTTTACCCCGGTCGATCACCGGTTCAGCTACCGCATCTTTATGCCGCTGATCGATCTGGATGAGCTGCCGCTGCTGCATAAGGCAGGCATCGGCCGCCGTCGTTTCAACGCCGCCAGCTTCTGCGCCGACGATTACCTCGGCGGCGGCGACATCAAACAGCGGGCGCAGACGCGCATCGCGGAGCTGACCGGCGAACGGCTCAGCGGCCGGGTGCTGCTGCTGACCCAGCTGCGCTATTTCGGCTGCTCCTTTAACCCGGTCAATTTCTACTACCTTTATGACGAGGCTGGCGAACTGCGCTGGATGCTGGCGGAGGTGAGAAACACGCCGTGGAACGAGCGTCACACCTACGCGGTGAAGCCGGACGGCAGTGAAACCACCGAAAAAGCGTTTCACGTCTCGCCGTTTAATCCGCTGGAGATGGTCTATCACTGGCGGCTCTCGCCGCCGGGCAGGTCGCTGACCGTACATATTGAAAATCACCGTGAAGGTCGCGAGTTTGACGCCACGCTGCACCTGCGCAGCCAGCCGCTTACCCGCCCTAACCTGCGCCATTTTCTCTGGCGATTTCCGCTGATGACCGTTCGCACCGCGCTGGCCATTTACTGGCAGGCGTGGAAATTATGGCGCAAGGGTGCGCCGGTCTATGACCATCACAAGCCGGAGAAATAAAACATGCCTGGCACCGACGTAAGCCTGACGCGCCGCGCAAAAGGCGGCAAACGTTTTTCCGCCTCGCGACGGATCCTGTTTTCACTGCTGCAGCATATTGAGGGTGCGGGCCTGCTGCTGCACGACCCGCTGCTCGGCAGGCAGTTCTTTGGCGACCCACAGGCGGCGCTGCAGGCGGAAGTGGTGGTAAGCCGCTCCAGAGTCTATCGCCGGGTGCTGCTTGGCGGCAGCATTGCGGCGGCTGAAAGCTGGATGGACGGCGACTGGCACACGCCGGATCTCACCGCGGTGATCCAGACGCTGGCGCAAAATATGGCGGTCACCGACCGGCTGGAGTCCCGCTTCAGCTGGCTGAGCACGCCGCTGAACCAGCTGCTGCACGCCCTGCGGCGCAACAGCGTGCGCCAGGCGCAGCGCAATATCGCCGCCCACTACGATCTCGGCAACGATTTCTACCGCGCCTTTCTCGATGATGCCATGCTCTACTCCAGCGGCTGGTACCCGCAGCCGGAGATGACGCTGGAGCAGGCACAGCAGGCGAAAATGCGCCGGCTGTGCGACCAGCTGGCGCTAGGCCCGCAGGATCACCTGCTGGAGATCGGCAGCGGCTGGGGGGCGATGGCGGAGTTCGCCGCCCGCGAGTATGGCTGCCGGGTGACCACCACCACCATCTCGCGCGAACAGTATGCCTGGTGCTGCCAGCGTATTGCCGCCGCCGGGCTCAGCGACCGGGTCACCGTGCTGTGCGAAGATTACCGCCACCTCAGCGGGCAGTTCGACAAAATCGTCTCGATTGAGATGATTGAGGCGGTGGGCAAAGCCTATATCCCGCTGTTTATCCGCCGCTGCCAGCAGCTGCTGAAGCCAGGTGGCCGGCTGGCGCTGCAGGCGATCACCATCAGCGAAGAGCGGCTGACCAGCTACAGCCGCGGGGTGGACTTTATCCAGCGCTATATTTTCCCCGGCGGCTTTCTGCCGGCCATCAGCCTGCTGCAAAAAACGGTTAACGAGGTCAGCGACTTTGTACTCACCGACCGGCTGGAGATCGGCGCTGACTATGCGCGCACCCTGCAGCAGTGGCGGCAGCGTTTCGACAGCGCCTGGCCGCAGCTGGCGCAGGGGCAGTTTGATGAACGCTTCCGCCGCATGTGGCTGTTCTACCTCTGCTACTGTGAAGCCGGTTTTCACGCGCGCACCATCGGCACCGTGCAACTGACGCTGCAGCGGCCATGAGCGGCCGCCGCTTTGCGGGCCTGACCCTGGCGTTCAACCTGTTCTGGACGCTGGCGGTGAGCCTGCGCGATGCGGCGACTATCCCCCTGCTGCTGCTGGCGCTGCTGGCCTGGCTGTGCAGCCCGCCGGCACGCAGGATACCGCTGCTGCTGCTGGCCGCCCTTGGGGTGGCGATGGACGGACTGTGGCTGCGGTGCGGGCTGTTCAGCTTTAACAGCAGCGCCACGTTCCCCGCCTGGATGCTGGCGCTGTGGCTGGCGTTTGCCTGCTGGTGGCCGCTGTTTCTGCAGCGCTACCGGCTGGGCTGGCCGTGGCTGATGGGGCTCGGCGCGCTGAGCGGCCCGTTCTCTTACTACCTTGGCGAGCGTCTTGGCGCCATGCAGCTGCACCAGCCGGGCTGGCAGGTGTTTACTCTGCTTGCCGTCGGCTGGGCGCTGCTGCTGCCCGCCAGCCGAAAGCTGATACCGGGTACCTGAAGGCTGAAGCCGGAAGCCGGAAGCCTGAAGCCCGAAGCCTGAAGCCCGAAGCCGGAAGCCTGAAGCCCGAAGCCTGAAGCCTGAAGCCTGGAGCCTGGAGCCTGAAGCCCAAAGCCCGAAGCCCGAAGCCTGAAGTCTGCTG
>NZ_JRZZ01000015.1:79547-88033 GCF_002865965.1 Erwinia sp. B116
GTTCTGTACACCGCCGCTGCTGGCCAGCGACTGGCTGCGCTGGCATAACGTCGGGCGGGCCACGCTGAGCTGGGGGCCGTTTACTCTGTACGACTCGCAGCTGCTGACGCCCGACGGACGCTGGCAGCCGCAGCGCTGGCCGCTGGCGCTGGTGATCACCTACCGTCGCGATATCACCCGTCAGTCGCTGCTGGAGGCAACCCAGGAGCAGTGGCAGGCGCAGCAGATTGGCAGCGCCCCGCAGCGCCAGCGCTGGCTGCAGCAGCTGAGCACGCTGTGGCCGGACGTCAGCAACGGCGATCGGCTGGCGTTCCAGGCGGACGAGCGCGGCGGACAGTTCTTCTGGCAGCCGGCCGGCACCCGCACGCCGATCGAACCGCTGGAGCCGCGCTTCGACGCGGCGTTCCGCGACGCTTTCCTCGCTATCTGGCTGTCAGAAAAAACCCAGTACCCTGACCTGCGTCAGCAACTTACCGGAGATCAATAATGTGGCGATCGCTGTTGTTAACCCTGTGCCTGCTGCTGTCCGGCTGCGGCACCGCGCTGGAGTCCTATCAGGCCGCCGAGCCAAAAATCGATATTTTTGCCTGGTTTAACGGTGAGTCCCGCGCCTGGGGTATGGTGCAGGACTGGCGCGGCAAGCAGATACGCCGCTTCGAGGTGACCATTCAGGGCAAAGTGCTCGGCGACACGCTGACGCTGGATGAACGTTTCGTCTATGACGACGGTGAGAAGCAGACCCGCGTCTGGCAGATCCACCGGCTGGCAGACGGCAGCTACCGCGGCACCGCCGGCGATATTATCGGCGTAGCCAGCGGACGGGCCAGCGGCAACGCCTTCAACTGGCGCTACGCCATGACGGTGAAAACCGACGGCAGCAGCTACCAGCTGAACTTCGACGACTGGATCTACCAGCAGGACGCCCGCCATCTGATGAACGTCACTTCGATGAAAAAATTCGGCGTGGAAGTGGCGCGGGTAACGCTGTTTTTTGCTAAACCAGCCGGCACGGCGCAATAAAATCGCCGTTACGGCTTAATTCTGTCCGGTGAAGGGGGTATAATTCGCCCTCCCCGGACTCAACAGGTTACATAATGAACTGGCAAAAAATTGGCGTGGTAACGATGTTTGTGCTGATGGCACTCGGTGGGATTGGTGGCGTGATGCTGACCGGCTATACGCTGATCCTCTACTCCTGATCGTCCGCCGTCGTCGGCTGCGGCCGACGTAACCGCCCCCCGCCTACCGCAGGAAGTGAACACCTCGGCGCCGATCGCAGGATCGGATTGAGCACGCGTGGCTAGCGGCCAGCGAGAAAACGGCTGAACTCAGCCGGAATACGGGCAAAGGTGTGCAGAAACCACGGGGTAAAGCGCTGCGGGAAGCGTTTAATTTCTGTCGCCAGCTCGGGCAGCGAGGCGTAGCGCCAGCCGTCGGCCTCCAGCGGATTAGCCTGCGGTGTCTGGTCACTCAGCGCAAAGAACACGTGCCCGTACTCATGCTCAATCAGGCCGTTGGATAACGGCAGATTGTAGCTCAGCTCAAATACCGGTTGCAGCGTCAGCGTCAGGCCCATCTCTTCCTGCAGACGGCGCTCCGCCGCGTGCTGCGTCGGCTCCCCGGGGTACGGGTGACCACAGGTGGAGTTACTCCACAATCCCCCACAGTGATACTTGCCGCTGGCGCGCTGCTGCAACAGCAGCTGATGGCGGGAGTTAAAGACATAGACGGTGATGGCACGGTGCAACAGCCCCTTCTCATGGGCCTCCAGCTTCTCCATTTTACCGGTTGGGCGATCGTGGCGATCGACCAGGATCACTTCAATTGCGGACATGCGAACTCCTCGTGGCTAATCGGCGCTATTCTTGCATAGTCACGCCGATCCCTGCGCATAAATTCGTGCGGTGGCCACCGCCATGCGCCGATCCCGCAGCCAGAGGCTCCGCCCTACTCTTCCGTTTCCACCACCTGCTGGCGGGCGCGGAACACGTGCCCGACGCCGTACTGCAGCAGCCGCGCCACCAGCTCATCTCCGCCGCTCTCCGTCGCGGTGGCAAACGTCTGCTCCTGGCGGGTAATCGGCGCGGCCCACAGCAGATTGACCTTGTCCCCTTCGCGTTTCGGCAGCGTAAACTGCCCGGCGTCACGCCCGAGAACCGATGAGAGGATAAAGCCTTCAAAGCCCACCGGTGCCTGCGTCGAACTCACCGTGTGCCCCTCCCCCAGCCAGCTCAGCTGCGACCACGGCAGATGGGCAATGCTGGCCAGCCCGCTGGCCATCTGCACCGCGTTATCTTCGGTCATCACCTGTGCATCAATGGCCAGTGCCAGCTCGGTGCGCCGGTGCTGTGGAGCCAGCTCCTGATAGAGGTAATCCACCCACGGCATCGGCCGGATGCCCATCCCCAGCGTCAGAAACACCCAGCAGCCCTGATGATAGTGCTGAGAGATGGCCATCGGTGGCCAGCTGCCGCGATCGATGGCGTAATATTTTAACGATTCGCCAAACTGCGCCTCGTAACACTGCAGCATCTCCTGCTGCAATGCCTCCCACGGCTGGCCGTCCTGCCAGTCCCGCCAGAACTGGCGATGCTGTTGCGCGCTGGCGTAATTAGGATTGGTGGAGGCCGAACCCAGCGGCGCGGTCAGGCGGTTCGGCCTGATGCAGCCGGCGGAGAAACTCACCTGCTCCTGCTGATACAGGCTCCAGCCAGGGATCACCGCCAGCAGCTGGCCCTGATACCACAGCGCCGCGCCGTCGTCGCCCGGCTCCCACACCACCTGCAGCGCGGCCGGGTCGAGCATCGGCTCCGCCTGCAGGGTGCGGCAGTATTCGGCGCCGAGCAGCGGCGCAATGCCCTGCTGCATCGCGGCAAGATCTTCCTCCGCCGGGGCCGGCAGCAGGTTGCGCAGCCAGCAGCCGCGCACGGCAAACTGGCTACGAAATGCTTCAGCCGGCCAGATGTAGAAGTAGGCCGTCCGCGCATCCTGCTCAACGATGGCGATCAGCGTCTGCTGCTGATTGCTGACCTCAGCAAGGGTGATGGGCTGTGTCATAACGCCTCAATGATTAGTGTACGGGGTCTTCCCGGAGAATAGGGCAGAATCGCGCGTTATGCCTGCTCAGAACAAGGGTAAAAGTCTCAAAATAGCCTCAGCGCCCCATTCGCGCCATTGCCCTATGGTACGCGCCACGACGTACCGCCCAGCGCAGCAGTGCGGCAATCAGCCGGATGCGGCCGCGGATCACCCGCCGCCGCAGCGGGCTGAAACGCAGCGAAAACCCCTGCTGCGCCCACTCAGGCAGCAGTTCGGTACCGGCCAGCAGGATCGCCTTCATCGCCGGCCGCGCCTGCCACGAGGGGGCCGGCGCGTTCATCAGCAGCGCCAGCACCTCGCGGGTGCGCGCGTCACAGCGCAGCTGCGGGCGCATCCGCTGCAGGTAGGCCGCCACCTCCGCCACGCTGGACGGCACCTGCCGCGCGCCCAGCGCTACGGCGACCAGCGCCGCTTCCGCGTAATAGCGATCCTGGTCGGCCAGGCTGAGGTGGGGATTCCTGTAGCGCAGATGGGCGGCGAGGAAGCAGCAGGTTTCCGCCACGTGCACCCAGGTCAGCAGCGCCGGATCGCTGGCGGCGTAAGGCACGCCGTCGGCGTCGGTGCCGGTGATGTGCAGGTGGATCCGCTTCACGCGTTCGATCAGCGTCTGCGCATCGGCCCGGTTACCAAAGGTGGTGACGGCAATAAACTGGCTGGTGCGCCGCAGCCGCCCGAGCATATCTTCGCGGAAGGTTGAGTGGTCCCACACGCCGGCCAGCGCCAGCGGGTGCTGCATCTGCAACAGCAGCGCGGCGATACCGCCGCACAGCATTGAGGGAAAATCGCCGTGCACCTGCCAGACCGCGCTGTCCGGGCCGTAAAGACCCGGATCGCCCGGCGGCTGCGACAGGTCAAACTCGTTCAGCGACAGGCCGTTAACGCGAAACACCTGCTGCTGAATGCGGTCTCTGAAGTTCAGCATCTCCGTCGCCTTACCCCGGTTCCTTACTGATAAGTGAACTCTGCATTCTGCGTACGCACCGAATCCAGCCCGATCATCACGTCAAATTTGCCCGGTTCCGCCACCTGCTGCATGCGGGCATTCCAGAACTTAAGCGCGTTGACGTCGATCGGGAAGGTCACCGTCTGCGACTCGCCGGCCTTCAGCATGATCCGTCTGAAGCTCTTCAGCTCTTTCACCGGACGGCTGATGCTGGCGACCTGGTCGTGCAGATAGAGCTGCACCACGGTGGCACCGTCGCGCCTGCCGCTGTTGGTCACCGTCACGCTAGCGTCGATTTTGCCGTCACGCGGCAGCGTGGTGGCAGACAGCGTCACCGGGGAAACGGTAAAGGTGGTGTAGCTCAGGCCGTAACCAAACGGATAAAGCGGGCCGTTGGCCTCATCGTAGTAGTGCGAGGTGTATTTGTTCGGCTGCTCGAAGTTGTACGGACGCCCGGTGTTCAGATGGTTGTAGTAGATCGGCAGCTGGCCGACCGAACGCGGGAAGGACATCGGCAGCTTGCCGGACGGATTGTAGTCACCGAACAGCACGTCGGCGATGGCGTTACCGCCCTCGGTGCCGCTGTACCAGCTCTCCAGCAGCGCGTCGGCCTGCTGGCTCTCCCTGACCAGCGCCAGCGCGCGGCCGTTCATCAGCACCAGCACCAGCGGTTTGCCGGTGGCTTTGACGGCCGAAATCAGCTTATGCTGGCTCTCCGGCAGGGTCAGATCGCTGCGGCTGGACGCTTCGTGCGCCATACCGCGCGCCTCACCGACCGCCAGCACCACCACGTCGGCTTTTTTCGCCGTCTCCACGGCTTCGTCCAGCAGCTGCTGCGGCGTGCCGGCGTCAACGCTGACCGCCTGCTCGTACAGGTTAAGGAAATCCTGCACGCCTTTGTTATCGGTGACGTTGGCGCCTTTGGCATACAGCAGGGTCGCTTTGCCGGCGGTAGCGTTTTTCATCCCCTGCAGCAGCGTAACCGACTGTTTCGCCACCCCGGCCGCCGACCAGCTGCCCATCATATCGATCTGGCTGTCGGCCAGCGGGCCGATCAGCGCGATGGTGCCGCTGTTTTTCAGCGGCAGCGTGTCGAGGCGGTTCTTCAGCAGCACCTGGCTTTTGCGCGCCACGTCACGGGCCTCAGCCCGGTGCAGGCGGCTTTCGGCGTTGGTGTCGGCCGGGTCATCTTTGGCCGGGCCGAGGTGGCTGTAAGCGTCGTTAAACAGCCCCATATCGTATTTGACGTTGAGCACGTGGCGCGCCGCGTCGTCGATCTCCGCTTCGGTGACCGCTCCGCGCTTCACCAGCCCCGGCAGGTACTTGCTGTAGTACTCGTCGCTCATGCTCATATTCACGCCGGACTTGATCGCCACCCGCACCGCGTCTTCCGGGTCGCTGGCCACGCCGTGTTTAATCAGCTCCTTAATCGCACCGTGATCGCTGATGGTGATGCCCTTAAAGCTCCACTGGTCGCGCAGCACGTCCTTCAGCAGCCAGCTGTCGGCGCTGGCCGGCACGCCGTTCAGCGAGTTCAGCGCGACCATCACCCCGCCGCTGCCGGCGTCCAGCGCCGCTTTATACGGCGGCAGGTAGTCCTGGAACAGCCGCTGCGGGCTCATATCCACCGTGTTGTAGTCGCGCCCGCCCTCCACCGCGCCGTAGGCGGCGAAGTGCTTGACGCTGGTCATGATCGAATAGCGATCCGCCGGGCTGTTGCCCTGCATCGCCTTCACCAGCACCCGGCCCATCTCAGAGGTCAGATACGTGTCTTCACCAAAGCCCTCCGACCCCCGGCCCCAGCGCGGTTCGCGGGTCACGTCGACCATCGGTGCCCAGGTCATATTCAGGCCGTCGTCGGCGGCTTCATACGCGGAGATCCGCCCCACTTCCGCCACCGCATCGGTGTCCCAGCTGGCGGCCAGCGCCAGCGGGATCGGGAACTGCGTGCGCTGACCGTGGATCACGTCATAGGCAAAAAACAGCGGGATCTTCAGGCGGCTGAGTTCCATCACCTGATCCTGCATCTGACGAATATCGTGCCGGGTCACGGTATTGAAAATTGCCCCCACCTGGCCGTGCTGGATCATCTCGCGAATGGCCTCTTTCGGCGTCTCCGGCCCGACGCTGATCAGGCGCAGCTGGCCGATCTTCTCATCAAGGGTCATTTTCTTCAGCAGGCCGGTGACGTAAGCGTCGCGGGCTTCCGGGGTCAGCGGCTGCGCCACGGCGGCGGTTTCAGCCCGTGCAGGCTGCAGAACGAGGGTGGCAGCAAAGCTGGCCGCATAAATCCATTTCATCAGATGATTCTCTCAGGTGACCAGAAGGGTTAACTGTTGTTGTCCCAGGGGTAACAAGTTGATTCAGTGTGTCATACCTTGAGGATAGCAGCTAGTTGGCGCACTATGAATGTTGTATGAAACCCCTTTCCCTGACGGCGCCGAGCGCCCGGCCAGCGGAGCCACCATTGAAAAGGACCGCCGATGCACACTCCCTCTCCTGCAGGAAAAGCCCTGATTGCTGAACTGAGCCGCATCGTCGGCCGCCCCCATCTGCTGAGCGAACCGGCGCAGACCGAGCGCTACCGCAAAGGCTTCCGCTCGGGAGAGGGCGACGCGCTGGCGGTGGTGTTCCCCGGCTCGCTGCTGGAGCAGTGGCGCGTGCTGCAGGCCTGCGTGGCCGCCGACGTGATTATCCTGATGCAGGCGGCCAATACCGGCCTGACCGAAGGTTCGACGCCGAACGGCAGCGACTATCCGCGCGAGATCGTGATTATCAGCACCCTGCGCATGGACAAAATCCGCCTGCTGGACGAGGGCAAACAGGTGCTGGCGTTTCCCGGCAGCACCCTCTATCAGCTGGAGAAGGCGCTGAAGCCGCTGGGGCGCGAACCGCACTCGGTGATCGGCTCCTCCTGCATCGGTGCCTCGGTGCTCGGCGGCGTCTGTAATAACTCCGGCGGCTCGCTGATCAGGCATGGCCCGGCCTATACCGAACTGGCGCTCTACGCGCAGATTAACGCCGCAGGCAAGCTACAGCTGGTCAATCACCTCGGTATCGATCTCGGCAGCAGCCCCGAGCAGATCCTTACCCGGCTGGACGACGACACCTGGCAGCCGTCTGACGTGCGGCAGGACCCGCGCCACGCCTCCGACCCCGACTACGCCGAACGGGTGCGCGACGTGGAAGCCGACACCCCGTCGCGCTTTAACGCCGACGCCCGCCGCCTGTATGAGGCCTCCGGCTGCGCCGGCAAGCTGGCGCTGTTTGCGGTGCGGCTGGACACCTTCGTCAGCGAACCCAACCAGCAGGTGTTCTATATCGGTACCTCAGATACCGCAGTGCTCGACCAGATCCGCCGCCATATACTGGCGAACTTCAGCCATCTGCCGGTGGCCGGGGAGTATATGCACCGCGATATTTTTGATATCGCCGAGCGCTATGGCAAAGACACCTTCGTGATGATCGACAAACTCGGCACCGACAGAATGCCGCTGTTCTTCGCGCTGAAAGGCCGCGCCGACGCGCTGCTGGCAAAGTTTAGAGGGGTGAAGCCGCACCTCAGCGATCGCCTGCTGCAGAAGCTGACCGCCCTGCTGCCCGCCCATCTGCCGAAACGGATGAAGGCGTACCGTGACCGCTTCCCGCACCACCTGATGCTGAAAATGTCCGGCGACGGCGTGGCCGAAGCCCGCGCGTACCTGCAGGACTTTTTCCGCGACGCAGAGGGCGATTTCTTCGAGTGCGAAGGCAAAGAAGGTGCCCACGCCTTCCTGCACCGCTTCGCGGCGGCCGGGGCGGCGGTGCGCTACCACGCTGTCCATCATGAGGAGGTGGAGGATATTCTGGCGCTGGATATCGCGCTGCGCCGCAACGATCGCGACTGGTTTGAAACCCTGCCCGCTGAATTTGACGAATTTATCAGCCACAGGCTCTACTACGGGCACTTCTTCTGTCACGTGTTCCACCAGGACTACATCGTCAAAAAAGGGGCGGACGTGCACGCGCTGAAGGAAAAAATGCTGGCGCTGCTGCACGAACGCGGCGCGGAGTACCCGGCCGAGCACAACGTCGGCCACCTGTACAAAGCCCAGCCGCAGCTGCAGGCGTTTTACCAGCGGCTTGACCCCACCAACAGCTTTAACCCGGGGATTGGCAAAACCACCCGCGAGAAGCACTGGGGCGGCTGCGGCTGCGGGAAAGCGGCGGCGCCGGACGCGTCGCCGCGCTGAAAACCGCGCGGTGAATTGTTTTTTCAGCGGTTTGCGTTAATAGTCAACACTATCACGGACTCAGGATCGGCCACCCGGGTGGCGGAGGAACTATGGCGGCAGAGGCAGAAAAGCGTGTTTCCCCAGCAACGCAACACCTGTTTGCAGATAAGGATCGGATCTGGACGGCGGAGGAAGTGCAGGCCGCCACCGGCGGTGAGTGGGTGACGCCG
>NZ_JRZZ01000015.1:88104-90738 GCF_002865965.1 Erwinia sp. B116
GCCGCTGCTGAAAATCAGCGAGGGGTTTACCGCCATCATCAACCTGGGCCGCTATGCGCGCGACCAGATCCGGGGCAAGGTGCTGGGCGTTACCGGCAGCGCCGGCAAAACCACCTGCGTGGCGATGCTGGCGGACGCCCTGTCCGCCTGGGGGGCGAGCAGCAAAAGTGCGCACAACGCCAACCTGCCGCGCGGCGTGGCCTGGAACCTGGCCTCCGTCCCACGGGATACCCCGCACGTCATACTGGAGATGGCGATCGGGCGGATGGGGGTCAGTTCACGCATGGCGCGGCCCGACATCGCCATTTTCACCAATATCCAGCCCGCCCACCTCGGGGAGAACAGCACCGTTCGCGACGTGGCGTTAACCAAAAGCGCCATCTTCTTCGGCATGCAGCCGGGCGGTATCGCCATTCTGAACCGCGACATGTTGGAGTGGGAAACGGTGCACCAGGCCGCCACCGCGAAAGGGCTCAGCGTGCTGCACTACGGCAGCCATCAGAGCAGCGACGCCCGGCTGATCGCCTATGATGCGCTGCAGCAGCGCGTGACGGCCGAGGTCTGCGGGCAGCCGCTAAGCTATTCGCTGGCGGCCGGCGGCCGGCATATGGCCCTCAACAGCCTGGCCGTGCTGGCGGCCGTCTCGGCGCTCGGCTATCCGCTGGAACCGGCCCTGGCGCGCCTGGCTGGCTTCACCGCCCTGGCGGGGCGCGGCGAGCAAAAACGGGTGACCCTTAACGGCATTGGCTTTGAACTGATTGATGACGCCTACAACGCTAACCCTGGCTCAATGCAGGCCGCACTGGAGCAGCTCAGCGAGCGGCCCTGCAGCGGCAGGCGTATTGCGGTGCTGAGTGAGATGAAGGAGCTCGGGCCGGAGAGCGAAGGTTACCACAGCCAGCTGGCGGCGCAGCTTAACGACAGCAGCATCGACGGCGTCTGTCTGGTCGGCGCGATCTGGCAAGGCTGCTGGGCGTTGCTCAAACCGGAGAAAAGAATCGCCCTGCTCGACGATCCGCAACAGCTTAAGCCGCTGCTGCTGGCGCAGCTGCGGCCTGATGACACCGTGCTGTTTAAAGGTTCTAACGGCACCGAACTGCATCAGATCGTCAGCTGGATCGACGGCCAGCCGACGGCCGGATGATCCGTAGACCGGGGAGCGGCGGCAGAATCACCGCGCGCCGCGACCCGTTTTACGGCTGCGGGTGATCCTCGCCGCGGCTGCGGTGCGGCCGGTCAATAATCATCGTCTGCGGCGTCGACAGCATCACCCCCTCTTTACGTAAGCGGGTCAGGATATCGAACAGCAGGTCGCTTTTCGCCCCGCCGACCTGGCGCGGGCTGGCGACGTTGCCGGTCACCGACAGCACGATTCCGGTTGCGGTGAGGTCCTTAAACGACACCGACGGCTCTGGCGTCTCCAGAATGCGTTCATTATCGGCATAGACGTCGAGCAGCAGCTGGCGCACCTGCTGCGGATCGATATCCAGCGGGAAGGTCAGGGTGATGGTCGCCACCCCCTGCGCGTTGCCCATCGTCGCGTTGCGCACGTTCTGCGAGATAAACTGCGAGTTGGGCACGATCACCGTCGAGCGGTCGCTGAGCTGGATTTCGGTGGCACGCACGTTGATACGGCGAATATCCCCCTCAATACCGCTAATGCTCACCAGATCGCCGACCTTCACCGGCCGTTCGGTCAGCAGGATCAGGCCGGAGATAAAGTTCTTCACGATCTCCTGCAGGCCAAAACCGATACCCACCGACAGCGCGCTGACGATCCACGCCAGCTTGTTCCACTGCAGGCCCATAACCGACAGCGTCATCAGGATCACCAGCACAAAACCGATATTGCTGAACAGGGTGACCAGCGACACGCGCATCCCTTTGTCCATCATGGTTTTCGGCAGGAAATCGTGCTCCAGCCAGCGCTTCACCGAGCGCAGCACCCACATGCCGACCACCAGGCACACCAGCGCGTTAACCACGTGCGCCGGCACGATATTCATCGATTCCAGACCCTTGCCGCCCCAGAACTCAATCGCCTTCTGCACCAGCTCAATCGGCGTGGCGGTACCAAAGGTGCCGTTCAGTATCGCCATCGCGGCGACCAGGATCAGGATAGTTTTACCCAGCGCGCCGAGCAGCGCGGCGACCTGGCCGAGATGGCGGGCATCAATGTTCAGCGAGGTCTGAATGCGCTTGCCGGAGGCGGTGCTGGTGGAGAACAGGCTCTCACAGCCGTCCGCCACCAGCTGGCTGAAGATGTAGAACAGGCCGAAGACGATGCCCACCCAGATCAGCTCATAGCTGAGGAAGCGCGCCAGGGTGATATAGCCAATCACCAGCGTAATCATGATCGCCACGCCGGTCAGCGTCAGGCCCATCTGGATCAGGCCGGCCAGCGTGGTACGCGCTTCGGGCTGGTGCCCTTCCAGCAGCATCCGCCGGCGCACGCGGTTGGTACGGAAGCTGATCGACAGCGCGGTCGCGCCGACCAGCAGCGCGGTCATGCCGTTGGCAAAGATGGTGGTCCCCACGCTGGTGTTGGCGCTGCTGTTAAAGATCTCCACCGTCTGGAAGATAAACACCAGCGCGGCGGTCAGCGGCGGATAGGGTTTCAGCGCCAGCGCTACC
>NZ_JRZZ01000015.1:90971-96525 GCF_002865965.1 Erwinia sp. B116
TGGCCAGTTCATCAACAAAATCGCTGATTTTGCTGCTGTCTTCCTCCTGGGTGTTAAACAGCGGTGCCCAGAAACGCGGACCAAAAATACTGCCGGCGTTCAGCGCCAGCTGGGTCTTCAGCGCGTCACGGCGCAGGTTAACGATCTGCGCCGACAGGTTTATCGCCCCGCTTTTGATCGCGGCAGCCTGTTTCACCTGATCGTCCATCTTCGCTTTCTGGGCTTCCAGCTTGCTGCGCTTGCTGGTGACCTCGGCGGTCTCCTTTACGCCGCTGTCGGCGGTGGGGGCCGGGCCAAGCACCGCCAGCTGCGCCTCCAGCTGCGCGCGCTGCGGAACGATGCCCTGCATCAGGGTATCCGCCGCGCCGGAGAGCTCCAGCGACATATCGTTGAGGATATTCAGCCGCCCGTCGTTGGTTTCGCCGGAGACCTGCTGTTTGATTTTATCCAGCACCTTCTGCATTTTTGGCAGCTCGGCGGCGGCGTTGACCACCTTTGGCGCGCCGTCGCTGCTGGCCTGAGAGGTGTCGCTGTCGGCCGCGTTGGCCCACTGCGGTGACAGCACCAGCAGCATCAGCAGAAAGACGCGAAGAAACGTTGAGAGGCGGGACATGAAAAGGTTCCTGATACCTGTAGAGAGGCGCCGGCCGGCACCACCAGTTTAATCCGATCAGTTTAGGCGTTTGCCCTGGCCGATACACTAAGAATAAGCAGAGAATGCGGGCAGACGGCATGCGCCTGCCGCGCAGGGTGAACAGAACGGCGGGACACCCCGCCGCGCACGTCACTCAACGGCGCTGTCGTCGACCACGCCGTTGTGGGCCACCTGCCCCGCCTTCTGCTTTTTATAGCTCAGCGCAGCGGCCGGGACCGCGGAAACCTTGCCGGTTTCGATCCACTTACGCAGGCGGTTGGCATCGGCAAAGTGGGTATATTTGCCAAAGGCATCCAGCACCACCAGCGCCACCGGCCGCTGGTTAATCACCGTGCGCATCACCAGGCAGTGGCCGGCTTCATTGGTGAAGCCGGTTTTGGTCAGCTGAATATTCCAGTCCGGGCGGTATACCAGGTGGTTAGTGTTGCGGAACGGCAGCGTATAGTTCGGGTGGCTGAAGCTGGCCATCTCTTCGCGGGTGGTGCTGAGCTGGCCAATCAGCGGATAGCGCTTGGTGGCGATCAGCAGCTTAGTCAGATCGCGCGCGGTGGAGACGTTCTGAATTGACAGGCCGGTCGGCTCAACGTAACGGGTGTTGCTCATGCCCAGCGCGCGCGCTTTGGCGTTCATCGCGCGGATAAAGGCGTCATAGCCGCCGGGATAGTGGTGTGCCAGGCTGGCGGCGGCGCGGTTCTCCGACGACATCAGCGCCAGCAGCATCATATTTTTGCGACTGATTTCGCTGTTCAGCCGCACGCGGGAGTAAATGCCGCGCATCTCCGGGGTGTGGCTGATATCCACCTTCAGCATCTCATCCATCGGCTGCTGCGCGTCCAGCGCCACCATCACGGTCATGACCTTGGTGATCGAGGCGATCGAGCGCACGCGATCGGGATGGTTGGCGTAGATAACGTTGCCGTTATTCAGGTCAACGATCATCGCGCTGCCGGAGGCAATTTCCGGCTGAGCGGCCGTTTTTAACTCAACCGGCGCGGTACGGGCCATGGCAGAGGGCAGCATCCCCTGGGCTGAAAACAACATGGCGAGGCTTAACAGAGATAAACGAATTTTTGCAGGCATCGGTTAGGGACTTAACGGCTGGTTGTTCAGGTGTGGGGTACACACGCCGCCACGCATCATAAAAACCGGGTTTGATGGGGCTGGCGCAGGAATAATACGCCGCAACCCCAGACTTTTCCTACGAATTATTCGTTTCCGGGCGTAACCAACTGCCGCCGGCCGGGCCGGCGGCACAGCGGTCAGAACAGCTGATAACCGTAGCCCCACATGATGACGGTCAGCGCCAGCAACACCTCCAGCACCAGCACGCCGATCGCCAGCGTTGAACCGGACAGGCGCAGGCTCTCTTCCCGGTCAATACTGAGAAACTGCGGGATGCCGACGTACAGCAGATAACCGGTATAAGCCAGCGCCAGCGTACCGACCAGCGCACACAGCCACACCAGCGGGTAGAGCGCCACCAGACCGCTGAGGAACAGCGGCGTCGCCACGTAGCCGGCAAAGACCATACAGTGGCGCAGCGAGGGCCGCTGCGGATAGTCACGCGCCATCCACCAGATCACCCGGCCCATCACCGCCACCCCGGCCAGCATCAGCGCATAGAACAGCACCGCCAGGCCCAGCGCGCTGGAAAAGGATAACAGAATATTGTCACCGGCCCCGACGTTCCAGCCAATCTGGGTGGTGCCAATAAAGGCACAGATCACCGGAATCAGCGCCATTAACAGCACGTGATGGGTAAAGTGGTGTGACAGCGTTTCATTTTCCTGCTTAATGTCACGCATCTCACGATTCGGATGCGCAAGAAGTCCCCATACATGGTTCATATCTTCACTCCTCTGAACAACGAACCGCCAGCGGTCTGTTTTTCGGGCGGCATCAGGGTAAGTATAAGCAGGCCGCCACGCTTTATTGTGCGGCAACGCATAAATATCAGTAAGCGGTTCAGTAACAATAAGAAATAATCTCCCGCAGAGGGTATTGCCCGGACGCGCGAATTAACGCCTAAACTGAGTCGTTTGAAAATCCATGGGAGTCTCATTGTGCCGATCGATGTTAATACGCTTATTTCACAGTACGGCTACTGGGCGCTGTTTATCGGCTGCCTGGCCGAAGGCGAAACCTTTACCCTGCTGGGCGGCGTAGCCGCTCATGAAGGCCTGCTAAGCTACGGCTGGGTGGTGCTCACCGCGATGTGCGGGGGCGTGCTGGGCGACACGGCGCTGTTCTTTATCGGCCGCTACTATGGTGAATCCCTGCTGCAACGCCTGACGCGGCATCAGCAACATATTGATCGGGCCAACCGGCTGATCCACCAGCGGCCGGTGCTGTTTGTTGTCGGCGTACGCTTTATGTACGGCCTGCGCCTCGTTGGCCCGCTGATCATCGGTGCCAGCCGCCTTGCGCCGCGCCGTTTTCTGCTGCTCAACCTGTGCGGTGCCGCACTGTGGGCCTTTCTCTTTGTCTCGCTGGGCTTTTTCGCCGGTAGCGTGATTGCCCCCTGGCTCCACCAGCTCGAGCATCATCTTAAACATCTGGTCTGGCTATTGTTGGTCGTCGGGCTGGTTTGGGGTGCCCGGCGGTGGCTGAAGCATCGGCATGCCAGGCAGCAGCGTTAATGACCTCAGGTGATAATTAACGCCAAAAAGTGACAATAACCACAAGATTTACTTATTTAAAAATGTAAAAAATAATTTCACACAGCGTTAAAAATGGTCTATGACACGCGGACCATCCTTTAACACCACCTCATCACTCATCGTTGAATTTAAAGCAAATTTGTTTATTTAAGCCAAATTAATGTGACATTAATCACATTTTTACATAAAAATACCGTTTTAAAAATTAGTTTTTTTACTATTTTCACACTTGAGCAACACGAAACCCGAACAAAAAAACATCAGAATTACGACAAAAAAAGGGTAGAAAAACTTATCAATACCGCCAAAATTAGGATTAATCTTAATTAGGCATCAATTGTCGACTAAACGTTAAGCCTTTCTTAATTGAAAAAAGCCATGAATTTCATTTAATTACTCCTTAAGCCCCTCCCTCCTCCACCACAACCACCGATAAGTGAGACTAATCTCAAATCAACATCGGTGATTGTTTCCATATGGCAGCTAATGATAGGAATCAACTATCAAAACACCCTTGCAATCACATTTAAACCAATTTCAATTGCCTGAATTAAATGACTAAGCTCAAATTTACCTATAAATGGCACTTTCAGTGGGCTTCGTGTCTGCGGGCGCATGGAAAACCACTATCCATCAGGTCAACTAACTCTTTGGGCACGGGAAAGAACAGAAGTATGAATGTAAAACCTGATAATGAGCAGTTTGTCCTTGAACCCATCTATACGCAGACGGGAAACCTGTTTGCCTTTGAGCTTTTGACTCACGTCGATCTCGCCCGTGGTAATGATGCCCTGAGCGACGGGCACGGTACTCCTTTGTTCCCCGCTTCGGCCCGCCAGCGCATTGCCCTGTTTGAAGAGCAGCTGGAGACCGTTGACCGACTGACCCGTGGCAGCCTGCTGCCGCCGCTGATCTCCGTCAACGTTGACGCCGATATCGCCGAACACGTGTTAAGCAGCAGTGACGTCACCCGCCGCACCGCCACCCTCGGCAGGCTGCGTTTTGAAATCAGCGAAGAGTATTCCCATCTCAACACCCCGGGTGGCGAGAAAATGCTGCAGCGGCTGTCACGCCACTGCCCGCTGTGGCTGGATCATTTCGGCGCGGGCAACTCCAGCCTGGTGACGGTGATCAACGGCAACTTTGAATACGTCAAGATCAATAAGAACTTCTTCTGGCGCTACGGCGAGAGCCATACCTTCGGCAATATCATTGAACATGTGATCCCCTACTGTAAGGGGGTGATTGTCGATGGCGTTGAAAATAATCAGTTTAAAGAGATTTTATTACCCTTCGATATTTCTGGTGTTCAGGGGTTTGTCTGGGAGCCCGGTAATATCCCGGTATTAGCAGCAAGCTGACTATGGAAAGTCAGCTTTATAAAAAGCAGATGTAATTATAACTAACCGGAATAATAATCCGGACCTTTTTTTTATGCCCCTTAACTGGGGCGGCACTGTCTTGTCTGTTTACTAAAAGAGTAACCGATCAGACCAGTTTAACGAATTCAGCAAAGGGAGTTGTCGGGCTGTGGTTTTTCATCGCCCTTTAAAAGTTAAGTTTCATATAAAAATTAACAGTTTGAACGGTTAATAAAAACAAGGCATGACGTCTTTTCATCACGTAATCAAATAAGTAAACGATTTGCCTCGGGGCCTTCTCCGCTGCCAAATGCTCAATCCTCATGGGAGTGAAAGTTTATGAATAACATAGCTGTAACCGGAAAGGAGAGCGGCGCGACCAACACCATCAATGGTGAAACGGTCACGCTGAACTCTCCCAGCGTTGTAAAGCTTAACCTGGAGCGAGCCGATATCGCGGCCACTACCCGCTCCGGGAATGATTTGATCGTAACGCTACATTCAGGCGAAAAAGTCGTACTGCAGAACTTCTTTGTTGCTGATGCCCAAGGCAATATCAGCGACTTAGTGATCGAGGATGGCCAGGGCGCACTCTGGTGGGTTGAAGATCCCGCGACCGGCTTCCGCTTCACATCAATCGCCGGCATCGAAGGCCTGCTGGGTGGCGAAGCATCCAGCAACTATGCTGCCGGTCTGTCGTTCCTCGGTGCCGGCCTGCTGGGCGGCGGCGCCATGGCTCTGGGTATTGGCCGGGGTGGTGACGACGACAATAACAACGAAAGCGATTCTGATTCCGACTCGGACTCCGACAGCGATTCCGATGCGGACGCTGATGCCGATGCGGACGCCGATGCGGACGCCGATGCCGATGCCGATGC
>NZ_JRZZ01000016.1:0-27867 GCF_002865965.1 Erwinia sp. B116
GCAATCAGTGCCGAAGCTTCCTGTTGCGAGGTGGCGTATATTACGCTTTCCTCCTTCGGAGTCAACTTCTTTTTAAGAAGTTTTTTCCGGCGGTTCAGAACTTCCTGAACCTTTCAACACGCTGGCCTGTAAGCCGTTGTTCCGTGTCGATGGATGCGCATTATAGGGAGTTCCCGACGGGTGACAAGTGTTTATTTAAAAAAAAACGCTGACAGCGTTTTTTTTCAACGAAGCGTCTGTTTTCACCGCTATTTGCTCGGTAAATCAGCAAATTCCTGGGCAAAACGGGTCACCTGTTCCCAGTCCGTGTACTCTACTTCTTTACTGCTATCCGTTTCACCGCCGGTCATTCGCATAATCAGCTGAATCATTACCCGGTCAAACAGTCCATAGCGTGGATAACGCAGCGCACCGGCAAAAACGGCGCAGCAGTCAGGTTCCCAGGGTGAGCGCAGCAGAAACTTGCGGGTATAAGGATTGGTCTGCGGCGTACGCTTCTCTGCTTTACGCGCGGTGAGGTTTACGGAAAAGAAGCCGCTTACCCGAGCCTGCAGTTCATTACCGTGCATTTTGACAAACTTCTCAACCTGCGGCTGAAAATGGCCGTAGCGAATGGAAGCACCGATCAGCACCCGGTCGTACTGCGCCCAGTCGGGCTGCTGCATATGATGCAGATTAACCACGTCACACTCCTGCTGCTGTTTAAGCGCGCTGGCAATACAGGTGGCGATCTCACGGGTCTGGCCGTCACGGCTGGAATAGAGGATTAACGCTTTCATCATTTCACTCTCACTTATTCACGCCAGAAGGTCGGCGTAAACAACACTAACAGGGTAAAGACTTCAAGACGCCCGAAAAGCATCGTTAAAATCAGGATCCACTTGGCTGCATCGTTCATCGAGGTAAAGTTGTCGGCCACTACGCCCAGGCCCGGCCCGAGATTGTTCAGCGTGGCCACCACCGCCGCAAAGGCAGAGAAGTCATCCACGCCGGTAGCAATGATCGCCAGCATACTCAGAATAAACACCAGCGCGTAGGCGGAGAAGAATCCCCATACGGCTTCAAGAATACGCTCTGGCAACGCACGGGTACCAAGCTTGATGGTATAGACGGCATTGGGGTGAACCAACCTTTTCAGTTCGCGGGAACCCTGCTTGAACAGCAGCAGAATGCGGATCACCTTCAATCCACCGCCGGTGGAACCGGCACAACCGCCGATAAACGCCGAGCAGAGCAGCAGCACCGGCAGGAACAGCGGCCAGTTGGCGATACTGTCGGTGGTGAAGCCGGCAGTGGTCGCCATCGACACCACCTGGAAAAACGCCTGGTTCAGCGTCTGCATCCCCGTTTTATAGACGTCATGGAAATAAAGCACCAGGGTACAGACGATTACCAGCGTCAGCTGCACGCCAATAAACATGCGGAATTCCGGGTCCCGCCAGTAGACGCGCAGATTACGCCCGCTAAGTAATGAGAAGTGCAGACCGTAGTTACAGCCGGAGATCAGCAGGAAGATGGCGATGATAGTGTTAATCGTCGGGCTGTTAAAATAGCCGATGCTGGCATCATGGGTTGAAAAGCCACCGATGGCGATGGTGGCAAAGCTGTGGCCGATCGCATCAAACAGTGACATACCCGCCACCCAGAGCGAGACCGCGCAGGCAACGGTGAGTAAAACGTAGATTAGCCACAGCGTCTTGGCGGTTTCGGCGATACGCGGCCGCATTTTATTATCCTTCAGCGGCCCGGGCATTTCAGCACGATAGAGCTGCATGCCCCCGACCCCCAGAATAGGCAAAATCGCTACCGCCAGCACGATGATCCCCATGCCGCCCAGCCACTGCAGCATCTGTCGGTAAAACAGAATCGCTTTGGGCAGTGAATCCAGCCCCACCAGCGTAGTCGCCCCGGTGGTGGTCAGCCCGGAGAATGACTCAAAGAAGGCATCGGTCAGCGAGAGGTTCGGCTGTTCGGCAAAAATAAACGGCATCGCCCCCACGCTGCCCAGCACCGTCCAGAACAGCACCACGATCAGAAATCCTTCCCGCGGCTTCAGCTCGCGCTTCTGCTTGCGGTTCGGCCACCATAACAGCGTGCCGATCATCAGCGCCATAAAGAAGGTCTGGGTGAATGCCCGTCCGGCCCCGTCACGGTAAATCAGCGCGACCAGCCCGGGCACGATCATCGTGCCGGAGAATAAAATAACCAGTAAACCCACGATGCGGGTAATGGCACGAAGATGCATGCTGCCGTTCCTTTCCTACAATAAACGATTAATCAAGCGGGAGGAGTTGTAACGCGCCCCGGCTCATATCCGACAAGTTTTGCCTGAAGCCTGCTACCCGGGCCTGCGGCAGCGCCAGCGTGACGATGACATTGTGCAGAAATTCACTGCTGACGATCTGTCCGTCAAACCGGCTGGCCAGCCGCTCAACGTCAGCCAGCTGGGCATAGTCGCAGATCACCCGAAACGGCAGCATCGGCACCTTCACCCGACGCGGTAACGCCCGCAACGCCTGCTGGACGCCACCGCCATAGGCTTTCACCAGCCCGCCGGTTCCCAACTGAATGCCGCCATAGTAACGCACTACCACCGCCGCGATCTCACCAATCTGACTGCCCATCAACTGCGCCAGCATCGGCTTGCCCGCCGTACCGGAAGGTTCACCGTCGTCGGAGAAGCCGAGCTGCTGTGAGTCGTCCGGCGCGCCCGCTACCCACGCCCAGCAGTGATGGCGCGCCGTCGGGTGCGCCAGTTTTACCTGCTGAACAAACGCCCGCGCCGCCTCGACGCCATCGGTGTGGGCCAGCAGGGTGATAAAGCGGCTTTTCTTAATCTCCTCGCTGAAGCTGAACGACTCAGCCGGAATATCCCAGGCATCCATCAGGCGAGATGCAGGTCGCGGGTCATATTTTCGATGCTGCCGGCATGGATAACCACGTTATCCTCGATGCGGATGCCGCCATACGGCTTAAGCGCGTCAATTTTTGCCCAGTCGAAATGGTGGCTGAACTTGCCCGCCCGCCACGGTGCCAGCAGGGAATCGATGAAATAGATGCCGGGTTCAATGGTCAGCACCATACGCGGTTCGAGCATACGGGTGCAGCGCAGATACGGGTACTGCTGAGGTGCGGGAAGATGCGTACCGCCCTCGTCCTGCATAAAGCCGGCGACGTCATGGACCTGCAGGCCTAGCGGATGACCGATGCCGTGCGGCATAAACGGCCCGGTCAGATCTTCTTTAACCATCGCTTCTGCGCTGATGTTCTTCACCAGCTGATGCTTCAGCAGCAGGCTGGCCAGACGAAAGTGCATCTGCTGGTGATAGTCGGTATAGCGCACGCCGGCTTTCAGGGTGCCCACCAGCGCCAGCTCTTCCGTATTCATGTCTTTTACCAGCTGCGCGTAGTCGCTGCCCTCGCTGGCGGCATAGCTGCGGGTCAGGTCCGCCGCGTAACCGTGATACTCAGCACCCGCATCAATCAGAAAACTGCGACGTTTTTCCGGCGGCTGATGATCGAGTCTGGTGTAGTGCAGCACGGCGGCGTGCTCGTTGAGAGCAATAATATTGCCGTAAGGGACGTCAGTATCACGGTGCCCGGTGGCGCTGAGATAGGCATGATTGATATCGAACTCGCTCAGCCCCGACAAAAACGCCTCTTTAGCCGCGCGATGGCCGTTAACCGCAATTTTCTGCGCCTGACGCAGGCAGTACAGCTCGTAGTGAGTTTTGTAAGCGCGATGATAGTGCAGATAGTCGATCACCCCCTGTGGGTTGATCTGTCCGCTGCTGAAGCCCAGCGCGCTGGCGCGTGAGGGTACCGGCCCGATGTAGGCGACGTTCTGTCGGCTGGCCGGCAGCAGCTGCGCGATCTCATCCACACTCTTCAGCCCGACCACCTCAATCTCATCGGTCCAGAAGCTGCGGGGTAATGGCTCAACGTTATGCCAGTAGTCCACCGGAGAGTAGAACCACAGTTTCGGCTTATTCACACCGTCCACCCATAACCAGCAGTTCGGCACGCTGGTCACCGGCACCCAGGCTTTAAACTGCGGGTTGACCTTAAACGGGTAGGTATGATCGTCAAGGAAGACCGTCAGCAGCTCCCCGGAATGGATCAACATCGCATCAAGCTTATGACGCGCCAGCACCTGCTGCGCGCGCTGCTGCAGCGTTTTAACATGCTCCTGATAGAGCGTGACCAGCGATTCCATCATCCTGTCTCCGTGTTGGCGAAATTGAGGGCATTTTAGCACAGCCTCGGAAGGGATGGCGTTATGCGGTGGCTGTGATCTTGTTTGCAAATAAGCAAAGTGCTGTTTGCAAATATTTAACATAGCTCCCACACTGATTGACATCTGGTATGACCAGTTCATTCCATCGTGGCTCAGGAGACAGACATGCTCTACCAAGGCGAAACACTTACCCTCAACTGGCTGGCGGACGGCATCGCCGAGCTGGTTTTTGATGCCCCCGGTTCAGTGAATAAGCTTGATACCCGCACCGTTGCCAGCCTCGGCGAGGCGATTGCCGTGCTGGAGCAGCAGCCGGCGCTGCGCGGCCTGCTGCTGCGCTCGGCCAAACCCGCCTTTATCGTCGGGGCCGACATTACCGAATTTCTCTCGCTGTTCGCCGCACCGGCGCAAAAACTGACCGACTGGCTGGGCTTCGCCAACAGCATCTTCAACCGACTGGAAGACCTGCCGGTGCCGACCGTCTCGGCCATCAGCGGCTATGCGCTGGGCGGCGGCTGCGAGTGCGTGCTGGCGACCGACTACCGTATCGCCAGCGCCGACCTGCGCATCGGCCTGCCGGAAACCCGGCTTGGGATCATGCCCGGCTTTGGCGGTTCGGTGCGCCTGCCCCGTCTGCTGGGTGCCGACGGCGCGCTGGAGATTATCGCCGCCGGAAAAGATGTCGATGCGCCACAGGCGCTAAAAATCGGGCTGATCGATGCCATCGTCGCACCAGAGAAGCTGCAGACGGCGGCAATCGCGCTACTGAACGAAGCGATCGACGGCAGGCAGGCGTGGCGTGAAAAGCGGCAGTGTAAACTGCAGCCGCTGAAACTGAGCAGAATTGAGGCGGCGATGAGCTTTACCACCGCCAAAGCGATGGTGCAGCAAACCGCCGGTAAACACTACCCCGCCCCGCTTACCGCGGTGAAAACCATTGAGGCTGCCGCCGGTATGGGGCGTGAACAGGCGCTGGCGCTGGAAACGGCGGCGTTTGTCCCGCTGGCGCGTTCACCAGAGGCACGTGCACTGGTAGGCATCTTCCTTAACGAGCAGGCGCTGAAAGCTAAAGCCCGCCAGCTGACCCGTGACGTGGTGGTGCCACAACGTGCTGCCGTGCTCGGTGCCGGCATTATGGGGGGCGGTATCGCCTGGCAGTCTGCCTGGAAAGGCGTACCGGTGCTGATGAAGGACATCAGTGAGAAAGCGCTGGCGCTGGGCATGGGTGAAGCCGCGAAGCTGTCGACTAAACAGCTGGAGCGCGGCCGCATCGACGGCCTGAAGCTGGCCAGCGTGATCGGAGCCATTCAGCCGACGCTGAACTACGCCGGTTTCGACCGGGTGGACGTGGTGGTGGAGGCGGTGGTGGAGAACCCGAAAATCAAAGCGGCGGTGCTGCAGGAGACTGAGGCACAGCTGCGCCAGGACGCGATTCTGGCGTCCAACACCTCCACCATTCCCATCAGCCTGCTGGCCGGTTCACTGCAGCGTCCGGAAAATTTCTGCGGCATGCACTTTTTCAATCCGGTACCGCGTATGCCACTGGTGGAGGTGATCCGCGGCAGTAAAACCGCCGACAGGACCATCGCCACCGTGGTGGCGTGGGCCAGCCAGATGGGAAAAACCCCGATCGTAGTCAATGACTGCCCCGGCTTCTTCGTGAACCGGGTGCTGTTCCCCTACTTTGCCGCATTCAGCCTGCTGCTGCGGGACGGAGCGGATTTTCGCCAGATCGACCGGGTAATGGAAAAACGCTTCGGCTGGCCGATGGGGCCGTCGTGGCTGCTGGACGTGGTAGGGATTGATACCGCGCATCACGCCCAGCAGGTGATGGCCGATGGTTTCCCGGCTCGAATGAAGAAAACCGATCGCGATGCCATCGACGTGCTGTTTGATGCCGGGCGTTACGGCCAGAAGAACCAGCTCGGCTTCTGGCGCTGGGAAACCGATGCAAAGGGTAAAACGAAGAAGGTCGCTGACGACGGAATCGATATGCTGCTGCAAACAGTGGTGGCATCTGTACGATCCTTTAGCGACGAGGAGATCGTCAGCCGAATGATGATCCCGATGATCAACGAAGTGGTGCGTTGCCTGGAAGAAGGCATCATCGCCAGCGTGGCAGAAGCCGATATGGCGCTGGTTTACGGGCTAGGCTTCCCGCCATTCCGTGGTGGCGTGTTCCGCTATCTGGATACGCTGGGCAGCGACCGCGTGGTGGCAGAGGCAGAAGCCTTCCACGCACTGGGTCCGCTGTATCACATCCCGCAGAGCCTGGCCGACAAAGCCGCCAGTGCCGCAAGCTGGTACCCACAGGCCACCCCAGCGGGTGATGCCATTCTGAAAACGGCGTGAGGAGCGCAATATGGAAAATGTCGTAATTGTTGATGCCATCCGCACGCCGATGGGCCGCTCTAAAGGTGGTGCCTTCCGCCACGTGCGGGCCGAGGATCTTTCCGCCCACCTGATGCGCAGCCTGCTGTTGCGTAATCCGGCGCTGGCGGCCGCCGAACTGGATGATATTTACTGGGGCTGCGTTCAGCAGACGCTGGAGCAGGGGTTTAACATTGCCCGCAACGCGGCGCTGCTGGCCGACATCCCCCACCGGGTGCCGGCCACCACGGTGAATCGCCTGTGCGGTTCCTCTATGCAGGCGCTGCATGACGCCGCCCGCGCCATTATGGTCGGCGATGCGCGTGCCTGCCTGATCGGCGGCGTAGAGCATATGGGCCATGTGCCGATGAACCATGGGGTGGATTTCCACCCGGGGCTGGGGCGCAGCGTGGCGAAAGCGGCGGGGATGATGGGTCTGACCGCTGAAATGCTGGCCCGCATGCACGGCATCAGCCGTGAAATGCAGGATCGCTTTGCCGCACGTTCGCACCAGCGGGCCTGGGCCGCCACCGAAGCCGGGCATTTCGCCAGCGAGATTGTCGCCACTAACGGACACAATGCCGACGGTGGGCTGACCTGCTATGACCGTGACGAAGTGATCCGCCCGGATACCCGTCTGGAAAGTCTGGCGGCGCTGCGTCCGGCGTTCGATCCGGTTAACGGCAGCGTCACGGCGGGCAGCAGCTCGGCGCTGTCCGACGGCGCGGCGGCGATGCTGGTGATGAGCGAGTCACGCGCCCGGGAACTGGGCCTGACGCCGCGGGCACGCATCCGCGCCATGGCGGTGGTCGGCTGCGATCCGTCGATTATGGGCTACGGCCCGGTGCCCGCGTCGCAGCTGGCGTTGAAACGCGCCGGCCTGACGGCAGACGATATTGACCTGTTTGAACTGAACGAAGCCTTTGCCGCTCAGGTACTGCCGTGCATAAAGGATCTCGGGCTGATGGAGAAGACAGAAGAGAAGGTGAACCTGAATGGGGGGGCCATTGCGCTGGGCCATCCGCTCGGCTGCTCCGGTGCCCGCATCAGCACCACGCTGCTCAACCTGATGGAGCGGCGCGACGCGCAGTTTGGTCTGGCAACGATGTGCATCGGCCTCGGCCAGGGCATCGCGACGGTATTCGAACGTCCGTAAGCCGTAGCAGGCAGAAGACGCGTTACACCGCCCCCGATCGGGGGCGGCATTTTTGATCAGATGAAGGCAAACGCATCGCCAAACATCCGCGCTTCCTGCGCGCCACGTTCCGCACAGAAACGCTCACGGGCAATCTTCGCCATCTCAAAACGGCCGGCAATATAGATGTCATGATCTGCCAGGCTGCCGTAATCCTGCATGACGGCCGTCAGCACGGTGCCGTTGCGTCCGGTATAACCCGCTTCCGGCTGCTCAACCACCGGCACCACCTTCAGGTTTGGATGCTTGATCGCCAGCGCGTTCAGCTCTTCCAGGTCATACAGGTGTTTCAGCTCGCGCCCGCCCCAGTAGATGGCGATATGGCGGTCAGGCTGCTGGGACAGCGCGGTCAGCAGGATCGAACGGGCGTAGGAGAAACCGGTACCGCCGGCGATCAGCACCAGAGGACGGTCGCCCTCCTCACGCAGCCAGGCGTCACCGTGGGGAATATCCACGGTAATCTGCCGCTGCTGTTGAATACGTTCCATCACCGCCATAGCGTAGAGGTTCAGCTCAGAGGCACCAATATGCAGCTCGATGATCTCTTTTTCCATCGGCGTGGAGGCCAGTGAGAATGGACGCTTATCATTTTCATCCATGATCACCATCAGGTACTGCCCGGCTTTGAAGCTAAAATCCGCTTCAGGGATCATACGGACTCGGTATACGGTATCGGTAATCGCCTCTACCGAGGTCACTTTACAGCTTAAGGTTGTCATGCGTTCCCTCTGTCGGGTCGTCATTATCATTTGACCCGGCGCGTCAGCGCGCCGGCGTGTCACTTAAAATTCCCAGCTCATCCCATATAGCATCAATGCGGGCGGTAACCGCCGGATCCTTACGGATCGGGGTGCCCCATTCGCGCTGCGTTTCGCCCGGCCATTTATTGGTCGCGTCCAGCCCCATTTTGGAGCCAAGGCCCGACACCGGAGAAGCGAAATCGAGGTAATCAATCGGCGTATTCTCAACCAGAACGGTATCCCTTGCCGGATCCATTCGTGTGGTGATCGCCCAGATTACATCATTCCAGTCGCGTGCGTTGACATCATCGTCGCACACAATCACAAATTTGGTGTACATAAACTGACGCAGGAACGACCAGACGCCCATCATCACGCGTTTGGCATGCCCGGCATACTGTTTCTTGATCGTCACCACCGCCAGCCGGTATGAGCAGCCTTCCGGCGGCAGGTAGAAGTCGACAATTTCCGGAAACTGCTTCTGTAAGATCGGCACGAAAACTTCATTCAGTGCCACGCCCAGCACCGCCGGTTCATCCGGCGGCCGGCCGGTGTAGGTGGAGTGGTAAATCGCATTACGCCGTTGGGTGATGTGCGTAATGGTGAAAACCGGGAAGCTGTCCACCTCATTATAGTAGCCGGTATGGTCGCCATAAGGACCTTCAGGCGCCATCTCACCGGGCTCAATATAGCCTTCCAGCACGATCTCCGCGCTGGCCGGCACTTCAAGGTCGTTGGAGATGCATTTTACCACTTCGGTTTTAGTCCCGCGCAGCAGGCCCGCAAAAGCGTACTCTGACAGCGTGTCCGGCACCGGCGTAACCGCCCCGAGAATGGTCGCCGGGTCGGCCCCGAGCGCCACGGAGACCGGGAAGCGTTCTCCGGGATGCTGCTGACACCACTCCTGGAAATCCAGCGCACCGCCGCGGTGGGAGAGCCAGCGCATAATCAGCTTGTTTTTGCCAATCACCTGCTGACGATAGATGCCCAGATTCTGGCGCTCTTTCAGCGGCCCGCGCGTTACGGTCAATCCCCATGTTATCAGCGGAGCGGCGTCGCCAGGCCAGCACTTCATGACCGGGATACGGCTCAGATCGACCTCGTCGCCCTGCCAGATCTCATCCTGACACGGGGCGTTGCGCAGCCGTTTGGTCGGCATATTGAGCACCTGCTTCCACTGCGGCATTTTGTCAAAGAAGTCGCGGAACCCGCGCGGCGGCTCCGGCTCTTTCAGGAAGGCCAGCAGCCGGCCAACATCACGCAACGCTTTAACATCTTCCTGGCCCATGCCCAGCGCCACCCGGTCAGGGGTGCCAAACAGGTTACACAGCACCGGCATGTCATAACCTTTTGGGTTTTCGAACAGCAGCGCCGGGCCACCGGCACGCAGGGTGCGGTCAGCAATCTCAGTCATTTCCAGATCGGGATCGATCTTATGTTTGATACGTTTTAATTCCCCACGCTGTTCAAGCAGGGCAAGGAAGTCGCGTAAGTCGTGGTATTTCATGACTTTCCATCAGAACGGTCAGTGTGGCGGCCATTATAATGCCGTTCAGCCTCAAATGCAGGGAAAAGTGCACCCATCGGGCGGCAGAAGACGTCAATTCTCTCTGGAATGCACGGCGGGTTTACACCATGGGAAAGGCCTGAAAACCGCGACTGGCGCGCCGATCGCGCTATCTCTCTGTTAGTGACTTTGCTATTCTGAACGTCCAGATAATTAGAAAGTGACGTTATGGAATCCTGGTATCTTCTTTACTGCAAACGAGGCCAGCTGCTACGCGCGAAAGAGCATCTTGAGCGCCAGGCGGTGCATTGCCTCAGCCCGATGATCGCGATGGAAAAAACGGTGCGCGGCAAAGTCACCGAGGTCAGTGAACCTCTGTTTCCTAACTATCTGTTTATTGAATTCGACCCGGAATCTATTCATACCACCACCATCAGCGCCACGCGTGGGGTCAGCCATTTCATCCGCTTTGGCAATCAGCCGGCGCAGGTGCCGGTCGGGGTGATTGAAGCGCTGCAGGATCGGCCGCTGCATGAAGTCCTGCCCGATGCGGAGCTGCCGCAGCCTGGAGATACGGTGCTGATCACCTCGGGAGCCTTTGAGGGGTTACAGGCGATCTTTAGCGAACCAGACGGCGAGGCCCGCTCCATGCTGCTGCTAAACCTGCTTAACAAGCAGGTGGTACGCAGCATTGGTAACCGGCAGTTCCAGAAGATTTAACCGCCGGCTCACCCGCAGCCACACGAACCTGGCTAATCTGACTACAGACGGAATAACCGCCGCGCATTATCAGCGGTGATCCCACCCAGCTCACTGGTCTCTTCACCCCGTAACAGCGCCACCTGCTGCACGATATGCGGCAGGAAGCAGGGCTCATTACGCCGCGAAGCGGGACGCGGACGCATATCGCGCGGCAGCAGCCAGGGCGCATCGGTCTCAAGCAACAGCCGCTCTGCCGGGATCAGCGGCATCAGTTCACGCAGCTCCTGGCCGCGCCGCTCATCGCAGACCCAGCCGGTAATGCCGATCGACAGCCCCAGCGCCAGGCAGGCTTCAAGCTCTGCGCGCGTCCCGGTAAAGCAGTGCAGCACCGCGGCTGGCAGCTGCGGTAGCCAGGGTGCCAGGATCTCAACAAAACGGTCATGCGCTTCCCGACAGTGCAGGAATACCGGCAGGCCGAGCTCGACGGCCAGCGCCAGTTGGGCCTCAAACGCGTAGGCCTGCTGCTCAGGCTCGGAGAAGTTACGGTTAAAGTCCAGGCCGCACTCGCCGATCGCCACCACCTGTGGGCTCTCCGCCAGCCGCTTTAAGGTACCGGCGGTTTCTGCCGACCATTCACTGGCGTGATGCGGATGCACCCCCGCCGTCGACCAGCAGTAGTCAGGATGCTGGCGTGCCAGGCTCTGTGCCTGCTGGCTCTCCAGCGCGTTGGTACCGGTAATTAACATGCCGGTGACGCCTGCCTCGCGGGCGCGCTTTATCACCTGTTCACGGTCTTTCGCAAACTGGGTGCTGGTCAGGTTTACACCAATATCAAACATAGTCTTTTCCAAACGATAACCGCCCTGACGGGCGGTTAGTTAAGGGTCTGTTCTGCCGGAGCAGCCGGGCACCGCCATTAATCCGGCTGGTCTTCCTGCTCTTCATCCTCTTCACGACGGTTCTTACCGACGTAGAAACGCGAGCACAGGATGCCGACTTCAAACAGGCAGTACATCGGTATCGCCAGCAGCGTCTGCGAGAAGATATCCGGCGGCGTCAGCAGCATCCCCACCACAAAAGCCCCGACCAGCACGTACGGCCGCTTTTCTCGCAGGTCCTGTGGCGTGGTCACACCGGTCCAGCACAGCAGAACGATCGCAATCGGTACTTCAAAGGAGACGCCAAAGGCCAAAAACAACGTCATCACAAAGTCGAGATAATTGTTGATGTCGGTTGCAATCTGCACCCCTGCAGGCGCGGTTTTAGCAAAGAAGCCAAACGCCAGCGGGAAGACGATAAAGTAAGCGAAAGCCATGCCGAGATAGAATAGGAATGAACTGGAAAACAGCAGCGGCATCACCAGCCTGCGCTCATGGCGGTAAAGCGCCGGTGCAATAAACGCCCAGATCTGATAGAGGATCACCGGTACGGCCAGGAACAGCGAGACGATAATGGTCAGCTTAATCGGCGTAAAAAAGGGTGAAGCGACATCGGTGGCGATCATGCTGGCACCGGCCGGCAGCTGCTTGATCAGCGGTGCTGAAACCAGTTGGTAAATGTCGTTGGCAAAGTAGATCAGGCAAAGAAATATCACCAGCACAGCAATAATGCTGTTCAGCAGGCGCTTACGCAGCTCAATCAGATGACTGATTAGCGGTTGGGTATCTTCAACAGCCATGTTTAACGTTCATCGCTCGGTTGAGTGGAGGTAGCTGGACGGGCAACCTCAGCGGTCTTAGACAGCCGCACTGCGCTGTCAGGCCTCTGCGCGGTATCATGCCCGGCCAGCGGCGACAGTGTGGCTTGCGGCAGCGGTTCTGCGGTTGCCTCAGTGGCAAGGGTCTGCTCCGGCACAGCGGCGGCAGGTGCCTGAGCCGGTGCACTGGCCTTGGTTGCCGTGGCATGTGCCGGTGCCTGTACGCTGGCCTGCTGCACTGCAGAGGCAGGTGCCTGAGCCGGAGCGCTGGCCTGGTGATCGGCGGTAGCCGGGGTCACGCCATCGTGGGCGTCCTGCGAATTTTTCACCAGCGGGTTGTGGATGGTGTGCGCTTCATCATCGGCTTTTTCGTTCTCGCCGAGATAGCTGCGCTTCATTGATTCCGCGGTCTGCTTCAGCTCTTCCACCGACGCTTTCAGCTCCGGCGACAGGCTGTCCATACTGGCCTGCTCAATCTTTTTCAGGCCATCCTGCAGCTCCTGCAGTTTGAGCTCCTGTGCCAGTTCGTTTTGCACGTTGCTGGCGAGGGAGCGCATCGCGCGGATCCAACCCACTACGGTTCTGACCGCTACCGGCAGACGTTTCGGCCCCAGTACCACCAGGCCAATCACGAAAACCAGTACCAGTTCACTAAAGCCTATGTCGAACACGGATCAGACCTTGTCGTTCTTAACGTCTTCTTTTTTCACTTCACCAGGCTGTTTCTCAGCCAGGCGAGCGTTGAAGTCGGCGTCTTCATCCTGGGAACGGTCCTTAGACTTATCGTCTTCATCACTCATGGCTTTCTTAAAGCCCTTGATGGACGAACCCAGATCGGAGCCCAGCGAACGCAGCTTCTTAGTACCAAACAGCAGCACCACCAGCACGGCGATGATTAACAAGTGCGGAAGAGTAATGCCCATAATGACCTCTGAATATCGACAAATGATGCGAGTTGCGCAGTATATAACAGTCTGTGTACCACTGACGATTCACAAACCCCTTAGTAGTCGGAATTAAGTGCCGATTTACCTTTCGTGACAATCAATTTGTTTTGCGCCAGCCGACCAGCCAGGCAACCAGTCCGGCGGCAACCAGCACCGCCGGCAGCAGTTCCGCCTCAGGCCGCAGCAGCAGGATCGCCGTACCACCGAGCAGCAGGGTGGCACCCACGCCCAGCAGGTAGCGGGACTGATGCTGGCGTACGCGTTCGCCTTTCAAATCATTAGCCAGCCGGTCAACGCTGTGGCGCAAATGCCGGTGCTGGCGCAGGCTGTCATAAAACAGCTCCGGTAGCTCCGGCAGCTTTTCGGCCCATGACGGCGCTTTATCTTTTAGCGCACGCACCAGCGCCGGAATACCAATCTGATCTTTGATCCAGTCCTCGAGGAACGGCTTGGCCGTTTTCCACAGATCCAGCTGCGGGTAGAGCTGGCGGCCCACGCCCTCGACGTAGAGCAGCGTTTTCTGCAGTAGCACCAGCTGCGGCTGCACTTCCATATTGAAACGGCGGGCGGTGTTAAACAGGTTCATCAACACATGACCGAAGGAGATTTCAGCCAGCGGCTTCTCAAAAATCGGTTCACAGACCGTACGTATGGAGAATTCAAAGTCTTCCACGTTGGTATCCGGCGGCACCCAGCCGGAGTCAACGTGCAGCTCGGCCACCTTACGGTAATCGCGGTTGAAGAAGGCGATAAAGTTCTCGGCCAGATAGCGTTTGTCTTCTTTGTTCAGCGAACCAACGATGCCACAGTCAATACCAATATACTGCGGATCTTCTGGGCGATCGTAGCTGACGAAGATATTACCCGGGTGCATATCGGCGTGGAAGAAGCTGTCACGGAACACCTGGGTAAAGAACACCTGCACGCCGCGTTCGGCCAGCAGTTTCATATTCACCCCGTGCTGCTCCAGCGTTGCCACATCAGAGATGGGAATGCCGTAAATGCGCTCCATCACCATCATGGTTTCGCTGCCATAGTCGGAGTAAACTTCCGGCACGTACAGCATCCGGCTGCCGTCAAAGTTACGTCGCAGCTGAATAGCGTTGGCGGCTTCGCGCAGCAGATTCAGCTCGTCCAGCAGCGTTTTCTCGTAATCCGCCACCACCTCAACCGGGCGCAGACGCCGCCCGTCCGGCAACAGCCGCGGCACCCAGCGGGCCAGCCGATAAATCAGCCGCATATCCGCTTTAATGACCGGCAGGATGTCCGGGCGGATCACCTTAATCACTACTTCACGGCCGTTCTTTTTCAGTTTAGCCGTATGGACCTGGGCGATAGAGGCAGAGGCCAGCGGGACAATATCGAACTCATCAAACTGGCTGTCAATCGGGGCACCGAGCGACTGCTCGATCAGCTTCAGCGCCTTGGCACCGTCAAACGGAGCCACGCGATCCTGTAACATCGCCAGCTGGTCAGCAATCTGCGGCGGGAACAGGTCACGGCGGGTGGACATCATCTGACCAAACTTGATCCACACCGGCCCCAGCTGCTCCAGTGCCAGGCGTAAACGCTGGCCCAGCGGCAGGTCATGATGGCGGTTAGGCAGCCAGAACAGGCACTTACGCCACAGACGCAGGGGCAGAGTCAGGCGTGTTTGCGGAATCAGTTCATCCAGCCCGTAACTCAGAAACACCCGGATAATCAGGTAGAGACGGCGAAGTTCTCCAAAGGTCATTGCTCCTCCAGCTTACTGAAACGGGCATCCAGCGCATCCAGCGAGCGGGTCAGCGCGTCGACTTCTTCGGCAAACCAGGCCAGTTCAAGCTGGCCCGGCGCCAGGCGCCACTCCTCGGTCACGGCTTGCGCCAGGTACTGTTGCTTGCGGGCCACATCACGGCGCACCAGGCTGAAACCGCGTTGTGCAAAGCGCGTAATGCCCTGGGCGGCAATATCCCCCACCCACGGGGCGAGATATTCCGCCGGGTCGAGTTCGGCCATATCGAGCAGCGCAGAGAACTGCTGCACCAGCTGCAGGTCACCGGCAACGGACAGCTCACCGCTACGGATCAACGCGGTCAGCTGCTGGCGGTCGCGCAGCTTTGGCAGCGTGGTCAGTCGGGTGGTCACCGTGCAGTCGGCCGGGCCGGCCCACTCCCCCACCACGTCGACCTGCTGTTCGCTGAACACGAAGGTCAGCGGCTGCTTCAGCTCGGTCAGCACGATAGTCAGGCTTTTACCGGTGAGACGCTGGCGCGCCGCTTTCAGGCCGCGATCGCGATACAGAACCTGATTCAGCGCCGTCTCCATGCCTGCGGTTAACAGCGGCGTTAGTGTCATAGCCATTCCCGATCAGAACTTGAATCCACGGTGCAACGCAACGATGCCGCCCGTCAGATTGTGATAAGTGGTGTTTTCAAAGCCAACGTCCATCATCATCTGCTTCAGGGTGTCCTGATCGGGGTGCATACGGATGGATTCCGCCAGGTAGCGGTAGCTGCCGGCGTCTTTCGCAACGATCTCACCGATGCGCGGCAGGATATGGAAGGAGTAAGCATCGTAGGCTTTGCTCAGCGGCTCCAGTACGGGTTTGGAGAACTCCAGCACCAGCAGGCGACCACCCGGCTTCAGCACGCGGAACATCGAGGCCAGCGCCTTGTCTTTATCGGTCACGTTACGCAGGCCAAAGGCGATGGTGATGCAGTCGAAGTAGTTGTCCGGGAACGGCAGCGCTTCCGCGTTGGCCTGCACGTAGTTGACATTGCCAATGATGCCTCGGTTACGCAGCTTCTCGCGGCCTACTTTCAACATTGAACTGTTGATATCGGCCAGCACCACTTCACCAGATTCCCCCACCAGACGAGAAAATTTCGCCGTCAGGTCGCCCGTGCCGCCCGCCAGATCCAGCACGCGCTGGCCGCGGCGCACGCCGCTGCAATCAATGGTGAAACGCTTCCAGACGCGGTGAATGCCGAACGACATCAGGTCGTTCATCAAATCATATTTGGCCGCAACGGAGTGGAACACATCCGCCACCATATCGGCTTTCTCGCTTTTCGCTACGGTGCGATAGCCGAAATCGGTGGTGTCCTTAGATTCATCTGCCATGGGTTTTGCCTGTTCTGCCATCAAATATCGGCCAAGTGTACCAGAGTCAGGCAGGCCAGGCACTTGCCGCACGCTTATTCATTAATGCGCTGAGGGGGCGACTGGCTTGCCGCAGCCTCATCCGGCGCATCGTCCCAGCCGTCGTCCTGCCCGGCCTCGTCGTCGTCCGGCTGCGCCTGTTCCACCAGCCTCGGGTTGATCGGCCGTTTGATCTCCACCCCCATCTGGCGAAACCCCTCGGTCTGGGCGATCAGATTACCGCGACCTTCCGCCAGCTTCTTCATTGCCTGGCGGTAGCTGTCCTGCGCCTTATCGAGGTTCTGCCCGATGCTGCTCATATCATCAACAAACAGCCGCATTTTGTCATAAAGCCGCGCGGCGCGATCGGCAATGCGCTGGGCATGACGGCTCTGGTGTTCATAACGCCACAGGTTATTGATGGTGCGCAGCGCCACCAGCAGGGTGGTCGGGCTGACCAGCATAATATTCTGGTTCAGCGCTTCGTTAATCAGCTCCGGCTGGCGGTCAATCGCCAGCAGAAACGCCGGCTCGACAGGAATAAACATCAGCACGTAGTCCAGCGAACGCAGGCCCGGCAGCTGCTGATAGTCCTTGCGGCTGAGCAGACGCAGGTGGTTGCGGATCGCCGCGATGTGCTCGGCGATCGCCAGCTCCCGTTCCGCCTGATCCTCACCGTTGAAATAGCGCTCGTAGGCTACCAGCGTCATCTTGGCGTCAATCACCACGTCCTTGCCCTGCGGCAGACGGACAATCACGTCCGGCTGCATGCGGCCGTTCTGCTCCAGCTGGACGGTGACCTGAGTCTCATACTCGTGACCTTCACGCAGGCCGGAGGCTTCCAGCACCCGGCTGAGCACCACCTCCCCCCAGTTACCCTGCGTTTTGTTGTCGCCTTTCAGGGCTTTGGTCAGGTTGATCGCTTCCTGCGCCATCTGCGCGTTAAGCTGCTGCAGGTTGCGGATTTCATGGGCCAGCGTATGCCGCTCCCGCGCTTCCTGGCCGAAGCCCTCCTGCACCTGGCGGCGGAACCCTTCCAGCTGCTCGCGCAGCGGCGTAATCAGGCCGTGCAGGCTCTGCCGGTTCTGTTCATCCACCCGGCGGCCGCTGTTTTCAAAAATACGGTTGGCAAGATTCTCGAACTGCGCGTTCAGCCGCGTCTCGCTGTTTACCAGCAGCCGCTGTTTCTCTTCTGTCGCCATCCGCGTCTCTTCCAGGCGGATGGTCACTTCGCGAAGCTCTGCCTCCTGGGCCGCATTGATCTCCAGCTGGTTGCGCAGCTCACGCGTCAGTTGCTCCGCTTCCGCGCGCCAGTGGTCGAGCTGCTGCAGCTTCTCACCGGCGGCGGCCAGCCCGCCGTGCAGCTGACGTAACTCCTGCTCCGCGGCTTTCTGTTGCTGAAGCTGGCCATCCAGCTGCTGGTGCAGGCGCTGGCGTTCCGCCTGCGCCTGTTCCGCCGCCTGCATCAGCAGCCGACGTTCCGTTTCACCCTGTGCCAGCTGGCGCTGGCCGCGCAACAGGGCAATCAGCCAGCCGGCCAGCACCCCGGCGAGGGCGCTACAGACGCCAATAACCATCAATGCATCCACTCTGTTTCTCCTGCTGAAAACCCAACAAGGGAAAAATAGTGACCTACTGTATAAATGTCCAGACAAAAAGCCAGGCATGCCGGCAGGGAACGGTAAAATGGACACCAGGCCGCAAAAAGCGTGATGACATCAGAGGCCTAATCGGCAGCGGGCACGGGATAAAGCGGAGAATGAAGAGCAAAACAGATTACGTGGTTCATCGTCAGCGGGCCACCTGATTACACGTGGCCCGTTGTCAGGCGGGTCAGATCAGGCGACGGGCTGCTTCCACCACGATTTTCACCGCATCACTCTCGGTTTTCTTCATGGTTTCCGCATCCGGGATCTCCTGCTGGGTACGGTTAACGATCACTCCGGCGACCATTCCCGCACGCAGCCCCTGGCTGGCGCACATGGTCAGCAACGTCGCCGACTCCATCTCATAGTTCAGTACGCCCATCTGCTGCCACTCCTGCATTGAGCCCTGGAACCGGCTGACCACGCGTCCGGAGAAGGTGTCATAACGCTCCTGACCGGGATAGAAGGTGTCTGATGACGCGGTAATACCGATGTGGGTCGTCGCCCCGACCGCCTGCGCGGCCGCCACCAGCGCGGTGGTACAGGCGAAGTCCGCTACCGCCGGGAACTCCAGCGGGGCAAAGTGCAGGCTGGCACCGTCCAGACGTACCGATCCGGTAGTGACCAGCACGTCGCCGACGTTGATGCCCGGCTGGATGGCACCGGTGGTGCCCACGCGCAGGAAGGTGCGGATGCCCAGCTGCGCCAGCTCTTCCACCGCAATCGAGGTTGATGGACCGCCGATACCGGTGGAGCAGACGATCACCGGCGTGCCGGAGAGTTCCGCACGCCAGGTGGTGAACTCGCGGTGCGAGGCCAGATGCACCGGGTTATCCATCAGCGCGGCAATTTTCTTCACCCGCTCTGGATCGCCGGGCACAATCGCCAGCGTCGCGCCCTGCAGGTCGGCTTGCGTTAAACCAAGGTGGAATACGTCAGACTGTGCCATTTCAAACTCCTGTCGCGGAAAGCGGGATTAGTTAACTAAAGACTACTCTACGTAAAAGTCGCACACTTTTATGTGATAAACATCCACTCTTAAAATGAAAGTTACATTTCAAGAGTTATAAAAGGTGATCTGATTCACAAATAAACACTGAACCGGCTGAATATGTCACAACCCGCGCTATGGCAGAGCCGGGTCTGATGTTAAAGAGATAGGGCGCGGTGAGCGGCCCCGGCGCATTCCTGGCTATATTTAGCTGACGGCTTTAGTGCACGCACGGAGAGGACAATGAAAACCGACGATAACACGACTCAAGATCGCAGCACCACGGGCTTCGCCCCGGCGGCCGGTGCGACCGCCCCCACCACCCTGATCACCGACAGCGCGGATATCACCTGCGGCGAAACCTCGGTGCCGACCCAGGGCGAAAATATGCCGGCGTTTTTTGCCCGGCCGCGCCAGGCGGAAGAGCCGTTACCGGTGATCCTGGTAGTGCAGGAGATCTTCGGCGTACATGAACATATCCGCGATATCTGTCGCCGCCTGGCACAGGCCGGCTATCTGGCCGTGGCACCCGAGCTCTATTTCCGTCAGGGCGACGCCAGCGATTACGACGACATCCCGACCCTGCTGAAAGAGCTGGTCAGCAAAGTGCCGGACAGCCAGGTGCTGGCCGACCTTGATCACGTGGCCAACTGGGCGGCGCGCCACGGCGGCGATATGCGCAATATGGCCGTGACCGGGTTCTGCTGGGGCGGGCGCATCAGCTGGCTGTATGCCGCACACAACCCGCAGCTGAAAGCCGCGGTTGCCTGGTACGGTAAACTGGTGGGGGAGAAAACCTTAAAACAGCCGAAACATCCGGTCGATATCGCCGTTAATCTGAATGCCCCGGTGCTCGGCCTCTACGGCGGCCAGGATGATGGTATTCCTCAGGAGACGGTCGATACCATGCGCCAGGCGGTGCGGGCGGCTAATGCCAAAGCAGAAATCATCGTTTATCCGGACGCGGGACACGCGTTTAACGCCGACTATCGCCCGAGCTATCACGCCGAATCCGCCCAGGATGGCTGGCAGCGCATGCTGGCCTTTTTCCGCCAGTATGGCGTGGCACCAAAAGTATAAAAAAAAGGGGCACGGTAACCTGTGCCCCAGCGCGCGCAGCTTAACGTCAACCGTTCCAGCCGGCCGCCTTTCCGTTGCAGACAGGCGGCCGGTGAAGGGATCCCGGCACACCTGAATACCGCAGGGAATAAACGCGGGCAACCTCCTCTGCGGCCTGAAGCAGGATGGATTTTAATCAGGCCTTCGCATTACGCAGGTTCTGTGCCGCTTGTACCATATTGGCCAGCGCCTGGCGGGTTTCGGCCCAGCCGCGGGTTTTCAGGCCACAGTCAGGGTTCACCCACAGACGTTCCGGCGGGATGCGTTGCGCGGCCTTCAGCAGCAGCGCTTCGATCTCCCCGACGTCCGGCACGTTCGGCGAGTGAATATCGTACACCCCCGGACCAATCTCATTCGGATACGCAAACTCCTCAAATGATTCCAGCAGTTCCATATCGGAACGTGAGGTTTCAATCGTGATCACGTCTGCATCCAGCGCGGCGATCGCAGGCATAATGTCGTTGAACTCGCAGTAACACATGTGGGTGTGGATCTGCGTGTCGTCCCGCACCACCGCAGCGCTCAGCCGGAAGGCCTCCACCGCCCACGCCAGATACGCCGCCCAGTCAGACTGGTGCAGCGGCAGCCCTTCGCGCAGCGCAGGCTCGTCAATCTGGATGATGCCGATCCCGGCCTTCTCCAGATCGGCCACCTCATCACGCAGCGCCAGCGCGATCTGCCGCGCAATGGTTTCCCGGCTGACGTCTTCCCGCAGGAATGACCAGCAGAGGATCGTCACCGGACCGGTCAGCATGCCTTTTACCGGCTTGTCGGTCAGAGACTGCGCGTATTTCGCCCACTCCACGGTGATCGCCCCCGGGCGGCTGACGTCGCCGATAATCACCGGTGGCTTCACGCAGCGTGAACCGTAGCTCTGCACCCAGCCGTTCTGGCTGAAGACGAAGCCGTCAAGGTTCTCACCGAAGTACTCCACCATATCGTTACGCTCGGCTTCACCGTGCACCAGCACGTCCAGGCCAAGGCATTCCTGCTCGGCGATCGCCTGCTTAATATGTTCAGCGATGCCGCTGCGGTAGCGACCGCCGTCAAGACGCCCCTGCCTGAAGTCGAGACGCAGGCCGCGGATTTCAGGAGTCTGCGGGAAGGAGCCGATGGTGGTGGTCGGCCAGGCCGGCAGCCGGAAGCGCCGGCGCTGGGCTTCAGCACGCAGCGGATAGCCGTTATTACGCAGGCTATCTTTGGCGGTGACTGCCGCCAGACGCTGCGCTACGGTCGCATTGTGCACGCGGGTTGAGGTCTGCCGGGCGCGGATCGGCGCGCTCCAGGCTTCCAGTGACGCGGCATCGTTTGTGTTCAGCGCGTTGCTTAACAGCGACAGCTCGGCACACTTCTGCAGCGCAAAGGCGAACCAGCTTTTCACTTCCGCATCCAGGCGGGTTTCCACGCTCAGATCGATCGGGCTGTGCAGCAGCGAGCAGGAAGAGCCAATCCACAGCTGTTGACGCCGGTCGACCAGCGGCTGCAGGCGGTCAAACCAGCTGCTGAGATCGGCGCGCCAGACGTTACGTCCGTTGATCACGCCGAGGGAGAGTAGCCAGTCGGCCGGGATGCTGGCGTTCAGGGAGGCGATATCGTCTTTACCCTGCACCAGATCGACGTGCAGGCCCTGTACCGGCAGCGTGGTGATGGTCTCAAGGTTATGACCGATGCTGTCAAAGTAGGTGGTTAGCAGCAGCTTAATCTGCCCCTGCAGCGTAGCGTAAGCCGGTCTGAAGGCATTCAGCCACTCGGCGGGCAGTTCCAGCGCCAGCGCCGGCTCATCAATCTGCACCCATTCGACACCGCGTCTGGCCAGTTCGGCCAGCAGCTGCTGGTACACCGGCAGAATGTCTGGCAGCAGGCTCAGGCGGTTAAACGGCTCGCCCTTTACTTTGCCCAGCCACAGGTAAGTGACCGGGCCGAGCAGCACCGGCTTCACCCGGTGCCCCAGCGCCAGCGCTTCGTCGACTTCTTCCAGCAGCTGGGTCCAGCTCAGCCTGAACTGCATGCCCTGCACAAATTCCGGCACCATGTAGTGGTAGTTAGTGTTAAACCATTTGGTCATCTCGGCGGCGGCGACAGGTTCGCCGCCTGGCGCACGGCCACGACCAAGGCGGAACAGAGTGTCGAGGTCAACGGAGCCGTCTGTATTCTGGTGACGCGGCGGCACGTTACCGAGCATCAGACTGGTGGTCAGCACGTGATCGTACCAGGCGAAGTCGCCTACCGGCAGCAGGTCTACACCGGCGTCTTTTTGCTGCTGCCAGTGGCGGGCGCGCAGTTCACGGCCGACGGCCAGCAGATCGGCCTGGCTGCTGTTACCAGCCCAGTAGCTCTCGAGAGCCTTTTTGAGTTCACGGCGCAGGCCGACGCGGGGAAAGCCGAGCGTATGGTTCTGAATCGTCATCTTCAACTCCTTACCTGTAGCGTTTTCAGTGTTCGGCGTCCGCGTGGCCGTCATGCTGACTGCGGTTATGCGCAGATTTCGCGCCCTGCCCGGAGAGTTAATCGCCCGATTAACGTTGCGGCCAGATTCATTTGGACGTCCAGATGTTTACACCGCTATAATCCGCAGGTACTGTATTCACCACAAGCGCAAAATGTTCACCGTCGATGTGAAGGACCCTCATGATCGAACTTAAACACCTGCGAACGCTGCAGGCACTGCAAAATACCGGTTCGCTGGCCGCCGCCGCCGCCCAGCTGCACCAGACGCAGTCAGCGTTATCTCACCAGTTCAGCGATCTGGAACAGCGTCTCGGCTTCCGCCTGTTTGTGCGTAAGAGCCAGCCGCTGCGTTTCACCCCCCAGGGGGAGATCCTGCTGCAGCTGGCCGAGCAGGTGCTGCCGCAGATCCAGCAGGCGCTCCAGGCCTGCCATGAGCCGCAGCAGAGCGCGCTGCGCATCGCCATCGAGTGCCACAGCTGCATTCAGTGGCTGACCCCGGCGCTGAACAATTTCCGCAAGAGCTGGCCGCAGGTGAAGATGGACTTTAAATCAGGCGTCACCTTCGACCCGCAGCCGTCGCTGCAGCAGGGTGAGCTGGATATCGTGCTGACCTCCGATATTCTGACCAGCAGCGGGCTGTTCTACGCGCCAATGTTCGATTTCGAAGTGCGCCTGGTGCTGGCACCCGATCATCCGCTGGCCGCAAAGGCGCATATTTCACCGGAGGATCTGGCGCAGGAGGTGCTGTTAATCTATCCAGTACAGCGCCAGCGTCTGGATATCTGGCGGCACTTCCTGCAGCCCGCAGGCGTCAGCCCCGCGCTGAAGAACGTCGATAACACGCTGCTGCTGATTCAGATGGTAGCGGCGCAGATGGGCATTGCCGCCCTGCCGCACTGGGTGGTGGAGAGTTTTGAGCAACAAAACCTGGTGGTGACCAAAACGCTGGGCGACGGCCTGTGGAGCCGCCTGTACGCGGCCGTGCGTGACGGTGAACAACGCCAGCCTGTAGTCGAAGCCTTTATCCACTCGGCGCGCCAGCACGCCTGTAACAACCTGCCGCGGGTGCGCGATGCCTCGCGTCCGGGCACGCCGCTGCCGACGACCCTCGCCCGCTCCTGACCCGCGCGGTTTCTCTGCTCTCCCTGCCGCCGGCACAACGCTGGCGGTTTTTTCTGTTTAAGCGGGCGATTGCCCCTATAATGCGCACACTGAAACAGTTTTATTGAAGAGAATGTCCATGACCAATAACGATGTCCTGCGCAGCGTGCGCTATATGCTGGATTTGAACGATGCCAAAGTCGTCAGCATCCTGGCGCTGGCAGAGAGCGAAGTCAGCGAAGCGGAAGTGCACAGCTTCCTGAAAAAAGAGGACGAAGCCGGTTTTCGTCCCTGCCCCGACGTGGTCATGGGCTACTTTCTGAACGGTTTAATTTTCCTGCGTCGCGGAAAAAGCGACGAAGCACCCGCGCCGTCGATTGAGCGCAAAATGACCAACAACATCATCCTGAAGAAGCTGCGCATCGCCTTTGATCTGAAAACCACCGATATCACCGACCTGCTGAAATCAGCCGACTTTGCCGTCGGACAGTCGGAAATTGGCGCGATATTCCGTAAACCTGGGCACAAGAACTACCGTGAGTGCGGCGATCAGATCCTGCGTAACTTCCTTAAAGGGCTGACCAAAAAAATCCGCCCGGCGAAGGCATAATCATTTTCCTCAGCCCACTCTCTGCATAAATTAACGCTATCTGGCGTTAATTTATGCACTTTCCCCCGTTCCCGTCAGGCCGCTGATCCGATAACGCCTTAGCACAACGCTCTCTGTTCGCGACGAGGAACTGCGACCTGCCCTGTGCAATCGCCTTAATCTTCCTTTTGGAAAGTAAACACTCACCAAACGAAAGCACCACTGCCACCATGGATAATAATTGTGATTAACATCACATAATATAGTTCCACTTCGAAAATACCCCACGTTTTAATGATGGAGATGTAGCCATTTCGTCATAAAACTGTAACATCCGCGACCTTATTCGCCGTGCTTATCCTGACATCCGCTGCAAAATGCGCGAAATGGAACATTTTTCTTAACCTGTTTCCGTGCGCGTCAATTTGCCTGCCGGCGGCTGTCATTTTTCGAACCTCGGGAGTTAGTCATGCTAAGTATTTTCAAGCCGGCCGCGCATCAGCCTCGCGTTGATGACAGCCGCGTCGATCCGCTGTACCGCAAGCTGCGCTGGCAGATCTTTATGGGGATCTTCTTCGGTTATGCGGCCTATTACCTGGTGCGCAAGAACTTCACCCTCGCCATGCCTTATCTGATCGAGCAGGGGTTCTCCCGCGGTGATTTAGGCTTCGCGCTGTCCGGGATCTCGATTGCCTACGGCTTCTCCAAGTTTCTGATGGGCTCGATCTCCGACCGCTCTAACCCGCGCGTCTTCCTGCCTGCCGGGCTGATTCTGGCCGGCGTGGTGATGCTGATCATGGGCTTTGTGCCGTGGGCAACCTCCAGCATCATGGTGATGTTCGTGCTGCTGTTCCTGTGCGGCTGGTTCCAGGGGATGGGCTGGCCGCCGTGTGGTCGTACCATGGTGCACTGGTGGTCGCAGAAAGAGCGCGGCGGCATCGTATCGGTATGGAACTGCGCGCATAACGTCGGCGGTGGTCTGCCGCCGCTGCTGTTCCTGCTCGGCATGGCGTGGTTTAACGACTGGAAGGCCGCCCTCTATATGCCGGCCTTCGGCGCGATCCTGGTAGCGATTATCGCCTTTGCCCTGATGCGTGACACGCCACAGTCCTGCGGCCTGCCGCCGATTGAAGAATACAAAAACGACTACCCGCCGGATTACAACGAAAAGCATGAAGAAGAGCTGACCGCGAAGCAGATCTTTATGCAGTACATCCTGCCAAACAAGCTGCTGTGGTACATCGCGCTGGCTAACGTCTTCGTCTATCTGCTGCGCTACGGCATCCTCGACTGGTCGCCGACCTACCTGAAAGAGGTGAAGCACTTTACGCTGGATAAGTCGTCGTGGGCCTACTTCTTCTACGAGTACGCCGGTATTCCCGGCACGCTGCTGTGCGGCTGGATGTCTGACAAGGTGTTCAAAGGCAACCGTGGCGCAACCGGCGTGTTCTTTATGACCCTGGTGACCATTGCCACCGTGGTGTACTGGATGAACCCGGCGGGCAACCCCGGCATTGATATGGCCTGTATGACCATCATTGGCTTCCTGATCTACGGTCCGGTGATGCTGATTGGCCTGCATGCGCTTGAGCTGGCACCGAAGAAAGCGGCCGGCACAGCCGCAGGCTTTACCGGGCTGTTCGGTTACCTGGGTGGCTCGGTGGCCGCCAGCGCCATCGTCGGTTATACCGTTGACTACTTCGGCTGGAACGGCGGCTTTGCGGTGATGGTCGGCGGCTGCGTGCTGGCGGTGATCCTGCTGATTATGACCATGCTGAGCGAGAACAAGCACAAGCAGGCGCTGGCAGCCGGTTCGCAGTAAGGCGGGTCTGAAAGCGTAACGGCAGCGGGAAACCGCCGCCATTAAAAAAGGGCTGAGTTACCGCACGGCTCGTCACCGGTCAGATCGCTCTGACGGTGACGAAACCGTGCGGGCTCAGCCCTTTTGTTGTCTGCGGCGTTAAGCGAAAACTTAAACGGCGTACAGCGCACGCAGGGTGTGCGGCACCGCCTGCTCGGCGTTGCTGCCGATCACGTCCAGTTCCGGCAGCAGTGTTTTCAGGCGCGGGTCGGCATTCTGCATCACGCAGCCCTTACCCGACATGCTCAGCATCTCGGTATCATTCATGCCGTCGCCGAAGGCGATACAATCCTGCAGCGTACAGCCTAACTTCTTCGATACCGCATCCAGTGCATGCCCCTTGGAGACGCCACCGGCCATCACTTCCAGACAGGTCGGCAGCGAGAAGCAGACGTTAACCCGGTCGCCCCAGCGGGCAGTCAGCGCCTGTTCCAGCGGGATCAGCAGCTCGGGATCGGCGCAGGTGAAGAACACCTTGCTGATACCGTCGGTCGCCAGCTGGCCCTGCTCGTAGACCTGATAGTTGAAGTCAGACTCGCGGAAGAAGTCCATCTCTTCCGGGCGATGGCGGTTGAGGAACCACTCTTCATCGCGATAAACGTTGGTGAAGATATCCGGGTTATGGTGCTGAATGGCAAACAGTTCGAGGGCGATCTCTTCTTCCAGGTTATGGCTGAAGATCAGTTCACCGGCGGTATTGTGCACGCGGGCGCCGTTCGAGGTGATCATATAGGCATCGATACCCAGGCTGTCGCGCATCTGTGCCACGTCAATATAGTGACGCCCGGTAGCGAAAACGAAGTGAATGCCCTTGCGGGTGACTAACTGCAGCGTTTCGCGGGCAAACGGCGAGAGGGTGTGGTCCGGCGACAGCAGCGTGCCGTCGAGGTCTGAAGCAACAATACGATACATAATACCTCTGATTATTTTGGCAGGTGCGGCCATTCAGCGATGACCGGCAAAAAATGTCAGGATGGCTTCCAGGGCTTCGGCCCGCATCCGGTCTTGCTCAAACAGGATTTCGTGGCGCGCACCGGCAATCACCCGCGGGCGCTGGCCAGGACCGGGCAGCGCCTGGCAGAACAGATCCTGCGCCCGGTTTTCCACCACTTTATCAGCGGCCGCCTGCAGCAACAGCAGCGGCGTTACAATCTTCGGTGCCTGGCTGAGTATCTGCTGGCAGGCCAGCAGCGCTTCCCCCACCCAGTGATAGGTCGGGCCGCCCATGCGCAGACGCGGATCGTCGGCATAAAAGCGCAGGTTGCGCCGGTAGCGCTCGCGGCTGTGGGTCAGTTGATTAATGGCAAACGGGCGCGGATGCCACTTACCGGTGCCTAACGCATAGCCGTTACGCATCAAAGGGCGCGCTTCGGCCCAGTTAAGGATCCGATGTGCCATCCACAACGGCATCGGCAGGCAGATGCCAAACATCGGTGACGCCAGCGCCACCGCGTTGAACGCCGTCGGCTGGCGCGCCAGCATCAGCGCCAGCACCGCACCGCCCATTGAGTGTGCCAGCGCGTAGCGCTGGCGATAATGGCGCGGCACGATTTCCTGCAGATACAACGTTTCCAGGTCATCAACGTAGTCGGCAA
>NZ_JRZZ01000016.1:27877-94580 GCF_002865965.1 Erwinia sp. B116
CAAGATGGGAATCGTCCAACAGCCGACCCGATCGTCCCTGGCCACGATGATCGATAACGATCACGTCGTAACCGCTGTGGAACAGATCCCAGGCCAGCTCCGGGTACTTGACGTAGCTTTCGATACGCCCGGTGATCAGCAGGATAACCTTGTCATGTTGCGGATCGGTGAAGCGCACGTAGCGGATCGGCACGTTGGCCACGCCGGCAAATTCGCCCTCTTCCCGCCGCTGCCAGAAATCCAGCAAAGGGCCGGTCGCGAAGGCCGAGAAGGCAGCTTCACGCGTTAACCAGCTGTGTTTGCGATGTTCCATCAGACCTTTTCCAGAAGAGAAGCCGCTGTCGGGGGCGGACTATTGTTACCGATAGCACAACATTCAACAATGACGTATTGTGTCACAAATAAGCGTTTTCCGGGAGTTTTACCATGACCATCGAATGGTGGCTGACCTATCTGTTAACAACCAGCATCCTGAGCCTGTCGCCGGGATCGGGCGCCATCAACACCATGAGCACCGGCATCAGCCACGGCTATCGCGGCGCGGTGGCCTCTATTTCCGGCCTGCAGGTCGGGCTGTCAATTCATATCCTGCTGGTGGGTATCGGCCTTGGCGCGCTGTTCTCCCAGTCGCTGCTGGCGTTTGAGGTGCTGAAATGGGCCGGTGCAGCCTACCTGATCTGGCTGGGGATCCAGCAGTGGCGCTCTGCCGGCGCGATTGATCTGAATGCGGTAGCCCAGGCGATGCCGCGCCGTAAGCTGTTTCAGCGGGCGGTGCTGGTCAACCTGACCAATCCGAAGAGCATCGTGTTTCTCGCCGCCCTGTTTCCACAGTTTATCATTGCCCATCAGCCACAGGCGATGCAGTACCTGGTACTGGGCGTCACCACGGTGGTGATGGATATCATCGTAATGATTGGCTATGCCACCCTGGCCACGCGCATCGCCGGCTGGATCAAAGGCCCGCGCCAGATGAAGCTGCTGAACCGCATCTTTGGCGGCATGTTTATGGCGATTGGCGCGGTGCTGGCCACCGCGCGCCGCGCGGCCTGAAAACCGTTTTGTCACGATAAGCCGGGAGTCGGGGCGTACTGCCTGCCGCACCCCGGCTAATCACAGCCCGGTTACGGGACGTTATTCATCATCGTCGCCGTCGACGTGCTCTTTAATCATCACCAGGAACGGCTTACCGAAGCGCTCCAGCTTCTTCTGCCCGATGCCGTTGACGCTCAGCATCTCAGATGCGGTCAGCGGCATCTGTTCCGCCATTTCAATCAGCGTGGCGTCGTTAAAGACCACATACGGCGGCACGTTCTCCTCATCTGCAATCGCCTTGCGCAGCTTACGCAGTTTGGCAAACAGCTTACGGTCGTAGTTACCGCCGTAGGACTTCTGACTGGTATGACGCGGTTTAAGGCTCGGCAGGCGCGGCACCGCCAGCTGCAGCGGCAATTCGCCGCGCAGCACCGGCCGTGCGGCTTCGGTCAGCTGCAGGGCGGAGTGCATGGCGATGTTCTGCGTCACCAGCCCCAGGTGGATCAGCTGGCGCAGCACGCTGGTCCAGTGCTCGTGGCTGTGCTCGCGGCCGATACCGTACACCGGCAGCTTGTCATGCTGGAAGTCACGGATGCGCTGATTGTTAGCACCGCGCAGGATCTCCACTACGTAGCCCATACCAAAACGCTGGCCGACGCGATAAATGCAGGAGAGCGCCTTTTGCGCCTCCACCAGCCCGTCGTAGCGGCGCGGTGGATCGAGGCAGACGTCGCAGTTACCGCACGCCTGCTGACGGCCTTCGCCGAAGTAATTAAGCAGCACCAGACGGCGGCAGGTTTGCGCTTCGGCAAAGGCCCCCATCGCGTTCAGCTTGTGGCGTTCAATGTCCTGCAGCGGCCCCGGCGCTTTCTCTTCCAGACAGCGGCGCAGCCAGGCCATATCGGCCGGATCGTACAGCAGCATCGCTTCCGCCGGCAGGCCGTCGCGCCCGGCGCGGCCGGTCTCCTGGTAGTAGGACTCGATATTACGCGGGATGTCGAAGTGCACCACAAAGCGCACGTTGGGCTTGTTGATACCCATACCAAACGCCACGGTGGCGACGACGATCTGCAGATCGTCGCGCTGGAAACCTTCCTGCACCTGCGAGCGGTGGGCATTATCCATGCCGGCGTGATAGGCACCTACGCTCAGCCCCTTACTCTGCAGACGCGCGGCGGTGTCTTCCACCTTGGCGCGGCTGTTACAGTAGATGATGCCGCACTTGCCGCCCTGATCCTGCACGTAGCGCAGCAGCTGCTCGGTCGGCTTAAACTTTTCCACCAGCGTGTAACGAATATTCGGGCGGTCAAAGCTGCTGATCTGAATCAGCGGATCTTCCAGCGCCAGCAGGCGCACGATATCGTTACGGGTGGTTTCATCGGCGGTGGCGGTCAGCGCCATCACCGGCACCTGCGGCAGCCGTTTTCTCAACTGGCCCAGCGCGCCATATTCCGGACGGAAATCGTGGCCCCACTGCGAAATACAGTGCGCCTCATCCACCGCCAGCATCGCCGGGTTACACTGGCTCAGCCGGTCAATGAAGTTGTCCATCATCAGGCGTTCCGGGGCGATGTACAGCAGGCGCACGCGACCGTTGCGGCAGCCCTCCATCACCTCCTGCTGCTGCTCCCGCGTCTGCGTGGAGTTCAGGCACGCCGCCGCCACGCCGTTAGCCAGCAGCTGGTCGACCTGGTCTTTCATCAGCGAGATGAGCGGCGACACCACCAGCGTCAGGCCCTCGCGCACCAGCGCCGGGATCTGATAACAGAGTGACTTACCGCCGCCGGTCGGCATCACCACCAGACAGTCACGCCCGTTCAGCGATTCCTGAATGATAGTCTGCTGTCCCGGACGAAACTGCTGGTAGCCGAAGGTATCGCGCAGAACCTGCAGTGCCAGCGTTTCCTGATTGATTACTGCTGCCGTAGACACGTTGTCCCCAAATTCGAAGTGGTGTGAAGCGCAACCGGACGTGAAAGACCCGGTCGGGTGTGGCCAAAAACGGTGGCTGAGCAAGACTCAACCAGGCTGCGATGATACCCGATGTACCGGGGGAGATCAGGATTATCGTGAGCTTTTTCTCTTTTCCGGAAGGTGTTACGCAGAACGGTGCAAGCAGGCGGCGGGCCGGACAGATAACTCTGCGCACGGCCGCAGGCGCTGCCGGTGGGCTCACCCGTGGCTCAGCACGCCCCTGTCTGACCGCTGTCACCGGGCTTCCCTGCCCGCCAGTTAAGGTCAGAACAGATCGTTCAGCGTGACGCCAACGCCGACGCGGGTCTGCTTGTGATTATAGTCAATCAGCGATTCGCCATAGCCGCTGAACACCTGAGTGTAGAAGCGGACGTGCTGGGTGATCGGGTAGCTCCAGCCCAGTTCAGCGCCGCCATAACCGCTGTTCCAGTTGTAGTTGCTGCGCACGCTGAAGATGCTGTCGCCTGCCTGGTAGCCCAGCGTCAGACGGTAGTAGCCCATGTACTTGGTGATATCCGGGTTATCATCATTGCTCTCGCTCTCCGGCAGGCGATACCAGGGTTTTACCTCCACCAGCCAGTTGCCGTTCTCCGCCATCAGCCGCGCATAGACGCGGTTCCAGCTGCGCGAGGTCGGTTCCGAACGGCCGTTAGACTGGTGGTTAAAGCCGGTTTCCACATCCCGCAGCGTCCAGCCGCCCAGGCTGTAGTCGGTAGACCAGCCGAGGAAAATCTGCGGCTCATAGTCCGTTTCGCGGAACGGCGAGGAAGCACCACGGTTAGAGAGCTGCCAGAAGGATTTTTGCGTATAGGAGGCAGCCAGCACCGAGTTGTCACCGAGAATACCGCGCCACAGTGGGAACGCCAGGCTCAGCTGGAACTTCACCTCATCGTGCTTGGCTTTATCGGCCCAGTTGTAGGACGCGATCGCGTCTTTATTGATGTCGCTGGTCCAGGTATAGAGCAGATAGTTGTTTTCATACGGATAGAGCACAAACGGATTGTCGTGCTTCTCCAGCAGGTTGGCAATGATGCTGCCAGGCACGTCCGGGCGGTCGTGGACCTCTTTAACGGTGGCTTCCTGTGCCAGTACTAACGTGGGAAACAGGAGCGCCGTTGCCAGCCACCCTTTCAGCAGAGCCATAGTGTTCTCCAGGGAGAAAAATTAAGGGAAGGAAAAGAGCGCCATTTTACACATAAAGTGCTGCCATCATCAGCGCAGTTTTCCGAAAGTGGAAAGCGCGGGCCGCCCGGCATAAACTAGGCGCTCTGTTAACCTTTTGTTTACCTCTTAGCGACGTATCAGGACCCTTCATGATGTCAGCTGTACCCCTTGATCAGGCGGCCGCGCGCCGGCTGCTCGGTGAAATTTTTGTCTATCATATGCCGTTTAACCGGGCGCTCGGGCTGGAGCTGGATCGGCTGGATAACGACTATGCCGAACTCAGCCTGAGCAATCAGACCATGCTGGTCGGCAACGCCGCCCAGAAAATTTTGCACGGCGGGGTGATTGCCTCGGTGCTCGACGTCGCGGCAGGGCTGGTGTGCGTCACCAGCGCCCTGACCCGCCATGAGAGCATCCCGGAAGAGGAGCTGCGCCAGCGCCTGTCGCGTATGGGCACCATCGATCTGCGGGTGGACTATCTGCGGCCGGGGCGCGGTGAGCGATTCATCGCCTGCAGCAGCCTGCTGCGCGGCGGTAACAAAGTCTCCGTCGCCCGGGTAGAACTGCATAACGAGGCCGGCCTGCATATCGCCAGCGCGCACGCGACCTATATGGTGGGTTAATTCACGTCACGCCGGTGCCGGGTTCAGGCCCGGCCATCGTCTGACTTATTGAGTACTTGCACAATGAATGCACAAGAGACGCGCCGGGGCATCCTGTTCGCGCTGGGCGCCTATTTTATCTGGGGCGTGGCCCCCGCCTATTTCAAACTAATCCAGCAGGTGGCCGCCGGCGAAATCATGACCCACCGGGTGATCTGGTCGTTCTTCTTTATGCTGATCCTGCTGACCGTCAGCCGTAACTGGCGCAGCGTCAGCGCGGTGCTGAGACAGCCAAAGAAGGTGCTGCTGCTGGCCCTGTCAGCGGTGCTGATCTGCAGTAACTGGCTGCTGTATATCTGGGCGGTGAATAACCACCATATGCTGGAGGCCAGCCTCGGCTACTTTATTAATCCGCTGCTGAACGTGCTGGTGGGGATGGTGTTTCTGGCGGAACGTTTCCGCCGCCTGCAGTGGCTGGCGGTGGCGCTGGCGGCCTGCGGGGTGCTGGTGCAGCTGATCACCTTTGGGTCACTCCCGCTGATCGCGCTCGGGCTGGCAATCAGTTTCTCGTTCTATGGCCTGCTGCGAAAGAAGATCGCCGTCGATGCCCAGACCGGGATGCTGATTGAGACCTGCTGGCTGCTGATCCCCGCCGCCGTCTATCTGTTTGGCGTTGCGGACAGCAGCACCAGCCATCTGGGCAATAACCCGCTGACGCTCAACCTGCTGCTGGTGGCGGCCGGAGTGCTGACCACCGTGCCGCTGCTGCTGTTTACCGCCGCCTGCGCGCGGCTGCGCCTCTCCACCGTCGGCTTCTTCCAGTATCTCGGCCCGACGCTGATGTTCCTGCTGGCGGTGCTGTTCTACGGCGAGCAGATGACCCCGGATAAGGCGGTGACCTTTGGCTTTATCTGGGCGGCGCTGGCGCTGTTTATTATCGATGCGCTGTTCAACCTGCGCCGGTCAGGTTCGCGCGCAGGCTGACAATTTACCCAAGAGTCGAGGCCCGATCCTGCGGCAGCGCCAGCAGGGAAAACCGCTAATTCACTGCTGGTGGTAACGTAAAATAAAAAACCCCGCCGGTGAGGCGGGGCATGCTGCTTTCATCGCCTTACAGCCAGTTCTTACGCTTAAAGTAAGCGTACGGTGCCAGACCGGCGAGGATCATCAGGCCAATCGCACCCGGATAACCAAAGCTCCACTTCAGCTCCGGCATAAACTCAAAGTTCATGCCGTAGCTGGAGGCCACCAGCGTTGGCGGCAGGAACACCACCGAGACCACCGAGAAGATTTTAATAATCCGGTTCTGCTCGATGTTGATAAAGCCCATCGCCGCCTGCATCAGGAAGTTGACCTTCTGGAACAGCGATTCGTTGTGCGGCAGCAGGGATTCGATATCGCGCAGGATCTCGCGGGCCTGCTCCAGCTGGTTGCCCGGCAGGCGTGCCTTGCGCACCAGGAAGTTCAGCGCGCGCTGGGTATCCATCAGGCACAGGCGCACCTTCCAGCCGATATCTTCCAGCTCCGCCAGCGTCGACAGCGCCGAGTCAAACTCGTCACCCTGCTGCCCTTCCATAATCACCCGGCTGAGCTTTTCCAGGTCGCTGTAGATGTTTTCGATCTCGTCCGCCAGCTGTTCAATTTTGGTTTCAAACAGATCGAGCAGCAGCTCGTAGGCGTTACCGTCGGTAAGCACCTGGTTGCGGGCGCGCATACGATAGAGGCGAAACGCCGGCAGTTCGCGCTCGCGCAGCGTGTACAGGCGCCCTTCGCGAATGGTGAAGGCCACGGTGGAGTTACCGGCGTGATCGTCGGCATCTTCATAAAAGAAGAAGGAGTGAATATGCAGGCCATCTTCGTCTTCAAAGAAGCGCGCGGACGCCTCAATGTCTTCCAGTTCAGGACGGGTGGCCAGGCTCTGGCCCAGCTCGCTCTGCACCCGATCGCGCTCGGCTTCTTCCGGTTCGATCAGGTCGACCCAGACGGAGGCGGTCATCGCTTCGCCGGGTTCATCCAGCTCAAGACGGGTCAGACGGCTCTGGTCCAGTTTAAATGCGCTCAGCATAGCAGTACTCCCAATTCACAGTAACAATCGGGACAAAGCGCTTGAACACGGGAAACATGCGTTTCAGTCAGCGAGCAACACTGACTCAGAGCGACGGGGAGTAATGCGGTCGCCAACAACCTCGAAGGCTATCGGCAAAGGAGGATAGCCTTAGGAGTTGTACCTGGGATCCAGGTCGTTGAGCCAGTATGTACTGGGTGTGTCCAAGGCGAATGTCCTCTTAGGGTAATGGTGGGCGCATGTTACGCTGAGACGAAAAAGGCGTCAAGCGGGGCCAGGCGCCCACCGGCGGCTCAGAGCGGTTCGAGCCTGGCGTAGGCGGCGACCAGCCATTTGATGCCCTGCCCCTGGAAGGCGACCTGCAGCCGGCTGTGTTCACCGCTGCCTTCCATATTGACGATGGTCCCCTCGCCGAATTTGGCATGCTGCACCCGCTGGCCCAGCGTGAATCCGCTGTCGTTTTTCGTCACCGGCGTGCCCATCCGCTGATGGTTAACCGGGCGGCTGACGCTGGCGCGCAGGCGCACCTCCTCCACGCACTCTTCCGGCAGTTCGCCGATAAAGCGCGACGGCCGGTGATACACTTCCTTACCATAAAGTCGCCGGGTTTCGGCATAGGTCAGGGTCAGCTTTTGCATCGCGCGGGTGACGCCAACGTACGCCAGACGGCGCTCCTCTTCCAGCCGTCCGCCTTCGTCCAGCGACATCTGGCTGGGGAACATTCCCTCTTCCATGCCGACGATAAACACCTGGCTGAACTCCAGCCCTTTCGCCGAGTGCAGCGTCATCAGCTGCACGGCGTCCTGCCACTTGTCGGCCTGGCCTTCACCGGCCTCCAGCGCGGCGTGGGAGAGGAAAGCCTGCAGCGGCATCAGGTCTTCGTCTTCATCCTGATAGCTGTACTGCCGCGTGGCGTTGACCAGCTCCTCAAGGTTTTCCACCCGCGCCTGGCCCTTCTCACCCTTCTCCTGCTCGTACATTAACCACAGGCCGGAGTCTTTGATTACCCGGTCGGTCTGTACGTGCAGCGGCAGTTCGCTGGTCTCTACCGCCAGCGCGTCAACCAGCTCGGTAAAGCGCTGCAGCGCCGACGCCGCCCGCCCGGCCAGCGCCTTCTCCTGCAGCAGCGCGCGGCTGCTTTGCCACAGCGTCAGCTGGCGTTCACGGGCGGTCTGGCGCACCACGTCCAGCGTACGATCGCCGATGCCGCGCGTCGGGGTGTTAATGACCCGTTCAAACGCCGCATCGTCATTGCGGTTGGCAATCAGCCGCAGGTAGGCCAGCGCGTCTTTGATCTCCTGGCGTTCGAAGAAGCGCATGCCGCCGTAAATGCGGTACGGCAGGCTGGTCTGCAGCAGCGCCTCTTCCAGCACGCGCGACTGGGCGTTGCTGCGATAGAGAATGGCACAGTCGTTGAGCGCACCGCCGTTTTCCATCCACACCTTGATGCGGTTGACCACAAAGCGCGATTCGTCCAGTTCGTTAAAGGCACAGTAGATGGCAATCGGTTCGCCGTCGCTGCCGTCAGTCCACAGCTCTTTCCCCAGACGGCCGTTGTTGTTGGCGATCAGGGTATTCGCGGCCTTCAGAATGTTGTTGGTTGAGCGGTAGTTCTGCTCGAGACGGATGGTTTCCGCCCCCGGGAAATCGTTGAGGAAGCGCTGGATGTTCTCCACCTGCGCCCCGCGCCAGCCGTAGATCGACTGGTCGTCGTCGCCAACGATAATCACCTTGCCGGTGTCGCCGGCCAGCATGCGGATCCACGCGTACTGGATGTTGTTGGTATCCTGGAATTCGTCCACCAGAATATTGCTGAAGCGCTCACGGTAGTGGTTGAGAATATGCGGCTTGTTCAGCCACAGCTCGTGGGCGCGCAGCAGCAGTTCGGCAAAGTCCACCAGACCGGCGCGATCGCAGGCTTCCTGATAGGCCTGGTAGATACGCAGCCAGGTCTGTTCCACCGGATTGCCGTAGCTTTCGATGTGCTTCGGCCGCAGCCCTTCGTCTTTTTTGCCGTTGATGTACCACATCCCCTGACGGGCGGGCCACTGCTTCTCATCAAGGTTCATCGCTTTGATCAGCCGCTTGAGCAGGCGCAGCTGGTCTTCGCTGTCGAGGATCTGGAAGTCCTGCGGCAGGCTGGCGTCCAGATGGTGTGCCCGCAGCAGGCGGTGCGCCAGCCCGTGGAAGGTGCCGATCCACATGCCGCCCTGGCTGGTGCCGATCAGCTGCTCAATACGGTGACGCATCTCCGCCGCCGCCTTGTTGGTGAAGGTCACCGCCATCACTGAATAAGGAGAGCAGTTCTCAACCGACAGCAGCCAGGCGATGCGGTGCACCAGCACGCGGGTTTTACCGCTGCCGGCACCGGCCAGTACCAGCAGGTTACTGCGCGGGGCGGCTACCGCGTCGCGTTGTTTGTCATTCAGGCTGTCGAGCAGATCAGAAACGTCCATAGGCACCGTTGAGTCGCGAGCGGCATGCGCTCTACTGGTTATTTAACCAGCTTATTATATCAGCGCGGTCAGCGATGCCAACCGTGAAATTTCCAGCGTCGGTAACAGGCGCGCATCGTTGATGTGCATCAGGTTGCCTTCACGCAGGTTGATCCAGCACGCCTGCAGGCCAGAGCGCACGGCACCGGCCACGTCGGTGGTCAGGTCGTCACCGACGTGCAGGATCTGCTGGGGTGCCAGATTGAGCCGTTTGGCCGCCAGCTGGTACATGTCCTGATACGGTTTGGCGCGGCCGTCCGGGCCGGCACGCAGGATAAACTGAAAGTACTTATCCAGCCCGAACAGGTGCGGTTCGGCATTGCCGTTGGTGACGGCCACCAGCGGCAGGCGCTCCGCCAGCGCGGCCAGCGTGCGGTGGGTCTCATCCGCGATTTCAATCCTGCTGCGCCACTGCGCAAAGATCGCCATCACCTCACGCGATCCCCGGGCGGCCTGCGGGGCGGCAATGCCGGCATCCAGCATCACCTGCTCAACGGCACGACGACGCCATTCGCTGACGTCGTGATAAATTTCCGGCTCGGCGGCCAGCAGGCGGTTACGCACCTGCTGATACTGCGCCGGAGTGACGTCCTGCAGCGACGGGTGCCAGGCCTGCAGCGCGGCGTGGGACTCAATGGCGGTGCGCCTGATCACCGGCGCGTTGTCATACAGGGTATCGTCGAGATCGAAGGTCATCGCGGCGATCGGGCGTAGCGGTCGGTAGAAGTGCATCAGGATTTTCCTCGTTTCGCACGGGGATGGGCGGCATCGTAAACCGACGCCAGGTGTTGAAAGTCGAGATGGGTGTAGATCTGGGTGGTGGTCAGATTGGCGTGGCCTAACAGCTCCTGCACCGCGCGCAGATCGCCGCTGGATTCCAGCATATGCGTGGCGAACGAGTGGCGCAGCTTGTGCGGATGCACGTGGCTGGCCAGCCCCTGCTTAATGCCCCACTCGGCGAAGCGCTTCTGCACGTTGCGTGCGGAGATGCGTTTACCCTGCTTCGACAGAAACAGGGCGTTATCCTGTGGAACAAACAGCTCGCGCAGCGCCAGCCAGTTCTCCAGCCAGCTGACCGCGGTGCGCCCCACCGGCAGCCGGCGCTCTTTGCTGCCCTTACCGGTCACCCATACTTCGCCGGAGGCCAGCTCGAGATGGCCAAGGTCGATGCCGACCAGCTCGGAGAGACGTAAACCGGCACCGTACATCACTTCCAGCATCGCGCGGTCGCGCACCGCCAGCGGATCGTTGAGGTCGATATCCAGCAGGCGATTGACCTCATCAACGTCAATATTCTTCGGAAGATGGCGCGGCGCGCGCGGCGTGGCCACGCCCTTAGCCGGGTTGGCGACGATCGCGCCCTGGCCAATCAGCCAGTCAAGAAAGCTGCGCAGCGCGGAGAGGCGCAGCGCAAGGCTGGCGGGCTTCAGACCGTTACGGCTGCTGCGCGCGGCCAGCGCGCGCACTTTGGCCGCATCCAGCTGCGCCCAGTCGCCGAGCTTCAGTGCATCCAGCAGCTGGACGATCGCCTCCAGCTGGCGACGATAGTTAATCTGCGTCAACGGGCTGAGCTGCCGCTCCACCCTGAGGTAACGCAGAAAGCCCTCAACAGCAGGCAGCAGCGGCGAGTCGCTGGTCACGCCCGTTCCACCCAGTTTTCCAGCAGCGGCGGCAGCATCAGCGACAGGTGCTGAAGCAGGGTGGTGCCCATGCCGGTCTGGTAGTGCTGGCTGTCCCGGCTGCTGAAAATCAGCACGCCAAGATCGCCACGTTCGCCCAACAGCGACATCGCCACCGAGCCGATCGCTTTCGCCTGCGGCAGCAGCAGCAGCAGTTCCGGGCCATTCAGGCTGCCAAGATAGTGATTCTGTTTGCCCAGCCGCTGGATGCGCACCGGCTCAAACGCCTGCCGTGGCAGCGCCAGCTGGGTGAAATCAGACGGCGCGCCGATGCGCCACTGCTCGCTGAACAGACGCACGTTAGCCCCAGCCAGCCCGAGGTCGCGCGCCCAGCGATGCAGGCGGTTGAGCATCTCGTGCAGGCTGGGGGCTGACGCCAGCCGCCCCTGCAGATCAAACAGCCGGTCGAACAGCTGCTGGTTAGCGCTGGCCTGCTGCATCAGCAGGGTAATCTCTTCTTCCAGTTCCTGGATGTGATTACGCTGACGCGCCAGCTGCCACTCGACCAGCGACACGGTGCCACGGACCGGGTGCGGCACGATCATCTGCTCAACCTGGCGGGCGTTGCGGATAAAGAAGTCCGGGTTCTGCAGCAGGTATTCGCTGACGCTGCGATCGTCCGGCAGCATTTCGCCGCCGGCGCTGGCCTGCTGTGGCTCACCGACCGTTTTCATAGGTGGATAAATCCGTCATAAACGTGAGTGGCCGGGCCGGTCATAAACAGCGGCTGACCCGGGCCTTGCCAGGCGATATTCAGCGAACCACCGGGCAGGTCGACCCGCACGGTGTCCGCCAGCAGCCCCTGCTGGATGCCCACCGCAACCGCCGCACAGGCACCGCTGCCGCAGGCCTGGGTCTCGCCGGCGCCGCGCTCATAGACGCGCAGGCGGATATGTTCGCGGCTGACCACTTCCATAAAGCCGACGTTGACCCGCTCCGGGAAGCGTTCATGGCTTTCAAGGACCGGCCCCAGCGTCTCCACCGCGGCGGTTTTCACACTGTCGACCTGCAGCACGCAGTGCGGGTTGCCCATCGACACCACGCCGCACATCACCGTCTGTTCGGCCGCGCGCATCAGGTAGATATTTTCCGCTTTATTGGCGCGGAACGGCACCTGAGAAGGCTCGAAGTTGGGTTCGCCCATATTCACACAAACCCGCTCATCCTGGCTGACGCTCAGCACCATGCGGCCGGTTTGCGTGCTGACGCGGATGTCGCTCTTGTTGGTCAGCCCTTTTAAGCGCACGAAGCGGGCAAAACAGCGCGCACCGTTGCCGCACTGCGCCACTTCACTGCCGTCGGCGTTAAAGATGCGATAGTGGAAATCAAGGTCGGGATCGTAAGGCGGTTCGACGATCAGCAGCTGATCGAAACCGATCCCCAGATGCCGGTCAGCCAGGCGGCGGATCAGCTCAGGGGAGAAATAAACGTTTTGGGTGACGGCATCGACCACCATAAAGTCATTGCCAAGGCCGTGCATTTTCGAGAACTGCATGTTCTGCTCCGCCGGGTACGTCATCGTTTACTGGGCCGCTGGCACACTCTGCCCCGGGGACGTGACGGCTGCCTGCGGGTTGTTCGCGGTAGCGCTCGCCGTCGTGGCGGTTTGTGGCTGGGTTGGTTCATCTTTCGGGAAGTAGAGCGGCCCCTTCAGGCCACATCCCGCCAGGCTGGCCGCCGCCAGGATCAGCGCCAGTCGGCATATCTGTGTCTTCATTCGCATTCTGCTCAATAGTGATGCCTGTTTGCTCTCTATAATCGCAGGTGAAGTATGAAAAGCAACAGGAAAAGCAGGCGGTTTCCGGCTCAGGTTGGGGTGACCACGGTAAAGGTCAGCACGTCGCTGTAGTCACCCGGCTGGATAGTTTTTGGCGCAAAGGTACGAAACAGCGGGCTGAAGCAGGTCTTCCCTCCCTTATCCAGTGGGATTGAGGCAGAGCTGTTGTTGGGCAGTAGCACCTGTCGGCTGCCATTCTCCAGGATCAGCTCGTAAGGTATGACCTGCGAGCTCTCTTGCAGGTTTTTTAACTGATAGCGACCGTCAGCCATGCCGTTCTGATTGCTGGCGTTAATAATAAACGGCTTGCCCGACGTTTCGCTGTCGGTATATTTCAGGCAAAGCCGATCCTGGCTGGTATCGAGCGGTATCCTCTGCATGCCGGTATCGATTTCGCCCAGATCCCAGTCCGGAGCATCAACAGTAATATTGATATCAAAAGGAGGGGGAGTCACCGGATCTTTGACCAGCCTGCAGCGGCCATTAGCCTCTGCGGTGATGTAGGCTCCGCCAATCATGGCTGCCACTTGATTCTGACCGGCAACATAGTTAGCGGCACGGATGAAAACGGCAGGCCAGTCAGCCATTGCTCCGTTATGGAAATTGACCGTGGCTCGCGCATGCAGGGCCTGATCGTTATCCCACGCTCCCACCATGCCACGAACCAGCACGTAGCCCGCGTTGATTTCTTTATCCTGGCTTGCCTCACCATCCAAACTGGCAGAAACAGAGGAGGCACCCTGCGGAACACCATTTTTATCGTACAAATTGAACAGTAAACCGCGACTTAAGAAAATATCTTCGTTGGTATTGTTCTCTGCAGGGTTAAAATCAATAGTCACCGAGGCAGTACTGGTACCGTTACCGTTGTCCACCAGCGAGCATTCGCTATAGCGGCTCGCCACGTTTGCCGTAGCTATGCCGGATGCCGAAGCACTGCCTTCAGCCAGCGCCCACAACGATAGCGCTAACAGCGCGGTTACCGTTTTTTTTTTCATCTTATTTACCTGAGTATCGGAACAACCCACGGCGACAGTAGCTATGGGTTGATGTGGTTAATGGCACACAACTTTTCCATCGACGACGGCGTGGTGGCCGGCGATCGCGACCGGTGTGCCGGGATACACGTTAAACGTTTCCAGCGGCACGCCATCCACCGTCATCCCTTTAACCGGAAAGCGGGTGGTGCCGGTCGCCGTTAAGGTGATGCGGTTCGCACCGCAGAGGTGCTCAATCGCACGGGTCTGTTTTTCCGGCAGCTGGCGCACCAGCGTGCTGAAGCTGAGGTTAACGGCGACCCCACCGCCCAGGGTTTCCTGCGTACTGCCTGAGAGCGCCGCCACGGAGGTGATGTTCAGCCGCCACACCGTCTCCTGCTGCACTGCCGACAGGGGTTGCAGCGTGATGGTTTTCGACTGCCCTTTCGCCAGCGACAGCCGGAAAGGATAAGCATAAAGCTGCGGCGTGCGCGCCTGACCCACCGGCTCCAGTCGCTCTTCCCCCCAGGGTACGCCCGGATTCAGCAGCCGCGATAACGCCACGCTGACAAACTCCGGGTGGTCGCTACGGTTGATCACCGTCACCGCGGTGCGCGTTATTCCCTGCACCTCAATCAGCTTAGGCAGCACATCGATCGTGGCTACCGCCTGGCTACAGGACAGCGTTACCAGAAGAAACATCACCGTTTTCATTATCATTCCAGCACCGGCTCAAACGTCAGGGACAGCACCCCGCTGTACGTTCCTGTCACCGTGTTAAACTCGCCGGCTGGCGGCAATGCGGTAATACTGAGCAGGAAATCACCTACGCTATCCTCCCCCTGCGAAGCGGCTGGCGGATTGCGGAACACCTGGCTGGTTAGCGTCAGCGTCTGCTGGGTGTCATCCGTTGCGCCCATTTTCACCTCCGCAGGGCGAAACTGCAGCGCAGGCCGATCCTGATGCTGCAGGATCAGCGGGCTGTCCAGGCGTACCTGAAACACCCCGGAGCTGGACGTCACCCGCAGCGGCAGTGTGACTTCATAAGGGGAGTTGAACGCCCCGGACTGGCGCATTATCACCCCCTGTTCATACCAGCTCCCGTGGTCATCGGTAACCAACAGCGTATTCGCCCTGACCACGTGACCACTGACTGTGCTGCTGGTTTTACCCTTAAGTATCACCTGAGCCGTGCACAAAGCCGGCAGCAGGCACAGCAGCAGCAAGGCATTTTTACTTACTAAAGCCATCATTTATGTTCCCTGTGCCGCCGGAGCAGCGGAGGCGCTACCACGCTGATAAATCACCACGCCATAACCTACGCTGATCAGTATCGGTGCCTGCGCCCGCGCATCGCCGATCGGCTGTACCCGGTGCCGTTCACGCGGGCGAAAGGTGACGCGCCAGATCTGTTGCTCACGCGGCTGGCGTACCACGGTGACATCCAGCAACCGTTTCTGACCGGGGCGCAGTACCAGACGCGGCGGATTAACCAGTAATGAAGGGTTCGGCACATTGCCAACCGGCAAACGCACTTCGGGCTGGCCGAGCGGCACCTGCACCCACTCCTGGCTGACCTCCAGGTAGAGTGGTGAATCACCGGTGTTCTCCACCTCCAGCTTTTCCGCTGGTCGCGTGCCCTCCACGCTGATCGCGCTGTGCGCCAGCCTGAGCACGCCCGCCGCGCGGGCTCCGGTCACCGGCAGCGCGGCGCTGAGCGCGGCAAGCAGGATCGGCAGGCGGTTCACGAACAGCTCACCGTCACCGGCTGGTCATCAACGTTCATGGTTATTTTGCTGGCGTTGAAGCGCTGCGGCATGCCGGGAAACAGACCGATCGCACTCTGCGGGCTGTGACCGCCGGGCAGCAGCTGCATTTCTGACAGTCTGAGACGCACATTGCCGGTATTGCTCAGCGCAATCTGATTATTGTCACACCGATACGTCCAGCTGTTTTTTTGCCGTTCCGGAGCGGGAAGATGGCGCACCAGCACACCGTAACCCACCGCAAATGACATGGGGGCGGCAATCCTTTCCTGCGGTGCGTCGGTAACGCTGAAGGCGTTGACCGGCGTAATGTATAAGCGGTAAAGCGCTTCCTGCTCTGGCTCTTCAAGGGATTTCAGATGGATTTCCCGGCTCTGATTCGGTCCCAGCACCAGCTTTTCGGGGGTTGCCAGCATGCCGGGATGGGGAAGATCGCGCAGCATCAGTTTATGCTCAGGCACCAGGCCCGGATTACTGACCTGGGCCAGGTTGATCGCCAGATACAACGGGGCATCGCCGTCGTTACGCACTTTTATCGTCTGTTCCTGAGCATGGAGCACACGGGTGCTGGTAGGCAGCACCAGCAACTCCCCGGCCGCAAGCGCAGGGAGAGAAGAGCACAGCATGATGGTTGCGGTGGCCAGCATCGCCAGCCCGTTATTTAAATTCATCGTTATTTCCTGATTATGTTCTGATTTAGTGCCTGACACGGGTAGTCCACGCCGCCAGGCCGGGTGAGATCGCAAAGATAACGCCCTGTAGCACTGCGTACGGTCACCTGCGACAGCAGGGTCTTACTGGTGATGGAGAACAGACCGTTGGCATAGACGGCATCACCGGTCTGCTCAATGCTCCCGCTGACAGGTTTGCCGAAACGATCTTTCATAAAGCCGTGATACAGCAGGCTGACATCCACCGAAGCCCGTGCGCTGTAAACCTGGCCCGGGTGCGCGCGAACGATATTGGCCGGGACTTCAACATTGATGTCCATGTCGCGGCTCTCGCTGACCACCTGCGCAAACGGGATATCGGCATAGGTTTTCAGCGGCACGGCGTAACGGTGCCCGCCGGTTACCGGCGTATTCTCGACGCTGAAGCGATAGGGCAATCCCCCCGCTGTCGGCGTTTCCAGCAGCATAGCCGCACCGCTGTCGCTGTAACTGCCCAGCGCCATCCCCTGTGAGCTGGCCGCCACCATGCCGCGATAGTTAAAGTCTGCGTGCGCAATGCCTTCACTCTGCCCGACATTCAGTGACGTACTGCCACGGGCGCCTGAACGGCTGGCATAGAGACTGGCGCTGGTATGGCGATCGGTGCGGCTCACGGTGGCCCCCGCCGTGGTTTCCCCGAAGTCATCGTGGAAAGTGTTACGGTAGTCGCCGCTCAGCTGCGTCTCTCCGCCAGATCGCGCGGCGCTGAAGCTGGCCTGGGCATCACTCAGGCTCCAGCTGGTATTGAAATACAGGCCATAGTTACCTGATGACAGCTGGTAGCCACCGTTCTGGATACCCAAAGAAAATGTCGCCCACACGCCGCCCGGACGGTAATTCCAACGCGCCTCCACCTGCTGCTGACGGCTGGAGACATAACGCAAATAGCGGTAGCTGAGCGTCACGTCACCCAGCTGCCTGCTGTAAGAGAGGCTGGTGCTGGCGGATCCCTGGTATAATCCGGAGACCCGGTTGTTGAGGTAGTGGCTGACCGTCAGTGAACCGGCCGTCGCACTGCTGGTGCTCAGGCTGGCATAGCCACCGCTGTGCGCTTCACCGCTCAGCAGGCCCAGCGTCGGCGTCAGTTGACGATCGCCAACCGGCATTGGCCGGGTCAGGTTGACTTCCCCTGCCCATTTACCGCGCTGCCCGCTTAACAGGGAGCTGTTCATAAAAAACCAGTGCATATCGTGACTCAGGGAGGCCCGCAGCAGGGAAAGACGGGTTTGTGCTTCCTGCCCCACCGTCAGATTCCAGGCTTGTTGTCCGCTGCCAAACTGGATATTGCTGACTTCCTGTATGTCGGTATTGATCAACCGCCCGTCACGGTCCACCAGGCGGATCTCCAGCGGGTAATAACCGCCCGGCAGATCGGCATAACTGATTTCGTTACGCCCCAGCACGGCATGCCTTTTGAGGATCATGCGCCCCTGTCGGTAGAACTCGTAGTTACCCTCGGCGGCAGAAAACAGCACCAGCGCCCCCGACTCATCCTGGTTTTGCAGATACGTCTGGCTGCCCAGCGTCGCAAACAGATCAAAGCCGGGAGTCAGCAGCGTGGTAATCGTGCCTGCCGCGAAATCGGCACTGCTCTGCTTACCCGCGCGCAGATAGTAAGCCTGGAAATTTTTCTGCAGGTACCAGGAGGACACACCCTGCGTCTGCGTACGCTGACGATCGCGGGTGGTGCTGCCGCTATACCAGTTCAGATAACCGAAAGCACGCGAAGGCAGACCCAACCAGGCATTGCCATTCAGATTCATCGCACGATAGCGATCGGAAGACGCGCGTAAATCGACGGACTGGTTATGCACCAGGCCAAAATGCGTGTCGGGCGCCACAAAATCACTGTGGCTGTCGTGAACAGCCAGGGTACGCCGGAGTTTATCCAGTGCGATACGGTACCCCGCCAGAGTGACGTCACATCCCCGCTCGCAGTCTGAGTAATCAAACTGCGTTAGCAGGCTCTTCAACGTCGCAATATCTTCCTCCGCCACACCATTATCGGCATATTTTTGCCGATCAAAGGTCAACCGGTCATTGCCCGGCGTGGGGGTGATAAAGTCCGGCAAAGTCACTCCATTAAAGGTTCCCAGATAACGAGCACCCTCGTCCAGCTCTGCCGGGCTAAAGCCCTCCGGCACACCGTAAGAGATATTCATCTGGGCGAATGAATTTGCAGAACTCACTGCGAAAGCAATAACCATCCACCCCTTACCAACCGATAACGGGTTTTTGCGGTGCCTGGTTTTCATATTTTTTTGCCGAAATACGCCAGTCAAATAACCCCGACAGCGTCGGGGTTAACACATCAGAACTCTACGCCGGCAGAGGGTTCGAACAGCATGACCAGATCGCCACTGTAGCTGCCATTTGTGGAAGGGCTGCCCTTGACCGCTTCAGGTGGTGCATCAACATCAATACTCAGGTTATAGACGCCGTCAAAGCCCCCTTCGCTGCTGGCGACCTGAGTCACGGTCTGCGCACTGCCATAGGTCACATTGAGATCGCCCTGCGGGGTAGCCAGGGTAACTTTCGGGTTCTGCATCTCATAATGACCGCTGGATAAGGTCAGCGGCTGAGCCAGAGAAACGGTGAAGTCTTTGTTTTTAGACCAGACACGTACCGGCAGCATTTTCGAGAAATGTTTCTGTTTATTATCGTCAGCTTCCAGCTCTTCGGTGTTATACCAGCTTGAACCATCCGGCTTTGACACATAGATACTGTCACTAATCTGGGCAGTTAGCGTGATTTTTTTGGATACACTACCGTCCGTTTTATTCGCCGCATTGGCGGAAGCACAAGCTAATAAAGACAGTGACAGTACTGCTGCAATCTTACTAAAATTCATATTCTAACCCTATAACAGAATAAATCATCGAAAGGATGACAATATTTAAAATATCCCACTACACAAAGCGGGAAGAAAGCTACTGGAGATTACTCACTCTTAATCTTCATGAATTAACAAACGTCAGGCAGACCAAAAGTGCGGGCTATATTTCCAAAATATTAAGGCCATAACAAATTAAAATAAGACCGATAACCTGAAAAAGCAGAATGCATTGAAAAACTCGAACAAAAACCTAAAAAGCAGCATAAAACACCACCTAATCATCTAAATGTGGATTTAAACACCATTAAATTGAACATTAATGATTTAAAGAAACCACTTATTAATCCATTATTAATAACTTTAAGGCTTGATTTTATTTTGCCATAAGCGATTTTTAGAAAATAATGGGAAATGAGATAGCCGCGTGGCGTCAGCAAATGAACGTTCTTACGTGGGGGAATAGCGCAGATTTGATATGTGCCAGGTACGGCAAGATGACCGCATTAAACCCGGCGCTTTCATTACGCGCCAGGTTCTGCCGGGTTAATGTGTCTGGTACAGGCGGGTAACCTCTTCACGTTCATCATCACCCGACACCACGCGCAGCGAATTTAACACCTGGTTGCGGAATGGGATAACCTGAAAACGTTCCTGTTCCTGAACGATCTGATAAAACTGCGGCAGATTAAAGTTGATAAAACTTGAACCGTAGGTGAAACGATCGTGTGAGGAAGAATAGAAGCGGCTGACGTCACGCACCAGTTCCTCTTTACTGCCCTCACAGTGGTGATAGACCTCAACCCGGTTACTTTCATCAAGGATATAGATATTGAAGCCGTGATCGTCTTCGGTATCTTCAAAGAAGAACTGAATAATGCCTTCACTGGCGTACCCGTCGACCACCGCCGGCAGGCGGGTCTGGTTGGTTTCCACCTTCAGCGACAGGCCGTGCAGTTTATTATTCGAGATGGCACCGTAAAATTCGACCGCATTCTCCAGCTTCTGCACGGAGACGCTCAGGCGCTCGAAGAACAGCCCCCAGGTTTGCCCCGCTACGCGCAGCGCCTTAAAGCGCCCCGGTTCCTGACGGGTGCTGGAGAGCCGTAGCTCAATGCATTCAGAGACCAGCTGTTGCACACGGGTACGAATTAAACCGCGCAGATGCTGGCTGTAGCAGAACACTTCGACGGCATCCGGCGGAGAGGCATCCTGATGCATTTTGCCAAGAATGGTTTTCAGCGCTTCAATCATCGCCTGCTCGCCGTTGAAGTGCAGGGTACGCACCTCATTCCACGAGTTGCGGTACAGCAGGTCAATGCTGCCGACCAGGCACTGCTGCTGCTGACCGAAGCTGAACACATCAAGCTTGCGGAAATCGAAATGCACCACCTGATTGCGGAACGCCATCGTCGGGTCATATTCCAGGTTGACGATGATCGCCAGATGGCGAATTTCGCACGGGCTGTAGAGCGCTTTCGGCGTCGGTGACGGCAGACGCAGCGGGAAATGGTGCGACACGTCGGCAACCAGCTCCTGTAACCGCGCCAGGTCGCAGACGGCGTTGCCTTTAATGTGCAGGCGCGTTTTGCTGGTCAGCAAACCGTTGAACCACGCCCACGCCACCAGCTTATTCAGGTAACGGTTATACTCCAGCGGCTGATGGCTGACGATCGAACTCATATCAGGTGACTGGTTATACAGGTACCAGCCGGCACGGTTGGCGCGGCCGTTTGGCACGTGAATAAAGGTCAGATGCTGTTCAGAGAGATCCGGTGAGATCTGCGGGTTAAGCAGCGTGACTTTACCGGGTAGCGCCTCAAAAGCGGCATACAGTTTACGCGTCAGCACCCCGATATCCTGCGGGCTGGCGCTGACGCTTAAATTGTTGCGGCGGGCAAAGCGGATCAGGTTGCGATAACTCTGCATCATCGCATCCAGCAGTTCATTATGCGCCTCGCGCACCTGGGCAATTTTCCAGTCGGCACGGCTGTCGAGCACCGCCAGACGGGCGGCATCCCAGCCCCATTCGGCCACCAGCTGGCTGAGGATTTCACGTCGCCACCCCGGGGTTTCACCCGTCTGCGACAGTTTTTCACACACCTTCAGATAAAAGCAGCGGCGCACCAGATCCAGCCGGGCATGGTCATCAATGCTGGTCAGATAGTGGGTAACCCTCTCCAGCATCATGCAGTAGGCATCCAGGCCATAACAGACGATCTCACCGTTGTGCAGGCGCTGTTTAATATCCATCGCCAGCAGGCGGGTAGCAGGATACTCCCACGAATAGGCTTCCAGCAGCAGCGTTTTCAGCACCGCCTTATAGGGCGAATCGATGCTTTTATACAGCTGCCACAGGCTGGCGCCGAAGTACTCTTCGGCGGACAGCGTGCCGAGCCCGCCAAGATCCAGCCACTCGTTCGGCGTCAGTACGCCCTGTTGCCAGAGCGACATTACGTAGTCGTCGTAATGTTCTTCTTCCTCGCACGGCACCATATTCCACAGAATACGTTTACCGGCCAGCCGCACCGCGGTACGGTAAAACTCGTCCAGCAACAGGATGTGCTGCGTAGAACCGCAATCCTCACCGCCGAGGCTGCCGCTTTCATTGTGACGGAAGCGGTTTTCATCGATCAGGAAGAAGCTGACCTCCACGCCCATCGACGCGCACCATTTCTCAAGCCGCGTGCATTTTTTCTGCAGGTTCAGGCGTTCATCGTTGTCCAGCCACGAATGATGGCAGACCCAGATGTCGAGATCGGAGGTGCTGTTCTGCCCAACCGAAGAGGTGCTGCCCATCGAGTAGACGCCGGTGATCGGCATTTCACCCTGCGGAGGCAGTGCCGCAGGTGACGTTGATTCTTCTTCTAAATCAGCAAGATATTTCTTTTGATTATCATCAGGCGTGTAGAAGCTGATGCCATGTGGAACGCTACCCTGAAGGTAACCCGGCATCAGCGGATGATGATAATGTAATAAGGTTGGCAGCAGACTGTAAACCTGCTGGAAAGCAGGTCCCATCGCAGCCAGTGCGCGGTCTACGCGCAGCTGGTTAATGGCATCCAGTCTCTGTTTCAGTGTCTCAATGTAGAGGTACAAGACGTCTCGCCTGATTATCCCAGTGCTTCTACCCTTCGGGCCTGCAAAGGTAGTCAAGAACCCTGTTTCCGCCGTCTGCCACTTATTTTAGAGTGAGTTGTGCAGAATATTGCTGGAAACGTGATCAATCTAACATCAGAGAGATTGACCGTAAAGAAAGTTGCGCTAGCTAACAGTTTAGCACGTTTTACCGTCACCCTGACCAGCTGTATGTTGCCAGAAGGTTAAAAAAGGCGAATCCCTCACGCCGACGGCGGTTCTTTGGTAGGATATTCGGTGAGCAATCAAAACGGTATCAAGCATGTCAGATAAAATTTTAAGAATCGCCACCCGGCAGAGTCCGCTGGCGCTGTGGCAGGCCGAGTATGTCCAGCAACGTTTACTCAGCTGCCATCCCGGCCTGCGCGTGGAACTTGTGCCGATGGTCACCCGTGGTGATGTGATCCTCGACACGCCGCTGGCGAAGGTCGGAGGCAAAGGGCTGTTCGTTAAAGAGCTGGAACAGGCGATGCTCGACGGCCGTGCCGACATTGCCGTGCACTCGATGAAAGATGTGCCGGTGGCGTTCCCTGAAGGGCTGGGGCTGGTGACCATCTGTGAGCGTGAAGACCCACACGATGCCTTTGTTTCTCATCACTATGAGTCAGTGGATGCGCTACCGCAGGGCGCGATTGTGGGCACCTCAAGCCTGCGCCGCCAGTGCCAGCTGAGCGCCCGCCGCCCGGACCTGGTGATCCGCTCGCTGCGTGGCAACGTCGGCACGCGCCTCGGCAAGCTGGATGCCGGCGAGTACGATGCGATTATTCTGGCGGTGGCAGGCCTTAAGCGGCTGGGTCTGCACGCACGCATCCGTCAGGTGATGCCGGCTGAAGAGTCGTTACCGGCCGTTGGCCAGGGCGCGGTAGGTATTGAGTGTCGCCTGGATGATGCTGATACCATCGCGCTATTGGCGGTGCTGAATGACAAAGATACCGCCTGCCGCGTGCGCGCGGAGCGCGCGATGAACCTGCGGCTGGAAGGCGGTTGCCAGGTGCCGATCGGCAGTTATGCAATCCTGGAAGGCGATCGGCTGTGGCTGCGTGGCCTGGTCGGCTCTCCGGACGGCAGCCAGATGATCTGCGGCGAGCGCCGTGGCCCGCGCGATGACGCGGAAAAAATGGGTATCTCGCTGGCGGAAGAGCTGCTGGAGAAAGGCGCGCGCGACATCCTCGCCGAGGTTTATCAGGGAAATCCCCCGGCATGACCATTCTGGTCACCCGCCCGGCACCGGCCGCCGACGAGCTGGTTAGTCGTCTGCGCGGCCGCGGGCAGGTTGCCTGGGCCATGCCGCTGATTGAATTTACCCCCGGGCAACAGCTGAGCAGCCTGCCAGCCCGGCTGGCCGCGCTGACGGCAGGGGACCTGGTTTTTGCCCTCTCCGGACAGGCGGTGCATTATGCTCATCCTGCCGTTATTCGCGCCGGGCTCACCTGGCCCGCCAGCCTGAACTATTATGCTATAGGGCGCAGCACCGCACTGGCGCTGCATGCGGCCAGCGGCCATCAGGTCACCTGGCCGCACGAGCAGGAAACCAGTGAGGTGCTGATACAACTCCCCGCTCTGCAGCAGGTGGCTGGCCGCCGGGCGCTGATCCTGCGCGGTAACGGAGGCCGCGAATTGCTGGCGGAAACCTTGCATAGCCGTGGCGCTCAGGTAGAGTTTATCGAGTGCTATCAACGCTGTGCTAAGCACTATCAGGGGGCCGAAGAGGGTCGCCGCTGGCGCGATCGGGCGATCGATACGCTGGTGGTTACCAGCGGCGAAATGCTGCAACAGCTGTATATGCTGTTCCCGCCGGTTGACCGTGACCAGTGGTTGCTGCACTGCCGGCTAGTGGTGGTCAGCGACCGTCTGGCAGGACTGGCCAGCCAGCTTGGCTGGAAAACGATTGAGGTTGCCGGGGGCGCCGATAACGACGCGCTGCTGCGCGCGTTACACCCGCACTAACACACTTAAATATGGGATGAGCCACAATGACGGAACACAAAGATTCCTCCGCCATGGTTGAAGAGACCACCCCTGCGGTCGAAAAAGAGACGCCGGTGACGCCGCCGCGGCCGCTGAAAAACAGCGATGCCCGGCAGAGAAACAGCGGAGCCCTGTTAGGGGGAGTGGCGATTGCTATCGCGCTGGCGCTGGGTGTCGGCCTGTATCTGAACGACAAACATCAGGCCGCACTGCAGACAGAGGCCAGTGAGGCGCTCACGGCACAGCTGGCAGAGCTGCAACAGCAGTCGGTCGGCGATCGCCAGTCGCTGCTGAAACAGCTCGCCACCCAGGCCAGCGCGCTGGAGACGGCGCGTCAGCAGCAGAGCGCCTTAAGCCAGCAGCTTGACGAGTTAAAAGAGAAAGTCACCGCCATTTCAGGCAGCGATGCGCAAACCTGGCTGCTGGCCCAGGCCGACTATCTGGTTAAACTGGCCGGACGCAAACTGTGGAGCGATCAGGACGTCACCACGGCCGCGGTGCTGTTAAAAAGTGCCGATGCCAGCCTCGCCGATATGCACGATCCCAGCCTGATCGACGCGCGCCGCGCCCTGACTGCCGATATCAGCACGCTGTCCGCCTTAAGCCAGGTGGATTACGACGGCATTATTCTTCGCCTCAACCAGCTGTCTAACGGCATCGACAACCTGCGTCTGGCCGACAACGATAACGACGATGAACCGATGGATACTAACAGCGGCGAGCTCTCCTCCTCGCTGCGCGAATGGCGGCAGAACCTGGTAAAAAGCTGGCATAACTTTATGGATGACTTTATTACCATCCGCCGCCGCGACGCCACCGCTGAACCGCTGCTGGCACCAAATCAGGACGTCTATCTGCGCGAGAACATCCGTTCGCGTCTGCTGATCGCCGCTCAGGCGGTGCCGCGCCATCAGGATGAGATCTACAAGCAGTCGATCGACACCGTCTCCGGCTGGGTGCGTGCCTGGTATGACACCAGCGATGCCAATACCAAAGCCTTCCTCAGCCAGCTGGATGAGCTGAGCCAGCAGAGCGTGTCGATGGACGTGCCGGATGCGCTTGAGAGCCAGCCTGTTCTCGACAAACTGATGCAGACCCGCGTACGTAACCTGCTGGCGCAGCCGGCCGGAAGTGCGGCAGCCCCGTCTGCCAACGCGGCACCTGCGTCACCACCGGCACAGGAGAAATAATCATGTTAAAAGTTCTCCTGTTATTTCTGCTCCTGATCGCCGGCGTGGTGCTGGGTCCGATGATTGCCGGCCACCAGGGCTACGTACTGATCCAGACCGACAGCTGGAACATTGAGACCAGCGTTACCGGACTGGCGATCGTCCTGATCCTGTCGCTGCTGGTGATCCTCGGCATCGAATGGCTGCTGCGCCGCCTGTTCCATACCGGAGCACGCACCCGCGGCTGGTTTACCGGTCGCAAGCGCCGCAGCGCGCGTCGGCAAACCCACGCCGCGCTGGTTAAGCTGGCCGAAGGTGACCATCAGCAGGTTGAGAAGTTGCTCTCCCGCCACGCCGATCATGCCGACCAGCCGATGGTAAACTACCTGCTGGCCGCCGAAGCCGCACAGCAGCGCGGCGATGAGAAGCGCGCGGACCAGCACCTGGCCCGCGCCACCGAACTGAACGACGGCGACCCGCTGCCGGTCGAGATCACCCGGGTACGCATCCAGCTGGCGCGTGGTGAAGACCACGCGGCACGGCACGGCATCGACCGCCTGCTGGAGATCGCTCCGCGCCATCCTGAACTGCTGCGTCTGGCGGAACAGGCCTATATCAGAACAGGGGCCTGGAGCGCGCTGCTGGATATTCTGCCGGCGATGGAGAAAATCAGGCTGGGTGATGAAGCGCATCGCCTGGCGCTGCAGCAGCAGGCCTGGCTGGGCCTGATGAACCAGGCAATGGCCGATCAGGGCAGCGAGGGCCTGAAGCGCTGGTGGCAGCAGCAGAGCCGCAAAACGCGCCACGAGATCCCCCTGCAGGTGGCGATGGCGGATCACCTGATCGTCTGTGACGATCATGACACCGCCCAGCAGATCGTCCTCGACGGCCTGAAACGCCAGTATGATGAACGCCTGGTGCTGCTGATGCCGCGCCTGAAGGGCGGCAATCCGGAACAGCTGGAGAAAGCGCTGCGCCAGCAGATCAAACAGCACGGTGCCACCCCGCTGCTGCACAGCACGCTGGGGCAACTGCTGATGCAGCACGGCGAATGGCAGCAGGCCAGCGAGGCGTTTCGCGCCGCGCTGCAGCAGCGCCCGGATGCCTTCGACTACGCGTGGCTGGCAGATACCCTCGATCGCCAGCATAAGCCGGAAGAGGCCGCACAGATGCGCCGCGACGGGCTGCTGCTGACGCTGAAAAACAACGCCTGACGGCTCACCTCTGGCCACTCAGCAACATCTTTCAAACCGGGCTTAGCCCGGTTTTTTTCGCACTGCCCCCCCTGCCAGACAGACACGCATCAAAGAACCGCTACATCAGAGCAGATAGTGAGTAAACGAGGAAGTAAGAGAGCAAGAGAGCAAGAGAGCAAGAGAGCAAGAGAGCAAGAGAGCAAAGCAGTGAAGCAGTGCTAAGCCAAAAAAAAACCTGCCACAACAGTGGCAGGTATAAGTATCAGGTCGGTCAGACAACCGATTGGTACCCGACTCAACGGTGTGCCCTGTATTCCTGTAAGGCGTAAGCGATACAGGCTGGCTGGACAACGGGTACCTTAAAGTGGCTCTGCGTCATTCCTGGGTTTATGAGGCCGAAGCGAACATAAGAGGTGGAATGAGCATCTACCTCTAAATTGTTGCACAGGACATGCCAGAATGAAACTTCACAAATTCCTAAATTACATCTGATTAATTTTTAAGGAAATTTAAACGCCTGAATCCTCTCCCCGGCCAACCCAAAACGTCGCTAAACCCCAACAACACCCCACTCCAACTGTCGCAAAACAGCGACACCCAACGCATAGTTAAGTAAAACGTCCTAAATACAACAAATTACACGTCGCCAGACAGCGACAAATCCACAAAAAACGCCATCACGACTGAAGGAACACCCAGGCAATTGCGAAGCCACTATCAGGGAGGGCAGCGGGATGAGCCCGGAGCGGGGTAACCCGCGCAGGGTCGACCGCATGACCGCCAGGCACTCTCAATCAACCAGCCAACGCGCCCTTAAAGAAGCAGCAGGCAACCACCAGGCCAACTATCAGGGAAGGCAGCGGGATGAGCCCGGAGCGGGGTAACCCGCGCAGGGTCGCCCGCTGACAGGCCCGAGGCTCTCGATCCCCCAGACAACGAGCCCCCAAAGAGGCACACAGGCAACAACGAAGCCCATTATGAGGGAGAACAGCGGGATGAGCTTTTCTACAGACGAAAAAAAACCTGTCTTTTCAGACAGGTTTCTTAAATTGGTCGGCGAGAGAGGATTCGAACCTCCGACCCACTGGTCCCAAACCAGTTGCGCTACCAAGCTGCGCTACTCGCCGAATACTACGGCACTGCTATTCACATCTGGATTTTGTGGTGCGAAGAGAGGGACTTGAACCCTCACGTCCGTAAGAACACTAACACCTGAAGCTAGCGCGTCTACCAATTCCGCCACCTTCGCATTCTACAAAATCACATACTACAAAATCTGGGGTGGCTAATGGGACTCGAACCCACGACAACTGGAATCACAATCCAGGGCTCTACCAACTGAGCTATAGCCACCACTACTTTACCAGATACTACTTTTACTGCCTGACAAGCGGTATATCTTACCACCGCAGCTCTTGCGCACAAACTTAATGGCGCGCCCGACAGGATTCGAACCTGAGACCTCTGCCTCCGGAGGGCAGCGCTCTATCCAGCTGAGCTACGGGCGCGTAGCGCCGTTGCGGATGTGCATACTACGGACAGGAGCCTTACCTGTCCAGTGCTTTTTTCAATAAAAAACCGCGTTTGCTTATGCTTTGTGCAGTTCGTCTAAACTCGCAGCAATTTAGACGCTTATCGCGCACAAAAAGCACTTCCCACGCGGCTTACCGCCGGACAAAAGGTAAAAATTAAAGCTCGCCACGCCAGTGATAGTTCAGGTATTTCAGCAGCCTGAGCTGGCGGCCAAGACGTGAAGGCTGCGAAAGCAGGCGATACAGCCACTCCAGCCCCATATTTTGCCAAATCTTTGGTGCCCGCTTCACATGGCCGGTAAACACATCATAGGTACCGCCCACGCCCATATAGAGCGCATCAGGGTTAGCCGCCTTGCAGTCACGCATCAGGATCTCCTGACGCGGTGAGCCCATCGCCACCGTCACCAGCCGTGCGCCGCTGGCCTTGATGCGGGCGAACAGCGCGTCGCGATCGGCCGGGGCGAAGTAGCCATCCTGTTCACCGACGATATTCACGTTCCACTGCCGGCGCAGCTTATCGACGGTCTGCGCCAGAATCTCCGGCTTGCCGCCAATCAGAAACACCGGCGTGCCCTCGCGCCCGGCGCGCTCCATCAGCGCTTCCCAGAGATCGGCCCCGGCGATACGCGATACCTGCGCCTGCGGATACTTCTTGCGGATCGACCGCACCACGCTGATACCGTCGGCATATTTATACTCGGCGGCCGCGAGCAGCTGAAACACCTCGGTATTCTCCTCCGCCGTCAGCACCTTCTCGGCGTTGATCGCCACCAGCGTACCGCTCTTCAGCTCCCCACCCTGGTTCAGGTAATCGACAAACTGTGCCCTGTCGCGGAAGCCGGCCAGCGACAACCCGCGAATCTGATACTGCGGAACTTCTTCAGAGGCATGCATGGCAAATCCTTCAAATAAAACTCAATAATCAAAGCGCACCGGGCGCGGGACCACCCCGCACGGCCAGCGATGTTCCCGCGCGCCGCGCGCGTATCAGCCCGGCACTGTCAAACAGCCAGTAAAGCAGCTTAGCCACCACCACGCAGGCGACAAAAATCACGCAGAAGAACACCACCCGCGAGGCAAAGGCATCCAGCCCTTCACGGGCCAGCACGATCATATTGAACACGGCACCAAAGCAGAAGCTTTGCAGGATCGCCGCCTTATAGCGGTTCTGTTCCCGGCGGCCCTTCTCATACAGCCAGTCAAACCATTTAACGATCAGCCCCACCGCCACCGCGCCAAGCGGGATAAACAGCGCACCGCCCATCACCACCAGCGAACCAATCAGCGTGGGCGAGATCGCCAGCCCGGAGTGGTTATCCAGCACCTCCCAGGTGAAGTAGTTAGCGCTGTTCAGCACCAGCGACGGCCGTCCGTGCCACAGCCAGCTGGGAATAAACACGTAGAAGTCACGCACGATCGGGGCCAGGCCCTGGAAGTCGATGCGGTCATAGTTCTGCAGCAGCAGACCGAGGTTCTCCCACGGTGAGAAGGTATCCCGCGTCAGATAGAGGAAGGTATAGAAGGCTTCCGAACCGTTAACATCAAGGTTATAGCGCTTCAGCGCCAGCCAGAACATGCCGACCACGCCACCCGCGCCGGCCACGACCAGCATCCACAGGGTTATCCAGCCGCGGATAATGCCGATAAACAGGAACAGCGCAAACGCGATGATGATATTGGCGCGCGTGCCGCCGACGATGGCGTAGGTAAGGAAGCCGAACGCCACCGTGCTGACCAGGAACAGCAGCCAGCGGCGGAAATCCTGCTTCATAAAGTAGACCACCAGCATCGCCGGGATAAAGAAGTAGAAGAAGCGCTTCAGCGCCACGCCGGAGACCTCCGCCGAGAAGATCTGGCTGTAGCTGTGCAGCTTAAACAGCAGAAAACCGTTGTGGGCAAAGAACACGCTAACGGTGCCCAGCGCCACCAGCGCCAGCAGCAGCCAGCTCAGATGGGCCTCTACGCGGTTAATGGTAAAAGCCGGGCGCGAGGGCACATGGCTGCGCGCCCGCAGCCGGGTTTTGTAGCTTACGTAGTAAATGGCGTAAAAACACCCCGCGGCCAGCATCGCCTGCAGCAGATACTCTGCCGGCACCACCTCAACGTCGAAGCCAAACACCAGCACGCTGGTAAACGGGAAGCCGAAGAAGAAGGTCAGCAGGAACAGCATCGAGAACAGCACGTTAAAATTGAAGCGTACCCGGCGAAACTCGCGCCAGGTCAGCGTCAGGATCATACCGCCACACAGCAGGTACACCAGCAGCAGACCGGCAAACTGTAACAGCGTCATGCGCCTTCCCCTTCCACCTGCCGCAGCGCCTGCTGCCATCCTGCCAGATAACCCGGCTCGAAAAATGCCACCTGCTTTAAATCCAGCTGGGTCAGCTGGCGTCGCGCCTCGGCCACCGTGGCGGCATCCAGCGCATCGCCGCTGAACAGCACCGGCACCTGCTGTTCCGTCAGGTCCTGCCAGAACGGATTACGCCGGTTGAGCACAAAGGGCACGCCCGCCTGCATCAGCAGACACAGGGTGCCAATCCCCTGCTGACGTTCAAAGATGAAGTAACCCAGCTGGCAGCGGGCGATCAGCGCCATATAGTCGGCAAACGCCAGCTTTTCGGTCAGGATCTGCACCTGACCCGGCGCAAAAAGCGCCCCCGCGGCCTGACGCACGCTGGCGATGTAGTCCTGATTATTCGACGGATAACCCATCGGCACCACCACCTGTACCTCGCTGCCAAACTGCCGGTGGATCTCCTCCAGCGCCTGAATATGGCGGTTGCTGGCGTCACCCGAGTTGCCCAGCAGCACGGTCAGCGCGCCGTCAGCGGACTGACTCAGCGGGACATCCTGCGCCAGGCGGGTGGGGAAATAGAGCAGCGAGGCCGGCACGCGCGGGCAGCGCTGCTGAAAATGGCTGATGTCACCACGGGTGGCAAACACCTGCGCCACGCGCTTTTGCGCCTGCCGCCGCAGCAGGTAGAACAGCCGGAACTTGAGGGCGGTGGCATCTTCGTACAGGTCCGCTCCCCAGATATGCCAGTAAAACTGGCGGCGTTTCAGCTGGCCGGACAGCAATGCCAGCCACAGGCGCGGGTTAAACTGGCCGTGGCAGAAAAAGCGCGTGCTGCGCTGCCGGCGGCCTTCAGCGATCGCCGCCGCAGCTAACGCCCCCTTGCTGGCGAACACCCGAACCGCCAGCTGTGGGAAGCGCGAAGCCAGATCGGGCTCTGCGCTCACCACCCAGAACGGGCGCGGGGCGGCCGTCGGTACCGCATCATGCAGCACCTGATTGAAAAAGCTCAGCACCGTCTGGTTATGGTGCGGTATGTCTGAGCCTAAGAGATGGATTACTGTGGTCATACGCGTCTACGGTAAAGTGTAAAAATGCCAGCACAAAGTGCGAAATAAGCGACGTAGGTCGCCAGATACGCCTGAGCCGCGCCTGCTGCACCGTGCAGCGGGATAAGCCAGCGGGAAAAACCCATCAACAGTACAAACTGGCTGACTTCAGCCAGCAGATAGAAGCGCAGTGACGCTTTGGCAATCACCAGATAGCCAAACACGTAGCAGCCGACCTTGAGCACGTCCCCGGCCAGCTGCCAGACAAACAGATCGCGCATGCCGGTAAACTGGCTGGAAAACAGCAGCCAGATCGCCACATCGCGCAGCAGCCAGACGCAGAAGCTGACCGCCGCTACGGCAGGTAACACGAAGCGCAGCGCTTTCAGGACCTCGCGCGCAATCTCCTCTTTATGCTGCAGCCTGGAGAGCGTCGGCAGCAGCCAGACGGTAAAGGAGGCGGTGATAAACTGCAGATAGGCGTCAGAAATGGTGCTGACCCCCTGCCACAGCCCCACCTGTTCCCAGCCAGCCTGTGCCGCCAGCTGGTTACGCATCATCATCCACGCCACCGGCAGCGTCACCGAGGTGATCAACGCCATCACAGTGAACTTGCCCAGCTGGCGGGCGAACGCCGGCTGCCAGGCGGGCAGCAGGTAGCCTAAGGGCAGGCGACCGCGACGCCACAACACGATGATGGCCGGGATCACCAGCAGCGCCGGCACCAGCGCCAGCCCGATCAGCGCACCGCTGTAGCCGCCCAGCCGGTAGCAGACAAACCAGCCGGCGACGCCGATCAGGCTGCCGCCGATCAGCGCGGCGGCGTTGCCCGCCGCGTCGCGGAAGCCTTTGACGATCGCCAGCAGCAGGTTGGCCCAGGCGATGCCAAACTGCAGGAACGCCACCGCGCGGATCACCTGCTGGTACTCCTCGTGGCCAAACAGCGCGCGACTAACCGGCGCGGCAAACAGCAGAAAAACCAGCGCCAGCAGCAGCGAAAAGCCGAGCACCATCGACGAGGCGGTGCCGGTCACCGCGCGCAGCTGCGCCGGGTCCTGCTGGTACTCAGCAACGTATTTGGTGACGCCGTTGAAAATCCCCGCGCCCGCCAGCACGCCTAACACGGTCACCAGCTGACGAAAGTTCCCCGCCTGCCCGACGCCGGCTGGCCCGAAGGCCAGCGCCAGCATTTTTACCACCAGCAGTCCGGCGGCAATTTTTACCAGCGTGGACGCGGCGGTCCACACCGAAGCTTTTGCCAGTGACATATCAGGAGAAGTAGCTCAGCAGAGAGCCGATCACCGTCTTCTGATTATTGTCGGTCAGGTTGTAAAACAGCGGCAGCCGCAGCAGTCGCTCGCTTTCAACGGTGGTAAAGCGGTCTTCGCCGTGGAAACGACCAAAGCGCTGGCCCGCCGGTGAGCTGTGCAGCGGGATATAGTGGAACACCGACAGGATCTCCGCCTCTTTCAGCCAGGCAATCAGCGCGCCGCGGTCCTCGCTGTCGCGCAGCCTGAGGTGGAACATATGCGCGTTGTGCGCGCAGTCGGCCGGAATATTCGCCAGCGTAATCCGCCCGCTGGCGGCGATCGGCTGCAGCGCATCCGCGTAGTTCTGCCACAGGCGCAGGCGCTGCTGGTTGATCTGCTCTGCCGCCTCCAGCTGTGCCCACAGGTAAGCCGCCTGCAGGTCGGCCATCAGATAGCTGGATCCGACATCGCGCCAGGTGTACTTATCCACCTGCCCGCGGAAGAACTGGCTGCGGTTGGTCCCCTTTTCACGGACGATTTCCGCCCGCTCGACCAGCGCCGGATCGTTGATCAGCGTCGCGCCGCCCTCGCCGCCGGCGGTATAATTCTTGGTTTCATGGAAGCTGAAGCAGCCGATATGGCCAATCGTTCCTAACGCACGCCCCTTATAGGTGGACATCACGCCCTGCGCGGCGTCTTCCACCACCCACAGCTGATGTTGCTTCGCCAGCGCCATAATGGTGTCCATCTCGCAGGCCACGCCCGCATAGTGCACCGGCACGATGGCTTTGGTTTTGTCGGTGATCGCTGCTTCAATCAGCGTTTCATCAATATTCAGCGTATCCGGACGCACGTCGACAAAGACGATAGTCGCGCCGCGCAGCACAAAGGCGTTGGCGGTGGAGACGAAGGTGTAACTCGGCATAATCACTTCATCGCCGGGCTGAATATCAATCAGGATCGCGGCCATCTCCAGCGAGGCGGTGCAGGAGGGGGTCAGCAGCACCTTGCGGCAGTGAAAGCGCTGCTCCATCCACTGCTGGCAGCGGCGGGTAAAGCCGCCGTCGCCGCACAGCTTGCCGCTGCCCATCGCTGACTGCAGGTAGTCCAGTTCGGTTCCCACCACCGGTGGTGCATTAAACGTAATCATGATGTTTTCCTGTATAACCAATAGGCGGTGCGTTCAATCACGCCACCGCAACGAAGGTAGAGCCGTAGCGCGGCAAGGTTGCCCAGCTGCGTTGCAACATGAAGCCGCTCCAGACGCCGCGCGCGGCTCCAGTCGCTGGCGGCCGCCATCAGCCGCTGGCCAACCCCCAGCCCCTGTGCCGCGGGCAGCACCGCCAGCAGGCCAATCCGCGCCGAGCCGTCGGCCAGCTCGCGCAGCGAGACAAATCCCTGCATCGCGCCCTGTTGATCCACGGCCAGCAGGCACTGGTGGTCGAAGGTGCCCAGCACCGCCTTCTCCGCCCACTCGGCGTACAGGCGACCGCTGTCGCCGGCGGCAAACCACGGCGTACGAAAACGGCTGAAGGAGAAGGCTTCCGCGGCCATCTGGCGCAGCGCGGGGATATGCTCCGGCCGGGCAATGCGGACGCCCTCCGGGCGGCCGGTAGCGGCAATGCCCAGCACGCAGTCCACTTCGGCTTCCACCAGCTGGAAGCCGAGTGCGTTTACCGCATCCAGTTCGGCGCTCTGCTGCGCCGGCAGTTTCACCTGGACGAGATCGTAGTCATCCAGCCTCTCGGGCAGCAGCAGAGTCTCCCCCTGCAGCTCAAGCAGCGCGCTGTTATGATCAAAAAAGGCGTTTTCCCACGCCAGTGGTTTAAGCGTGGCAAACACAGATTGCCTCCAGAGTGATAAGCGGCATCATCGCCAGACGCCTTTGGTATCGACAATCCACGGCTGGCGGACAGTTTCTGCTGCCACCGCCTTAAACTGGCGGTGATCGACCAGCATCACCAGCACGTCGGCCTGCTGCAGCGCCTCGTCCAGCGACAGCAGCGTGGCCTTCTGCGCCAGGCGCGCGGGCAGCTGCTGAATATGCGGCTCTACCACCAGGGTACTGCCCTGATGCCAGTCCGCAATCATCGCCGCCACCTGCATCGCCGGGCTTTCACGCAGGTCGTCGATATCCGGCTTAAAGGCCAGACCGAAGCAGGCGATTTTCAGCTCGCTGGCGCGCCGGTCGCTGGCCTGCAGGCACTCTGCCACCTGCTTTTGCACCTGTTCAAGCACCCGGTACGGCTTGCCGTCGTTAACCTCACGGGCGGTACGTATCAGTTGCGCCTGTTGCGGGTTTTGCGCCACGATAAACCACGGGTCGACCGCAATACAGTGGCCGCCGACGCCGGGGCCGGGCTGCAGGATATTGACGCGCGGATGGCGATTGGCCAGGCGGATCAGCTCCCAGACGTTGATCTGCTGCTCGGCGCAGATCAGCGACAGCTCGTTGGCAAAGGCGATATTGACGTCACGGAAGCTGTTCTCGGTGAGCTTGCACATTTCGGCGGTGCGGGCATTGGTCACCACGCACTCCCCTTCGAGGAACAGGTTATACAGGTCGCAGGCGCGCTGCGAGCTGGCCGCGCTCATACCGCCAATCACCCGGTCGTTCTTAACCAGCTCAACCATTACCTTGCCCGGCAGCACCCGCTCCGGGCAGTAGGCAATGCGGATATCAGCCGTTTCACCCACCTGCTGTGGGAAGGTCAGATCGGGTCGCTCAGCGGCCAGCAGGGCGGCCATCTGCTCGGTGGCACCGACCGGCGAGGTGGATTCCAGAATCACCAGGTCGCCGGCTTTCAGTACCGCGGCAACCGAGCGCGCGGCGGCCTCAACCCAGGCCATATCCGGCTGATGCTGCTCTTTAAACGGCGTCGGTACCGCAATCAGAAAGGCGTCCGCAGGTTCAGGCACGGTGGTTGCGCGCAGGAAACCGCCTTCTACCGCCGTTTTCACCACCCGATCCAGATCCGGCTCAACGATATGGATTTCGCCGCGATTGATGGTTTCCACCGCGTGGGCGTTGATATCAACGCCAATCACCTGCTTCTGGCAGGAGGCAAACGCCGCTGCGGTCGGCAGGCCGATATATCCCAGGCCAATGACTGAAATAGTATTGAAACTCATAATGTTATCCGGTTATTTTTCAGAACTTCTACGATGCGCTGGCAGGCCAGTCCGTCACCGTACGGATTGTGGGCATGGCTCATCGTCTGCCACGCCTCGTTGTCGTTTAGCAATCGCGTCACTTCGCTGACAATTTTTTGCTGGTCGGTCCCCACCAGTCTGACCGTACCGGCGTCGAGTGCCTCCGGCCGCTCGGTGGTATCACGCATCACCAGTACCGGTTTCCCCAGCGACGGTGCCTCTTCCTGGATACCACCGGAATCGGTCAGGATCAGCCAGGCGCGGTCCATCAGCCAGACAAAGGGCAGATACTCCTGCGGCTCGATCAGTACTATGTTGTCAATACCGCGCAGGATGCGGTTCACCGGTTCGCTGACGTTAGGATTGAGATGTACCGGGTAGACAATCTGCAGCTGTGGGTGCAGACGGGCGATCTCCGCCAGCGCGTTACAGATGCGCTCAAAGCCGCCGCCGAAGCTTTCGCGACGATGACCGGTCACCAGCAGCATTTTCTTGTCTGCATCAAGGAACGGATAGCGTGCCGCCATGCTGTTGTGCAGCGCGGCGTCACTCAGAACCCGGTCACGCACCCAGAACAGCGCGTCAATCACCGTGTTGCCGGTGACGAAAATACGCGAAGCCGGCACGTTCTCCCGCTGCAGGTTCTGTTGTGAGCGCTGCGTCGGTGCAAAGTGATAGCTGGCGAGGTGCCCGGTCAGCGTGCGGTTGGCCTCTTCCGGCCACGGCGACCACAGGTCGCCGGTACGCAGTCCCGCTTCAACGTGACCGACCGGAATGCGGTGATAAAACGCCGCCAGGCTCGCGGCCAGCGTGGTGGTGGTATCGCCGTGCACCAGCACCACGTCGGGAGTAAAGTCGGCAAACACCGTTTTCAGCCCCTCAAGAATGCGGCTGGTGATTTCAGTCAGTTCCTGGCCCGGCCGCATGATGTTCAGGTCGTAATCCGGTACCAGAGAGAACAGATGCAGCACCTGATCGAGCATTTCACGATGCTGGGCGGTCACGCACAGGCGTGATTCGATCGAAGCGTCCTGAGCCAGCGCGTGGACCAGAGGTGCCATCTTGATGGCTTCAGGGCGTGTGCCGAAAACTGTTAATACTTTCACCGTTGCTCTCTCTGTCGTTCCATTGTTGAACTGCATTCGCCGGGCATCCTTAGCCACGGCGCCGTCTGACCAGCGCCGTACCTGCACCGATCAACACCCCTACCGATCCCCACATGATCATCAGCAGCAGACGGCGCGGGCTGTCACGCGTCACCGGCTCTTCCGGCGTGCGCAGGTAGCGCCAGGCCTTAAAGGAGGAGACCAGCGTCGGCCCAACGTTCAGCGTCGCCAGCATGGCACGGTTTTGATCGTATTCGAGGTCGTAGTCCGGGCCACTGGCGCGCAGGTTTTCCAGCCGCGCCTGCAGCATAGGCCGCCCCAGCAGGTAGAGCTCAGAGTCCGGCAGCTGCTCAGACGGCGTAGCGGTATGGGCCTGCTCCAGCCCCTGGGTCTGGGCGATTTTCAGCGCCTGCTGGACGCTGTTGAGCTGGCGATCGTAAATCGCCTTCGCCACCGCTTCCTGACGCTTAATCTGCGCTTTTAGCTGGATGGTGCGTGCGGCCCAGGCCCCGGATAATGCATCATTCAGATGCGCGGTAGCCCGGGCGTTGGCAAAGGCCACGTACTGACGCAGCAGCGTGTTGGCTTCCGCCGAAGTCTCTGCCACCAGTTTCACGGTGTCATTGGTTTTTTTGAGGCTGTCCGCCGGCTGATACTGAATACTGGCAATCAGCTTATCCAGCAGTACCGCGTCATCCGCCACTTTGCCGACCTGCCGCTGTTTGTAGTAAGCAGACTGCAGCCAGAAGTCACGCCGGGTATCCCATGCGGAGAGCTGCATGACAAACTCCTGGTAGGCTTCGTCCATCACGTTCGGCAGCGTGGCGTTAGGATTACCGTTACGCAGGTCCAGATTATTAAGGAACTGCTGCTGTGAGTAGTAGCCGGCGAGGGTATTGACCGTTGGGCGGTCGGTAATCGCCGTCGTGCTCCACTGTGGCGTTACCAGCAGCGACCAGACCAGCGCCAGCAGGGCGAACAGCGCACCACCACCGACGATCCACCCTTTACCGCGCCACAGCGTGCAGCACAGGCCCCGAATATCCAGTTCGTTATCTGCAGCGTCAGGATAAGTCATGCATCATTTCCTTGTTGTCGGACATCATCGTTCAAAAAGTCAGCGGTCGTTCTCGTTATTACGCAGGCGACGCTTCAGGCGTTTAATCATCCGCGCCACGCGCCACGCACGTTTAATACAGTAGCCGTACAACATAAAGGCCAGTAAAAACAGAACCAGCATTACCCATTCGGGAGTGAAGCTCAGGTACTCACCCAGCACGCCCACCAGCGCCAGCACGGCGGCCGCGAGGGTGATCAGCACAAAAGCCTGACGCGAGGTGAACCCGGCACGCATAATCAGGTGGTGAATATGCTGGCGATCCGCAGAAAACGGGCTCATACCCTTACTCAGACGCCGGTACATGATCGCCACCATGTCCATCAGCGGAATGGCAATCAGCCACAGCGCCGTCACCGGCGTAATCGGGTGGCTCTCTCCCTGGGTGGTCTCCAGCAGGATCCAGATAATGGTGAAACCAATCAGCGTGCTGCCGGCATCGCCCATAAACACTTTGTTGTGGCGGCCGAACACGCCGAGGTTCAGTAAAATATAGGGCAAAATCGCCGCAATCATAGTGAAGCACCACATTGCCAGGCTCAGCTGACCGTCGGACAACAGGATCATGCCCATCGCGAAGAAGGTGACGCAGGACAACCCGCCCAGCAGGCCATCGATGCCATCGACCATATTGAACGCGTTGATCGCCGCCCAGACGGCAAACAGGGTCAGCACGTAGCCAAACGGGCCGACGATCAGCTCCCAGGGGCCGAAAATATAGCCAAGGCTGAGCAGATACAGCTTCGCCTTGACCATCATCACCACCGCCACGCCGGCCTGAACCACCGCGCGAATTTTTACGCTGATATCGAAGCGGTCATCCAGCGCCCCGACCAGCACCAGCGCGGCGGCGCAGCCCAGATACAGCAGAAAATGGGGGACATAAAAGTCGGTCATCAGCCAGGCAAAACAGCTGCCGGCAAATACCGAAATACCCCCGACCAGCGGGATGGTTCCCTGGTGGCGTTTGCGGTAGTTAGGCTTGTCCACCAGGCCGATTTTTATAGCCACCTTGCGGGCAAAAAACAGGAACGCCAGTGAAAATAAAAAAATCAGGGCAAGTTCTGTACTCATATTGAGTAAATTCACATTAACCAGCTCTCAGCTAAGAATTAGCGCAATGTTATAAGCAATTTTGGTGCCATAATCATTAGTGTAATTCAGATTTTATTGGTCAGGCCCCGCACAAGCAACGTATCAGACACGTTAATTTGCACGAACTTGCAGGTGCACTCCCGCGTGTAAAACAGCGTATAGAGCAGAAACGAAAAACGCCACGACTATGCGTGGCGTTTCCCGAGTTTAGAACACAGCTGTGACGGTTGACCGTTACGAACGCTTCATCATGTCGAAGAAGTCATCGTTGGTTTTGGTCATCGCCAGCTTGTTGATGAGGAATTCCATTGCGTCGATCTCACCCATCGGGTGGATGATTTTACGCAGGATCCACATCTTCTGCAGCTCTTCCGAGGTGGTAAGCAGCTCTTCTTTACGTGTACCAGAACGGTTGTAGTCGATAGCCGGGAACACACGCTTCTCAGCGATTTTACGCGCCAGGTGCAGTTCCATGTTGCCGGTACCTTTGAACTCTTCGTAGATCACTTCGTCCATCTTCGAACCGGTATCAACCAGCGCGGTGGCGATGATGGTCAGGCTACCGCCCTCTTCCACGTTACGTGCCGCACCGAAGAAACGCTTCGGACGGTGCAGGGCGTTGGCATCCACACCACCGGTAAGTACCTTGCCAGAGGCCGGTACCACGGTGTTGTAGGCACGCGCCAGGCGGGTGATGGAGTCCAGCAGGATGATCACGTCTTTTTTGTGCTCGACCAGGCGCTTGGCCTTTTCGATCACCATCTCAGCAACCTGAACGTGGCGCGATGCTGGCTCATCAAAGGTAGAAGCAATGACTTCGCCTTTAACCAGACGCTGCATCTCGGTCACTTCTTCCGGACGCTCGTCAATCAGCAGCACCATCAGCACGCAGTCAGGATGGTTATAAGCAATGCTCTGCGCGATGTTCTGCAGCAGCATGGTTTTACCGGCTTTAGGCGGTGCCACGATCAGACCACGCTGACCGCGACCAATTGGCGATGCCAGGTCGAGCACGCGGGCCGTCAGATCTTCCGTTGAACCGTTACCGCGCTCCATACGCAGACGCGAGTTAGCGTGCAGCGGCGTTAAGTTCTCAAACAGGATCTTGTTACGGGCATTTTCAGGCTTGTCGTAGTTAACTTCGTTAACTTTCAACAGCGCAAAGTAACGCTCACCCTCTTTTGGCGGTCGAATCTTGCCAGAGATGGAGTCACCAGTGCGGAGGTTAAAGCGGCGGATTTGGCTAGGGGAAACGTAGATATCATCGGGACCGGCGAGGTAGGAGCTGTCTCCAGAACGGAGGAAACCAAATCCATCCTGCAATATCTCGAGTACGCCGTCGCCGAAGATGTCTTCGCCACTTTTCGCGTGTTGCTTGAGGATGGCGAAGATAATGTCCTGTTTGCGCAAGCGCGCCAGGTTTTCCAGCCCCATATTTTCGCCGAGAGTGATCAGGTCAGAAACCGGCGTATTTTTTAATTCGGTAAGATTCATAATGGTGGGTTCTTAAACTCGGGGTAAAACTTGAACTGTTTGTCGTCAATGGTATGGCTAGAGATCCATGCCTGTTTAATGGCGGTCTGTTCCCGGGTCCACTCGATGATCGCATGCAGGATAACGCAGATCTGAGACGAGGAGACGGTAAGGAAAGTGCCGGAATTCAGTTGATACTAACCGTCAGATTGCTGAATGTCTGTAAAACTGTGATGAATACAGCGTTCAACAAGGAAAAAATCTAAAGATGCAAACTAGCAAGGTAAGTTCGTCGTGCAGTGAATTTAACTTAGCACGCCTAAAGCCGGGCGTCCAGCGGTCAGAAAAAAAATCCGCAGCGCAGGACGCCGGTATCGTGTGATTAGCCCAGGTTCGCGTTCAGGAACTCTTTCAGCTGACCTTTAGACAGTGCGCCCACCTTGGTGGCTGCCACTTCGCCGTTCTTGAACAGCAGCAGGGTTGGGATACCGCGGATGCCGTATTTAGGGGCAGTGGCCGGGTTCTCATCGATGTTCAGCTTGGTGACGGTCAGTTTACCTTCGTACTCTTCTGCCACTTCATCAAGAATTGGCGCGATCATTTTGCACGGACCACACCACTCGGCCCAGAAGTCGACCAGGGTCACGCCTTCAGCTTGCAGAACTTGCGTTACGAAGCTGTCATCTGTCAGGTGAATAATTTTATCGCTCATGTTTACTCCAGGAGATTATCTTTACCTAAATGATGTAGCAGGAAGCAGCATCAGGTTAGCGTTATTTCACTCGCTTTTATTTCAACGGATATGCTTTCGTAAAGCAATACTAAGCTGATATTCTACCACACTATGAGCAAAACACACTTAACCGAAAAGAAGTTTTCCGACTTCGCCCTGCACGCTCAGGTGATTGAAGCCCTTGAAACTAAAGGCTTTCAAAATTGCACGCCTATTCAGGCGCTGGCATTACCGTTTACGCTCTCCGGGCGTGATGTAGCAGGTCAGGCGCAAACCGGTACCGGCAAAACGATGGCGTTTCTGACGTCAACGTTTCATCATCTTCTCTCTCACCCCGCTCCGGAAGGTCGCCAGGTTAATCAACCGCGCGCGCTGATTCTGGCTCCGACCCGCGAACTGGCGGTTCAGATCCATGCGGATGCAGAGCCGCTGGCGCAGGTAACCGGACTGAAACTCGGTCTGGCTTACGGTGGCGATGGCTACGATAAGCAACTGAAAGTGCTGGAAAGCGGTGTTGATATCCTGATTGGCACCACCGGCCGTTTAATCGATTACGTCAAACAGAACCACGTTAATCTGGGCGCGATCCAGGTGGTGGTACTTGACGAAGCCGATCGCATGTTCGATCTCGGCTTTATTAAAGACATCCGCTGGCTGTTCCGCCGCATGCCTGCCGCCAACCAGCGCCTGAATATGTTGTTCTCCGCCACGCTGTCATTCCGCGTGCGTGAACTGGCTTTTGAGAACATGAACAACGCGGAATACGTAGAAGTCGAGCCAGAGCAAAAAACCGGACACCGTATTAAAGAAGAGCTGTTCTACCCTTCCAACGAAGAAAAAATGCGTTTGCTGCAAACGCTGCTGGAAGAAGAGTGGCCGGATCGCGCCATCATTTTTGCCAACACCAAGCACCGCTGTGAAGATATCTGGGGCCACCTGGCCGCCGATGGTCACCGCGTGGGTCTGCTGACAGGCGACGTGGCGCAGAAAAAGCGCCTGCGTATCCTGGAAGATTTCACTAAGGGTGATGTCGATATCCTGGTGGCGACCGACGTGGCCGCGCGTGGTCTGCATATCCCGGCCGTGACGCATGTCTTCAACTACGATCTGCCTGACGATCGTGAAGACTACGTGCACCGTATTGGCCGTACCGGCCGTGCCGGTGCCAACGGTCACTCAATCAGCCTCGCCTGTGAAGAGTACGCGCTGAACCTGCCGGCGATTGAAGAGTATATCGGTCACAGCATTCCGGTCAGCCGCTATAACAGCGATGCGCTGATGAGCGAACTGCCGCCGCCGAAGCGTTTAACCCGCAACCGCACCGGTAACAACCTGCGTCGTGGCGGCAACAACAATCGCCGTGGCAGCGCGCCGCGCAGCCCCAACCGCAAACGCCCGGGTTAAGCCACCATGCTGAGCGCGTCATCACTTTATGCTGCCATCGATCTCGGATCGAACAGTTTTCATATGCTGGTGGTGCGCGAAGTGGCTGGCAGTATCCAGACCATTGCCCGCATCAAACGCAAGGTGCGCCTGGCGGCCGGGCTGGACAGCCAAAGCCAGCTCTCTGGTGAAGCCATGGAGCGCGGCTGGCAGTGCCTGCGGCTGTTTTCCGAACAGCTGCAGGATATCCCGTCGGAACAGATCCGCGTGGTGGCGACCGCCACCTTGCGTATCGCCGCTAACGCCGGCGAGTTCCTGATCGCTGCTCAACAGATCCTCGGTTGCCCGATCAACGTGATCAGCGGTGAAGAGGAGGCGCGCCTGATCTACCAGGGGGTGGCCCACACCACCGGTGGTGCGGATAAACGTCTGGTGGTGGATATCGGCGGCGGCAGCACCGAGCTGGTTACCGGCAAGGGCGCGCAAACGACCGCGCTGTTCAGCCTGTCAATGGGCTGCGTCACCTGGCTGGAACGCTATTTCGCCGATCGCCACCTTGGCCGTGAGAACTTCGCTCAGGCAGAGGCCGCCGCCCGTGAGATGATCCGTCCGGTGGCCGCGGTGTTGCGCGAGCAGAGCTGGCAGATCTGTGTCGGCGCCTCCGGCACCGTGCAGGCGCTGCAGGAAATCATGATGGCGCAGGGCATGGACGAGCGGATTACGCTCGGCAAGCTGCAGCAGTTGAAGCAGCGCGCCATTCAGTGCGGCAAGCTGGAAGAGCTGGAGATCGAAGGCCTGACGCTGGAGCGGGCGCTGGTGTTCCCCAGCGGCCTGTCGATCCTGATCGCCATCTTTATCGAGCTGAATATCGAGAGTATGACGCTGGCCGGTGGCGCGCTGCGCGAAGGCCTGGTCTACGGCATGCTGCACCTGCCGGTGGATCGCGATATTCGCAGCAGGACGCTGCACAACGTTCAACGCCGTTTTACGATCGATGCAGAACAGGCCGAGCGCGTCCGCCAGCTGGCCGAGAGTTTCGCCCGCCAGATTAGCCAGAACTGGAAGCTGGATGACATCAGCCGGGAGCTGCTGGACAGCGCCTGTCTGATCCATGAAATTGGGTTGAGCGTCGATTTCCGTCAGGCGCCACAGCATGCGGCCTATCTGGTGCGCAATCTCGATCTGCCCGGCTTTACTCCGGCCCAGAAAAAACTGCTGGCAACCCTGCTGCAGAATCAGCGAAACGGCATCGATCTGGCGTTACTGAGCCAGCAAAATGCCGTGCCGCCGCGGGTGGCGGAACGTCTTTCGCGCCTGCTGCGGTTGGCGATCATTTTTGCCAGCCGCCGCCGCGATAATACGCTGCCTGCGGTGCGCCTGCTGGCGGAGGAAGACACCCTGACGCTGACCCTGCCAGCCGGCTGGCTGGAAGCCCATCCGCTGCGCGCCGAGCTGCTTGAGCAGGAAGTGCACTGGCAAAGTTATGTGCACTGGTCGCTGACGATTGTCTGAACATTAAACCGGAAGGCGATGTATGTCACCTTCCGGTATCTTTATTACTCTTCGATAGTCAGATTGTAATGCTGAATAATGGCTGCCATTATCTTCGTTGAAATCAGTTCATGGACATAGGTTGTTGGATGCACGTTATCCCAGAACAGGTGAACCTTATCATGTCGACATGATGGCGAAGGTTTGAAATTAAAAATATAATCCGGCAAGGGTAAAATGTTGTTGATGTCCAGGCAGGCATGTTTTACATCATCAATGCCATGCTCCCCCGGATTTTTCACCAGGTCATTGAAGATTTTCTCAACATCAATAAGATAAATATCAACGTTACCTCGGTTACGGTATTCATGGCGTTTTACGCTCTCTTTTATTCCGTTGTTAAGGACGCGTACGTAATCCTTTAACCTGAGCCTTTCGCTATCAGACTTATCCTGCATCCCCGGCACCAGAGAAACATCAGGTGCCGTCATTACGATGATGCTCTTCGCTCCCAGGCTCGTCAGCCGGGAAATCCCCTTATCGATATTAGATATCATCTCTTCAGGTTCAATATCACCATTCATCAGATCATTACCACCGGCCATGATTGAAAAGAGCGATTTCCCTGCATTGTAGTTTTTGTCTTCATTCATATAGGAAACGAAAGAGTCGATCTGCTTGTCAATTCCAGGGATCTTAATCAGCCCCAGTACAGAGGTATCTTTTGTTTCAGCCCCTCCCACCGCCCAGTTGTAGGAATGAATCCCCAGATTTCCAGCCAGATACTCGTGCCAGACATAGCCATTACTGAAATGTCCACGATACCAGGTCTTTGAATTCGGGGCTTTCCACATTGAGGCATTGAATACGTTGCTGTTGTCAGTCAGGCTGTCACCAAAGGTTATGATACGTTCGAATGCGCCATTTTTCCTCAATCCTTTAGCATCATAATTCATTGACCAGATCGTGTGGTCAAAAGACTGACTATTATCCGCAGCATATATTTCCAACTGTCTGACATTTACCCCCTCACTGGCCAGCGTTTTCCTGCAAATTTCTTCCAGCTTTTTATATGGCGTGTCAGTGTAGAACATATTCTTCCACTGCATTATAAAATTCGACCACCAGTGGCCATTGAGTTTATAGTATCCGCTGCCAGACTCATTTTTTGCCCAGTACCAGGTGCTTCCGGGGTGAGCCTGATTATTGTCCAGACGAGTAATGCATCGCATGTAGGTATAGGTTGACTTTTGCCCTAAAAAAACCCTTTGCGAAGGACGATCATTATTATCAAAATCAGTTTTTATCAATGGCGTTTCGCCCAGATAATTATCCAGCTCTACCACCGGGAATACACTTTTCTCATCATCCTCACTTGCGAGCGCAACGGATGATAACGCACCACCTAATAGCACCAATGAAATAGAAAACAGAATATTTTTTTTCACAAAAAAACCTTTAGACGTCGAAATAAATTGAACGTCAAAGGATAATCACTATCGAAAAAAATTATGACTTTTGAAAGCTTAAAACCCATTTAATTTATTAATACAGGGCAGCCAGGTAACTGAAAGAACCCCTTATTTTCTTGCTTTATCCAGCATTGCTCTTAATCCCGCCACCCGGCTCTGCCCGGTCTGCATCCGCTCTTCGGCGCTGACCACTTTACGCTCACTTTCCCAGTTCACATCGTCCTGCGGTAGCTCAAGCAGGAAACGGCTTGGCTCCGGGCGCACCAGCTCACCGTACTGGCGGCGCTCGCGGCACAGGGTGAAGGTCAGCTCTTTCTGTGCGCGGGTAATCCCCACGTAGGCCAGACGCCGCTCCTCCTCGATATTGTTCTCATCGATGCTGCTCTGGTGCGGTAACAGCCCCTCTTCCATGCCGACCATATAGACATAGGGAAACTCCAGCCCTTTGGAGGCGTGCAGGGTCATCAGCTGCACCTGATCAAGCTCCTCGTCACTTTCACCGCGCTCCATCATGTCGCGCAGGGTAAAGCGCGTCACTACCTGGGTCAGCGTCATCGGTTCATCAATGTCGCTGCCTTCCAGCATTTCGGTCATCCACTGGAACAGCGTGTTGACGTTTTTCATGCGCATTTCGGCGGCTTTCGGGCTGGCCGAGGTTTCAAACAGCCAGCTCTCATAGTCAATACCACGGATCAGATCGCGCACTGCGGCGACCGGCTCGCGTTCCGCCAGCCGTGCCACCTCCTGCAGCCAGCTGGTAAAGCGCTGCAGGGATTCCAGCCCGCGTCCGGTCAGCGTCTGGCTGAGACCCATATCGAAGCTGGCGGTAAACAGGCTTTTATTACGCTGCATTGCCCACTCGCCGAGCTTTTGCAGCGTGGCGGCGCCGATCTCACGGCGTGGCGTGTTAACGATGCGCATAAAGGCGCTGTCATCGTCAGCGTTGGTCAGTACCCGCAGGTAGGCCAGCAGATCTTTGATTTCCGGGCGCGAGAAGAACGAGGTGCCGCCGGAGATGCGGTAAGGGATACGGTTCTGCATCAGCATCTTTTCAAACACGCGCGACTGATGGTTTCCGCGGTAGAGGATGGCATAATCCTTGTACTGTGTTTTATTAATAAAGTGGTGGGCGATCAGCTCGCCGATCACCCGCTCCGCCTCATGATCCTCATGGTTGGCGGTCACCACCTTCAGCTCAACCCCGTAGCCCAGCTCGGAGAACAGTCGCTTTTCAAACACGTGCGGGTTGTTGGCGATCAGGATATTGGCTGCCTTGAGAATACGTTCGGACGAACGGTAGTTCTGCTCCAGCTTGATCACCTGCAGCGCCGGGAAGTCCTCTTTCAACAGCACCAGGTTCTGCGGCCGTGCCCCGCGCCAGGAGTAGATTGACTGGTCGTCGTCACCCACCACGGTAAAACGCGCCCGTGCACCCACCAGCAGCTTCACCAGCTCGTACTGGCTGGTGTTGGTATCCTGGTATTCGTCAACCAGCAGATAGCGAATGCGCTGCTGCCAGCGTTCACGCACCTCCAGGTTGCGCTGGAACAGCAGCGTCGGCAGCAGGATCAGATCATCGAAGTCCAGTACGTTGCAGGACTTCAGATGCCTGTCATACAGTGCATAACAGTGGGCGAACAGCTTGTCGCGCTCCGACTGTGCGCCTGCCGCTGCCCGCGACGGATCCAGCAGATCGTTCTTCCAGTTGGAGATCGTCGAGATCAGCTGCTGCAGCAGGTTTTTGTCGTTCTCCAGCCACTCTTCGGTGAGATCTTTCAGCAGCGCCAGCTGATCCTGATCGTCAAACAGTGAAAAGTTGGATTTCATCCCCAGCGCGGCGTACTCGCGTTTAATAATCTCCAGCCCGAGGGTATGGAAGGTCGAAATCATCAGCCCGCGCGCCTCTTTACGCCCCAGCGTCTGCGCCACGCGCTCTTTCATCTCGCGCGAGGCCTTATTGGTGAAGGTCACCGCGGCGATATGTCGCGCCTGATAACCGCATTCGCGGATCAGGTGGGCGATTTTATTGGTGATAACCCGCGTCTTACCTGAACCGGCTCCGGCCAGCACCAGGCAGGGCCCGGTGACAAATTCGACGGCATGTTGCTGACCAGGATTAAGACGCATAGCTTGAAAATTCCACAGGTATAAACAGGCGGGCAGTATACCCAAAGATGCCCGGACTGTGGAGAAGGGATAGGATCGAGGCCCCGTAAAGGGGCCAAAAAAAACAGGCAGAGGCAGCCGGACGCGCTCTGCCTGAATGCATGACAGGCTTAGCCCAGCTTCTTGCGCAGCCAGTAGTCGACGCTGACGTAACGCCCACCGCCCCAGAACAACAGCACCAGCAGCATCACAAAATAGGTGGTCGAAAACTCCATCCCGTTGTTGAGGATCACCGGGTCACCGAGTTCGGTAATATAGTTGTAACGGCCGGGGAAGTTCGCCTGCAGCCACTGCAGGAAAATCGCCAGGCGCTGGCTGGACTCCATCGTATTACTGGCAATGGCCAGCCACCCGTGCGACCAGTGCACCATAGAACTGGCCACGCTCATCAGCACGATCATCGGGATAGAGATAATCCGCGTAAACAGACCCAGCGCAATACAGACCAGCCCAATGACCTCTGTCCCGGTGGCCAGTAGCGCCATCAGCCAGGGAAACGGCAGATCCAGCCCACCCTGGGAGGCCGGCGTGGAAAACCAGGCCACCGTACCGCTGAAACCCACCACTTTTGAGTGTGCCCCTTCGTAAATCACCGGCAGCAGATACAGGCGAATGGCCAGCAGGGCGATAAAGTCTGCCTTCCGGCACTTTGCCACCACCTGATCGTACAGTGAAAGAAGTTTGTTTTTCATAGAAGGTCCTTATCGTGTTTGCAGCGAAATAAAGTCAATTTCCTGGTTACGGTTAAGCCATTCCCCCAGATAGCGGGCATCGCTTGCGTTTAGCGCCTGTTCCAGACTGGCAACAAGACAGAGCTGTTGATCAACAATCAAATGCAGCATCTGGCCATCAAAGGCGGTCAGCCGTTTTTTCACCACCTTGTGATGGCGGTTTCTGAAAATTCCGCAGGGGAGTTGCCCCTCATTAATCTGATAACCGCCTTCATCAGAAAAAACGCCGGAGAACTGAATGCAGTTCAGCGTTGGATTGATCGTGACCGCCAGAGGCGTAGCCGGGTCATGGTGATCCGCGCTTTGCAACGGTATTTCCGCCGGATCAATTTCCACCGCCAGCAGCACCCACTCGTATTCAATCAGCTGACATTCAGCACGACTGACGGCGTGAGTACGGTGGATAAAATGGACAAATTCTGTCGCAATGTGGTGGAATTCAGCCTCCTCTGCGCCATGCTCCTCCAGAAAACGTGCGGCGAGCTGCTTAATGCGTTGCGGACCCGCCTGCTGACTGAACTGCGGGAACGAACTGCCGATCACTTCACTCACACTGCCGCGTAAAAACGCGCGGTAGTTGCGTACGGCAGTGGGAAAAACCTCGCCCTCTTTCTCCCGTAACTGTGCGGAGAAATTACGAATAAGCTGCGCGATGCGTCTGGGTGGCTGGCTCATGTTCGCTCCTTGCCTGATGAATAAACTCAGTAACCGTGACCAGTTCCTCGCACAGCGTGTTCAGGGGGGGGACATGGTTATCACGCTCCAGCAGCAGCGGCCGGGTGCCGTGAAAACGAAATGTCTCCCGCGCCAGCCGCAACACATCGTCATCTACCGGCATGCCGTGGGTATCCAGCAGGCCGCTGGGGGTGTGCAGGTGTCCGGCAATGTGGTAATAACGAATTTTCTCACCGGGTAGCGCACGTATATAGCTCAGCGCGTCATAACCATGATTCTGTGCATTGACCCAGACGTTGTTGATATCCAACAACATTTCGCAGGGGCTTTTTTCCAGTAACGCCAGCCAGAACTCGATCTCCGGCATTTCGCCGGCATAACCGTGATACCAGGAGATATTTTCCAGCACCAGCGGGCGATCGAGGATATCCACCACCTGACGAATGCGTCCCGCCAGATAATCGATATTCTCCGCGAAGCGGGGTACCGGCAGCAGGTCATAGAGATACCCTTGTTCATCGCGGCAGAAGCTAAGGTGATCGCTGTAAATGGCAATCTGGTACTCATCCAGAAAGCGCCGGATATTGGCCAGATAATCAAGATTAAGCGGAGAGAGATCGCCAATCGACAGGTTCAGGCCGTGAGCAACCAGCGGATAACGGCCGGCGATATCATCCAGCATGGTGCGCCGTGCGCCGCCGATATCCATCCAGTTATCCGGCGCCAGCTCCAGGAAATCGATGTGCGGGTGCCGCGGCTGCCCGCACAGATCGGCAAGGTGATCGCTCCTGAGTCCAATTCCCTTGCTGTCAGGCGCTATTGACCACATACGCCGCTGACCAGATTCGTGCCACAGGCTTTTTCCACCCCATCCGCTCTTAATCCACGCGCATGGGTGCCGCATTTACCGTCACGGGTTCTGACCATCAGATCCTGCGGGTTATGCTTAATTTCCGCCTTGCCGTAGATCTTCTCGGTACCGCATTTACCGCTGGCACATTTTCCCCCCGAGGTCGGGGCTTTTGCTACCGACGTTTCCGTGGCAGCTGTTTCAGTCTGGGCATGGGCAGCCGCCCCGGTCAGACCAACAAATGAACTCAAGGCGATGGAAAGCATCAGTTTATTTTTCATCACTATCTCCTTAACGCGCTAAGCTAATCGGAAAGCAGGACAGATCGCGGCTGGCGTAAACCTTGCCGTGATAGTATTTTTTAACGATATCAAGCGTGTCTTTTTTCAGAACCAGGCTCTTGCCCATGAAATGGTTCAGAACCAGGATTTTGGGCTGGACTTGTGCGGCAATTTTTCCCACTACCGATGGTGGCGCATGCATGAACTTCGATTCTGCATCGGCGTTTTCATCGATCGCCGCAGGCATAACCAGAATGTCGGCACCTTTAGCAAAATCGATAAACGCCTTGTTGGAGCCATTCTGATCGGCAGATACCACAATGACGCCTTCCGGACTTTCAATGCGGTACGCCAGGGTAGGTACATCGCCATGAGGAATACCTAACGCCGTAACCTTCAACCCATCCGCGTCATACACCGGCTGAGGGGTGGTAGATTTGTTATCAATATCTTCCAGGTTAACTTTCAGATTGATGCCGTCAGTGGCGTTGTACAAACCGGAAAGATAGGCGTAAGCGCCCTTATCTTTCGAGAACTGATCGGCAAAGTAGTCGGTCATTTTTGGGAAACCTGCGCCGCCCTCCGGCCCGGACAGCAGCACTTGCTCTTTATTACGCAGGAAAAATCCGCCTTTCAGGATGGCAGCGAGGTCAGCAACGTGATCGGTATGCAGATGCGAAATCCCGATCAGTTTCAACTCTTCCAGCCGGGCGCCGGACTGACCAAAGCGTAAGAAGGTGCCGCCGCCAGCGTCAATCAGAATACGTGATTTACCTTTGTACCAGATGACTTCGCCGGAAGAGGCGCGCTTATCATCACTTATCGGCCCGCCTGAGCCTAACAGCTGCAGCGTGTAATCTTTACTTTGGCACTGTAATTCTGCCGCCAGCGTGCTGCCGGTAAAAACCAGCGCGGCGGAAAGCAGAGTGAGTTTGATTAATTTCATTTTCAATTCCTACTCCTTATGAATCAAAAAACCAGGTTGAATCAGAAATAACATTATTGATGGCGGAGCTATATAACCTTCGCAGTCAGCGAATAGCCGGTCAATAGTGAAAAGCATCGATTAAGAACGAGTAAGGTTATGACTCGATCTCAGATGAGTAACTTAGCCCGGCAATAATTCCGCAGGAACACGCCAGCAGCACCCCCAAAAACCAACAAAAATACCACATACTCCCTCCTTATTTTACGGCGCAGCAAATAGACATCCTGCTTTCCAAAAATATTTCTGAATAACAGAGACAGCGATTACCCCCCCCCCATTTCAGTTACGGCGAATGATGCTTCAGGGATTGATTGTTTTCCGCCTTTAAGCCATCCGGACCTTTACGGGCGAACCTTAACATCAGGAATATTTCGGCAATAAAGAACAGCGTATAGAGCGAACACACCAGAATCATTGAGAATAAGACATCGCCCCGGCTGAGTTCAGAACTGGCGGCGAAGGTGGGTAACACTTCACCAATCGCCCACGGCTGGCGGCCGTACTCAGAAACAAACCAGCCGCTCTCCATTGCCAGCCACGGCAACGGTAACCCGTACAGTGTCGCACGCAGCAGCCAGCGCTTCTCACCGACCCGACGGCGAAGAACGCTCCAGAAGGAGAGGAAAATAATCAGTACCAGGCCACATCCACAAACCACCATAATGCGGAATGCAAAAAAGAGCGGTGCCACCTGCGGAATAGAGTCTTTCACTGCCTGCCGGATATCAGCATCGGAGGCCCGGGTGATATCACTCATATAGCGTTTGAGCAGCAGGCCGTAACCCAGATCCTTTTTAACCGCATCAAACTCTTTGCGGACTTCCGGCGCGGGTGATGCGGGATCCCGTTGCAGCTTTTTCAGCAGCGCCCATGCCTTAATGCCGTTGCGGATCCGCACCTCATGTTCGTCCATCAGCTGGTTGATTCCCGCCACCGGCGTGTCGAATGAGCGGGTCACCATTAATCCCATCAGCCAGGGAATTTCAATGGCAAAATGGTTAGTCTGCCGTGCCTGATCGGGAATGCCAAACAGTGTAACGCTGGCTGGGGCGGGCTGCGTCTGCCACTCGGCTTCAATAGCGGCCAGCTTGGTTTTTTGTACGTCGCCCATCTCATAACCGGACTCATCGCCAAGCAGGACGGTGGCCAGCACCGCCGCCATACCAAACCCCGCCGCCACGATAAAGGACATTTTGGCAAACTGCAGATTACGCCGCTTCAGTAAATACCAGGCGCTGATGGCCAGCACGAACATCGCACCGGTGGTGTACCCTGCGGCGGCCGTGTGGACAAACTTGACCTGCGCTACCGGATTAAAAATCACGTCAGCGAAGCTGTTCATCTCCATGCGCATGGTATCCGGGTTGAAGGTCGCACCCACCGGATTCTGCATCCAGCCGTTGGCCAGCAGGATCCACAGCGCTGACATGCTGGAACCGAATGCCACCAGCCAGGTGGTCATCAGATGCTGTACCCGGCTCAGACGATCCCAGCCAAAGAAGAACATGCCGACAAAGGTTGATTCCAGAAAAAAGGCCATCAGCCCCTCCAGCGCCAGCGGTGCGCCAAACACATCGCCGACATAATGGGAATAATATGACCAGTTAGTGCCAAACTGAAATTCGAATATTAATCCAGTGGTCACGCCCATCGCAAAGTTTATACCAAACAACTTCCCCCAGAACTTCGTCATCTCCTTATACAGAACTTTTCCCGTAATGACGTACAGGCTTTCCATAATTGCCAGTAAAAAAGAGAGCCCCAGCGTCAGGGGAACAAACAAAAAGTGGAACATCGCGGTTAACGCGAACTGTACCCGAGAGAGGGTGACCACATCCATTATCACGCTTATTCCTCCACAAAATGATCTTCCTGCCAGGAAATCAACCACCCACAATGATGCATTACCTGACGAGGAGAACGTTAACACGGGGGAAGTTATAGCGCGTAACTCATTATTTACTTGTTACTTACCTTTTTTTTAGATATTAAAAAACAATCACCATCAACTTCAGGTGAAAAACCTTTTTTACCTTAAAAATCACATACCCGATAATTAAGATAAAACTTATTATTCCCCTGGTACTCCATCTCACATCAATCCGTCCAGAAATAATATACTGCTCAGTAAAACAATGGTATGCGTTCCCGGCGAGACGGGCTTGCGTCACCTGCTGATACATCCCCTCATCATTTTCTGCCTGACCGCGCTGAATACGGACGCCGTCATCCCTGTTCTCCTGTTTCGGCCATGATGCTTTCCGTGTCTGTTCACGGCGATTGCCGGGCAGGCGATCGCGTGTTCATTATTTAGTCCGCGCGGCAGAAAGGCATTTAATGCCTCCTGTCGCGTGCCGTACGCTGAACAGGTATAGTAGCGCCATCCTGGCCACTGGCCTGAACTGACTGAACGATTCGGAGAACAACATGGCGAAGACCGCAGCAGCACTGCATATTCTGGTAAAAGAAGAAAAACTGGCTCAGGAGCTGTTAACGCAGCTGCAGCAGGGCGCCGACTTTGAGAAGCTGGCGAAGAAGCACTCTACCTGCCCGTCAGGTAAGAAAGGCGGTCATCTGGGCGAATTCAAACAGGGTGCGATGGTGCCGGCGTTCGATAAAGTGGTGTTCTCCTGCCCGTTGATCGAACCCCAGGGCCCGCTGCACACCCAGTTCGGTTACCACATCATCAAAGTGATTTACCGCAACTAAAAAAAAAGACGCCCGCAGGGGCGTCTTTTTTTGTGGGCGGCACATCAGCCGCCCCGCGTCTGGCTGATTAGCCCGCAACCGCGATACGTTTCATATCGGTCATGTAGCCACGCAGCTTGCTGCCCACGGCTTCGATTGGGTGGTTACGAACCGCTTCGTTCACGTCACGCAGCTGTGCGTTATCCACCGCGTTGCCTTCGGTGCCCTGGCCCAGGTCGCCTGGCTGCAGGGTGGTCATGAACTCTTTCAGCAGCGGAACCGCAGCGAAGGAGAACAGGTAGTTACCGTACTCGGCGGTATCAGAGATCACCACGTTCATTTCATACAGACGCTTACGCGCGATGGTGTTGGCAATCAGCGGCAGCTCGTGCAGCGACTCGTAGTAAGCTGACTCTTCGATGATGCCTGCGTCAACCATGGTTTCGAACGCCAGCTCAACGCCCGCTTTCACCATCGCAACCATCACTACGCCTTTGTCGTAGTAATCCTGCTCAGGGATCTTGCCTTCGAACTGTGGTGCGTTTTCGAATGCCGTTGCGCCGGTCTCTTCGCGCCAGGTCAGCAGGTTTTTGTCGTCGTTAGCCCAGTCAGCCATCATGCCGGAAGAGAACTCACCGGAGATGATGTCGTCCATGTGCTTCTGGAACAGCGGTGCCATGATGGTTTTCAGCTGCTCAGACAGCTCATAAGCGCGCAGTTTCGCCGGGTTAGACAGGCGATCCATCATCAGGGTGATACCGCCAAACTTCAGTGATTCGGTGATGGTTTCCCAGCCGAACTGCAGCAGTTTTTCAGCGTAAGCCGGGTCAGTACCTTCCGCCACCAGCTTGTCGAAGCACAGCAGTGAACCGGCCTGCAGCATACCGCACAGGATGGTCTGCTCACCCATCAGGTCAGATTTCACTTCGGCAACGAAGGAAGATTCCAGCACGCCCGCACGGTGACCGCCGGTTGCCGCAGCCCAGGCTTTAGCAATCGCCATGCCTTCGCCTTTCGGATCGTTTTCCGGGTGAACGGCCAGCAGCGTTGGCACGCCGAAACCACGCTTGTACTCTTCACGCACTTCGGTACCCGGGCACTTAGGCGCAACCATCACAACGGTGATATCTTTACGTACCTGCTCGCCAACTTCAACGATGTTAAAACCGTGCGAGTAACCCAGCGCTGCGCCCTGCTTCATCAGCGGCTGTACCGCCTGAACAACGTCAGAGTGCTGCTTGTCCGGCGTCAGGTTAACCACCAGATCCGCCTGTGGGATCAGATCTTCGTAGGTGCCAACGGTGAAGCCGTTTTCGGTCGCTTTACGCCATGAAGCACGTTTTTCTGCAATGGCTTCAGCACGCAGGGCGTAGGCGATGTCCAGGCCGGAATCGCGCATGTTCAGGCCCTGGTTCAGGCCCTGAGCACCACAGCCAACGATGACGACTTTTTTGCCTTTCAGGTAGCTGGCTTCATCCGCGAACTCTTCGCGCGCCATAAAGCGGCATTTACCTAATTGCGCTAACTGGTTGCGCAGGTTCAAAGTGTTGAAATAGTTAGCCATGGGAAACTCCGTATCAGGTTGTGGTGCATGATGTTTGGTATCAGGGCCGTTCATTGCCAGCCCTTACTATGCCCCCATCATATGACAGGAAATGCATTGCTGAAATTGATATATTAACAAGATGATATTGCATAATCTGCAACGTGAAACAGAGGCCTGAAACAGATGGACTTACGCGATCTGAAACTCTTTCTGCATCTGGCGGATAGCCGCCATTTTGGCCGCAGCGCGCGGGCGATGCACGTCAGTCCGTCAACGCTCTCAAGGCAGATCCAGCGGCTGGAGGAGGACCTCGGCCAGACGCTGTTTTTACGTGACAATCGTACCGTTACCCTCACTGACGCCGGCGAGCGGCTGCGCCTGTTCGCTCAGCAGACGCTGTTGCAGTATGAGCAGATGCGTCACGCGCTGGGGCAGAACGGCACCTCGCTGAGCGGTGAGCTGAAGCTGTTCTGTTCGGTGACCGCGGCCTACAGCCACCTGCCGCCGATCCTCGACCGCTTTCGCGCCGAGCATCCGCTGGTGGAGATTAAACTGACCACCGGCGATGCCGCCGATGCGATGGAGAAGGTCCAGTCTGGTGAAGCGGATATCGCCATCGCCGGCCGGCCGGAATCCCTGCCCGCCAGCGTCGGCTTTATGCCTCTGGGGCTGATCCCGCTGGTGCTGATTGCCCCTGCGCTGCCCTGCGCGGTGCGCAGCCTGGCGACACAGCCGAAGCCCGACTGGGCGCAGATCCCGTTTATTCTGCCCGACCAGGGGCCGGCGCGCCGCCGCATCGATTTGTGGTTCCGCCATCGCCGCATTGCCAATCCGCAGATCTACGCCACGGTATCCGGGCATGAGGCAATCGTCTCGATGGTCGCGCTGGGCTGTGGCATTGCGCTGCTGCCGGACGTGGTGCTGGAGAACAGTCCGGAGCCGATCCGTAACCGTATTCTTGAACTGGAGGATGTGGAGATGGTGGCGCCGTTTGAACTGGGCGTTTGCGTACAAAAAAAGCGGCTCACCGAGCCGCTTATTGATGCCTTCTGGAAGCTGCTTTAACCCTTGAGGAAGAAGCGGAACGCCGGGTTATTGCTCTCGTCGTGGAAATCATAGCCCAGCGCCGTCAGGTGCTCTTCAAACTGCGGTTCGCTGTCGCTCAGTTCAAAGGCGGCCAGCACGCGACCATAGTCGGTGCCGTGGCTGCGGTAGTGGAACAGCGAGATATTCCAGTGGGTGCCGAGCGTCTGCAGGAAACGCAGCAGCGCGCCGGGCGCCTCCGGGAATTCGAAGCTGAACAACCGCTCGCGCAGCGGCTTCGACGGCCGCCCGCCGACCATATAGCGCACGTGCAGCTTGGCCATCTCATCATCTGAGAGGTCGACCACCTGATAGCCGCCGTCGCTCAGCAGTTCGAGGATCTCCCGGCGCTCTTCCAGCCCGCGCGTCAGCCGCACGCCGACAAAAATACAGGCGTCTTTTTCATCGGCATAACGGTAGTTGAACTCGGTGACCGAGCGGCCACCCAGCAGCTGACAGAAACGCAGGAAGCTGCCCTGCTGTTCCGGGATGGTCACCGCCAGCAGCGCTTCGCGCTGTTCGCCCAGCTCGCAGCGTTCAGAAACATAGCGCAGGCCGTGGAAGTTGACGTTGGCACCCGACAGCACGTGCGCCAGGCGCTCACCCTGGATCTGGTGCTGCTGGATATACTTCTTCATCCCGGCCAGCGCCAGCGCGCCCGAAGGCTCCGCCACCGCACGCACATCGTCAAACAGATCCTTCATCGCCGCGCAGATCGCGTCGCTGTCGACGGTGACGATGTCGTCAAGATACTCCTGGCACAGACGGAAGGTTTCACTGCCGATGCGCCTGACCGCCACGCCTTCGGCAAACCCGCCGACGCGCTGCAGGTCGACCGGATGGCCGGCGTCCAGCGCCGCTTTCAGGCAGGCTGAATCCACAGCTTCCACCGCAATCACCTTGATCTGCGGCATCAGCTGCTTGATCAGCACCGCCACGCCCGCCGCCAGCCCGCCGCCACCGACCGGCACGAACACGCGATCGAGATGCGCATCCTGCTGCAGCAACTCCATCGCCAGCGTGCCCTGACCGGCGATCACCATCGGGTGATCGAACGGCGGCACAAAGGTGTAACCCTGCTGTTCCGCCAGCTCGATGGCCTTAGCTTTCGCCTCGTCAAAGTTGGCGCCAAACAGATAAGCCTCACCGCCAAACGCCCGTACCGCATCAACCTTGATATCGGCGGTGGCCAGCGGCATCACGATCAGCGATTTAATGCCGAGCTTCGTCGCGGACAGCGCCACGCCCTGCGCGTGGTTACCCGCCGAGGCGGTCACTACGCCACGCGCTTTCTGCTCTTCGTTCAGCCCGGCAATCATCGCGTACGCGCCGCGCAGCTTAAAGCTGTGCACCGGCTGGCGATCTTCACGCTTCACCAGAACGGTGTTGCCGAGGCGTGCAGAGATCTTCTCCATCTTCTGCAGCGGCGTGACCTGCGCGGCTTCATACACCGGCGCACGCAGCACCGCACGCAGATACTCTGCGCCGGTCGGACAGTCGGATAACGGTTGAGACTCGGCCATCGTGGTTAGCCTCCCAGCTTGCTCTTGTCACGGACCGCGCCTTTGTCGGCGCTGGTTGCCAGCGTCGCGTAGGCACGCAGCGCGAAGGAGACCTGACGCTCACGGCCGTGAGGCGTATAAGCCTGATCGCCACGGGCATCTTCTTCACGGCGACGCGCGGCCTGCTCTTCATCAGAGATATCCAGATGGATACCGCGGTTAGGAATATCGATGTTGATCCTGTCACCATCTTTCACCAGCGCAATGGTGCCGCCGCTGGCCGCTTCCGGAGACGCATGACCGATCGACAGGCCGGAGGTACCACCGGAGAAACGGCCGTCGGTGATCAGTGCACAGGCTTTACCCAGGCCCATCGACTTCAGGTAGGTGGTCGGATACAGCATCTCCTGCATGCCCGGGCCGCCTTTCGGTCCTTCGTAACGGATCACGACTACGTCACCGGCTACCACTTTACCGCCGAGGATCGCCGCAACCGCATCGTCCTGGCTTTCATAGACTTTGGCCGGGCCGCTAAACACCAGGCTGCCTTCATCGACGCCGGCGGTTTTAACGATACAGCCGTTTTCAGCGAGGTTGCCGTACAGCACCGCCAGACCACCGTCCTGGCTGAAGGCAAATTCGCGTGAACGAATACAGCCTTCCTGACGATCGTCGTCCAGCGTGTCCCAGCGGCAGTCCTGCGAGAAGGCCTGGGTGGTACGAATACCTGCCGGGCCGGCGCGGAACATCTTTTTCACCGCTTCATCTTTGGTCAGCATGATGTCGTACTGGTCCAGCGTCTCGCGCAGGCTCAGGCCGAGGATGTTGCGCACGCTGTTATCCAGCAGTCCGGCACGATCCAGTTCGCCGAGGATGCCGAGTACGCCACCGGCACGGTGCACGTCTTCCATATGGTATTTCTGCGTGCTGGGTGCCACTTTGCACAGGTGCGGCACCAGGCGCGACAGGCGGTCGATATCGGAGATATCGAAGTCGATTTCGCCTTCCTGCGCGGCGGCCAGCAGGTGCAGAACGGTGTTGGTGGAACCGCCCATCGCGATATCCAGCGTAATGGCGTTTTCAAACGCGGCCCTGCTGGCGATGTTGCGCGGCAGTGCGCTTTCATCATCCTGCTCGTAGTAACGCTTGGTCAGGGCGACGATGCGCTTGCCGGCGTTAAGGAAAAGCTCTTTACGGTCCGCATGGGTCGCCAGTAACGAACCGTTACCCGGCTGCGACAGGCCCAGCGCTTCGGTCAGGCAGTTCATGGAGTTGGCGGTAAACATCCCTGAGCAAGAGCCGCAGGTCGGGCAGGCAGAGCGTTCAATCTGATCGCTTTCCGCATCGCTGACGTTCGGGTTGGCACCCTGGATCATCGCATCGACCAGGTCGAGCTTGATGATTTTATCCGACAGCTTGGTTTTGCCGGCTTCCATCGGGCCACCGGAGACGAAGATCACCGGAATATTCAGGCGCAGTGACGCCATCAGCATTCCGGGGGTGATTTTGTCGCAGTTGGAAATACAGACCATCGCATCGGCGCAGTGGGCATTAACCATGTATTCAACGGAGTCGGCGATCAGCTCGCGGGACGGCAGGGAGTAGAGCATCCCGCCGTGACCCATCGCGATGCCATCGTCCACGGCGATGGTGTTGAACTCTTTCGCCACGCCGCCGGAGGCTTCGATCTGCTCGGCCACCAGCTTACCCAGGTCGCGCAGGTGTACGTGGCCCGGTACGAACTGCGTGAAGGAGTTCACCACCGCAATAATCGGTTTACCGAAATCGTCATCGGTCATTCCTGTGGCGCGCCACAGGGCTCGGGCACCCGCCATGTTGCGGCCGTGGGTGGTGGTAGCTGAACGGTACTTAGGCATGCTCTTTACTCCAGAAATCGAACGTGCACGGGCGTCAACTGACGCCCGTGAGAAAAATAATTTTTATGGGTTAACCGGATCCAGCCAGCCCCATTTGTCTTCCGTTTCGCCGGTAAACAGGCCGAAGAAGGCACTCTGAATACGTTGCGTCACCGGGCCACGCTTGCCTTCACCAACCTGAATGCCGTCTACACTGCGCACCGGGGTGATCTCTGCGGCGGTACCGGACATAAACACTTCATCGGCCAGGTAGAGGGATTCACGCGACAGCACCTGCTCACGCACTTCAATACCCAGGTCCTGGGCCAGCTTGATGATCGCATCACGGGTGATACCCGGCAACGCCGAGGAGGTAAACGGCGGGGTAAACAGAATACCGTCTTTTACCTCAAACAGGTTTTCACCGGCCCCTTCGGAGATGTAGCCCTGGGTATCCAGTGCGATACCTTCCTGATAACCGTGGCGGCGCGCTTCGCTACCGACCAGCAGTGAGGAGAGGTAGTTACCGCCGGCTTTGGCCGCGGTGGGCAGGGTGTTCGGTGCAACGCGGTTCCATGAGGAGACCATGGCATCAATGCCCTGCTCCAGCGCTTCAGCACCCAGGTAAGCACCCCACGGGAACGCGGCGATGATCACATCCGTGCTGTAGCCATCTGGCGGATTGACGCCCAGACCCACGTCGCCGACAAACACCAGCGGACGAATATAGGCACTCTTCAGGTTGTTCTTGCGCAGCGTCGCACGGCACGCTTCCATCAGCTCGTCAACGCTCTGGCTGACCGGGAAACGGTAGATTTTTGCAGAATCGCGCAGACGCTGCATGTGTTCACGATGGCGGAAGACCACCGGTCCTTTGTGCGAGTCATAGCAACGGACGCCTTCAAATACCGAGGTGCCGTAGTGCAGGGCGTGAGACATGACGCTAACCTTTGCCTCTTCCCACTTAACCATCTCGCCGTTGAACCAGATAAAGTCAGCTTTCTTCGTCATTCTTGTTTCCTTGCGCGCTTATGCGCGGATTTGTTGTGTTATCTGTTGCTGGGTCTGCACGCAGGCCACGTCCATCAGTTTGCTCAACTGGGTTGACAGTAAATCGACGGAGCGTGGGCTGGCAACGGTCATCTCAATATTAATATTCTCAGCGTTGGCGGACGGCACCATATTCATGGTGCACACCTGGAAGCCACGATGGCGGACAACACGTAAAATGCGCTCCAGTATTTCCGGGCGAAAGCGTGCTTCGATAGACAATTGATGCTGCATCATGAGGTTTTCTCCATCATATTTTCGTTGCTGGCACCCGGTGGTACCAGAGGCCAGACGTTCTCATGCTCGTCAATCGCGACGTGGAGCATGTACGGCCCTTCACTGTGCAGCAAAGCGTCTAATGCGGCGTCGACCTGATCTTTACGGGTAATGCGCTGGCCTGGAATGTCAAAAGCGCTGGCCAGGATGAGAAAGTCCGGGTTATCTGAGAGATTGGTTTCACTGTAACGTTCTTCAAAGAACAGCTGCTGCCACTGGCGTACCATGCCTAAACGCTGGTTATCCAGCAGCACGATTTTCACCGGCAGCTGCTTACGTTTGATGGTACCCAGCTCCTGCACGTTCATCATGAAAGAACCGTCGCCGGAGACGCAGATTACCGTGTCATCCGGGCGGGCGACCTGCGCCCCTACCGCCGCCGGCAGGCCAAAGCCCATGGTGCCGAGGCCGCTGGAGGTAATAAAGTTTTCCGGGCGGGTGAAGCTCATATGCTGCGCCGCCCACATCTGATGCTGGCCGACGTCGGTGGTGACCACCGCGCTCGGCGATTTACGGTCAGACAGCTGCCTGAGGAACAGCGGCGCAAAGATCGCATCACCCGGATGATCGTAACGCCAGCCGTGATCGGCCTTCAGCGCCTGGACTTCTTCCCGCCAGGCAGCGATCTCCACCGGCTGGTAAAGGTCCGGCAGCAATTTGTTCAGATCGCCCTGCAGGCCAACGTGTGCACGGCGCAGCTTGTGCAGTTCCGCCGGGTCGATATCCAGATGGATCACGCTGGCGTGCGGCGCGAAGGTGTCCAGCTTGCCGGTCACGCGGTCATCAAAACGCGCGCCGACCGCGATCAGCAGGTCGCACTGCTGCACCGCCAGGTTAGCGGCTTTGGTGCCGTGCATGCCCAGCATGCCGAGATAACAGGCATCGTCGGCATCCGGCGTACCGAGGCCCTTCAGCGTAGCGACGGTGGGGATACCGGTCTCTCTGGCAAAATCGCGCAGGGCGTGAACCGCATCGGCCATGCCGACGCCGCCGCCGACATACAGAATCGGTTTCTGCGACTGTGCCAGCAGCTGGCGGGCCTGCTGCAGCTCTGCGTGCGGGTGCGCAAGTTCCTGCTCAACGGGGATCAGGTGAGCGGTCAGTTCACCGCTGGCCAGCTGGATGTCTTTCGGGATATCAACCAGCACCGGGCCGGGGCGGCCAGATTTAGCGATGGCAAACGCCTCCGCCAGCACCACCGGCAGCTCATCAAGGGATTCCACGAGAAAACTGTGCTTGGTGCAGGCCAGCGAGAGACCCAGTACGTCAATCTCCTGGAAGGCATCGGTGCCCATTACGGCGGAAGAAACCTGGCCGGTGATGGCGACGATCGGTACAGAGTCCATCATTGCATCGGCAAGGCCGGTGATCAGGTTGGTGGCACCCGGGCCTGAGGTCGCGATGCAGACACCGACTTTGCCGGTGGCGCGGGCATAGCCGATCGCGGCCATCGCAGCACCCTGCTCATGGCGGCACAGCAGGTGTTCGACACCACCGTCATAGAGCGCGTCGTAAACCGGCATGATGGCTCCACCCGGGTAGCCGAATACCGTTTCAACTCCCTGAGCACGCAACGTTTGAACCACCCACTGAGCACCATTCATAGTTATTTCCCCGTCCGTTTATGGGAACAACAGCATTTTATTCTACTGTACATCTTCTGTTCCTCTCACATTATTGCCTTGCCAAAAAAAAACCCCCGGACCTTTCGGTGCGGGGGTTCTTTCGAAATCAGGCTTGATATTTAAGCCTTTCTTTCTCCGAGCGTAGCCCCGCACGGCGTGATAATAATCACGACGACGTTAATGACGACTAGGCTAATGACTCGTAGAAGGGCTTTCATTGGAATTCGTTTCGTTCGCTTGTTCGAAGTAATGCCTACAGAGTTATCACAGTTAGCGTGAGAAATTCAACTTTTTTCGATTTTTAATTTAATGAACCTGCCTGCAGTTTTAGGAAAAAGGTTTGTTATTCAGCCAATAACGAAGAACTGAATTTTTTTCATTACTCACCCAGGGTGATGGCTTTTTTGCATGCTGGCAAAATCTGATGGCGGCTCACGGCGCCGGGTAACGCCTTCCGTTTTGCAGCTGAAAAATCAGTCGCGTTACGCGGATCGCGTTTTACCCCCTCGCCAGCCGGTCAGTTTTTGCGCACAGTGCGCAGAACAAGGAGCTCCTATGTCACTCTCTCTGGCTTACACCCGCGCCGCGATCGGTATTCAGGCTCCCCTGGTCAGCGTCGAGGTCCATATCAGCAATGGACTTCCCGCGCTGTCTCTGGTTGGCCTGCCGGAAACGACGGTTAAAGAAGCGCGCGATCGGGTGCGCAGCGCGATTGTCAACAGCGGTTTTATCTTTCCGGCGCAGCGCATTACCGTCAATCTGGCCCCGGCCGACCTGCCCAAAGAGGGCGGTCGATACGATCTGCCTATCGCCATCGCCATTCTCGCCGCCTCAGAACAAATTCCTGCGGAGAAACTGGCACAATTTGAATTCCTGGGTGAACTAGCACTCACAGGCGCTCTGCGTGGCGTACAGGCGGCCATTCCCGCAGCGATGGCGGCGATCCACTCACAGCGACAGCTGATCCTCTCGGCGGAGAATCAGTATGACGTGGGGTTGATCCAACACGGGAGCAGCCTGGTCAGCCCGCATCTGCTGGACGTCTGTGCCTTTCTGCAGGGCAAGGCCACGCTGCCGTCAGCCCAACCGCCACCGCTGCCACCTCCTGATACGTCGGCAGACCTGAATGACATTATCGGCCAGTACCAGGCCAAACGCGCGCTGGAGATTACTGCGGCCGGTGGGCATAACCTGTTGCTGATCGGCCCCCCCGGCACCGGCAAGACCATGCTGGCTACCCGCCTGAACGGCCTGATGCCGCCGTTAAGCGACGTGGAGGCGCTGGAGAGCGCCAGCATCACCAGCCTGACCCGCAGCGATAGCCTCACTCAACGCTGGCGTCAACGCCCGTTCCGTTCGCCTCACCACAGTACCTCACTCTACGCGCTGGTCGGGGGTGGGGCGATCCCCAAACCTGGCGAGATCTCGCTGGCGCACAACGGCGTGCTGTTTCTCGATGAGCTGCCGGAGTTTGAACGTAAGGCGCTGGATGCGCTGCGCGAACCGCTGGAAGCCGGTGAGATCAGTCTCTCCCGTGCGCGGGCAAAAGTGACCTATCCGGCGCGCTTTCAACTGGTTGCCGCGATGAACCCCAGCCCCGGCGGGCACTATCAGGGACCGCATAACCGCTCTACCCCGCAGCAGGTTTTACGCTATCTCAGTCGGCTGTCTGGCCCCTTTCTTGACCGCTTCGATCTCTCGCTGGAAGTCCCGCTGTTACCGCCAGGCACGCTCAGCGCTGAGCCGCAGCGGGGAGAATCCAGCCAGCAGGTCGCGGAGAGAGTGCTCGCCGCCCGGCAACGCCAGCTGGCACGCTGCGGCAAAATAAACAGTGCGCTTGGCCATGATGACTTTCGTCACAGCTGTCAGTTACGGTCAGAGGATGCGCAGTGGCTGGAGCAGGTGATGAATCAGCTGGGGCTGTCGATACGGGCATGGCAGCGGGTATTGAAGGTGGCACGAACCATCGCCGATCTGGCGGGTGAACCGGCAATCCAGCGTCCGCATCTGACGGAAGCAGTGGGCTATCGCGGCATTGACAGACTGTTGCAGTATTTGCAAAACAGCGTGAGCTGAAAATGAAAAAGGGGCCTGAGCCCCTTGTTCTTAATCGTCGCTGTCCGTGTAGTCCTCGACACCTTCCATCTGCGGTTTCCCGCCGGACAGGGTGTGGAAGCGCTTAGGACGCTTGATGCGGGTCATATACTTCGACCAGACTCTTTCGGGCTCACTTTGCGGCTCGCGTACGCCCCGGCACACCTCAATAAACTGACGCTCTTCTTCCGTTACCGGCTCGCGCTTGGCCAGATCCAGCTCGTTGAAAGCGTAACCATAACGCTCAAGAAGTTGAGCTTCTTTGATGGTGAAATCACCGTGGCGTGAGAAACCGCGTGGGTAATGCTTGTTATCAAAAAAACGATTCGTAGTTGCGAAGCTTTCCGCCATTTTACACGCTCCTGACTCTTATATGGTCGTGCTATTTATGGCGCGGAGTATTAGATAGGCTTGACAGAGTGTAAAACAAAACATTTAAATCATAACGACAAATGTTTTTTAGGAGATGACTGTGGATACGGAATTACTGAAAACCTTTCTGGAAGTGAGCCGAACTCGCCACTTTGGACGCGCTGCGGAAGCACTCTACCTCACACAGTCGGCCGTTAGTTTTCGCATTCGGCAATTGGAAAATCAGCTTGGCGTGAACCTGTTCACCCGACACCGCAACAATATCCGGCTGACCTCCGCCGGCGAGCGGCTGCTCCCCTATGCAGAAACGCTGATGACCACCTGGCTGCTGGCAAAGAAGGAGGTGTCGCATACGCAGCAGCACCATGAGCTGTCGATAGGCGCCAGCGCCTCGCTGTGGGAGGCTTATCTGACCCCGTGGATGCAAACGCTTTACGAGCACCGTCAAAGCCTGCACCTTGAGGCGCGTATTGCTCAGCGTCATCTGTTGGTCAAACAGCTGCATGAGCGGCAGCTGGACCTGCTGATCACCACCGAAGCGCCTAAAATGGAAGAGCTGTCCAGCCAGCAGATCGGCCATATCTCTCTCGCGCTGTTCCGCTCACGCCACGGCGGGGAGAAGGAGAAATATGACTACATTAAGCTGGAATGGGGGGCCGATTTTCATCAGCACGAGCACTATCTGGCCGGTGCCGATGATGTGCCGATCCTGACCACCACATCCGCACAGTTGACCCGGCAGCTGCTTGCGACCACGGGAGCCTGCTCATTTTTGCCTGAATTCTGGGCCGCAGATTACAGCGATCTGCTGTCAGTTCCGGATACGCCAGCTGTGGTCAGGCCGCTGTATGCCGTATGGCTGCAGAACAGCGATCAGGAGGCAACTATCCGCCAACTGTTGAAATTTCCGGTAACGATGAACAGATAAGTTGTTTGATTTATGGGCAAAAAGGGCGCAATGGAGGGCTCTTTTTGCCCTTCCAGAGGCTGGATCAGGTTGAAAAGACATCAACTCTACGGATTTCAGGCAAAAAAAAACCTTCGCCGAAGCAAAGGTTTTTTCTTATTCTGGCAGGGGCGGAGAGACTCGAACTCCCAACACCCGGTTTTGGAGACCGGTGCTCTACCAATTGAACTACGCCCCTAAAAGGGTGGCGGAACGGACGGGGCTCGAACCCGCGACCCCCTGCGTGACAGGCAGGTATTCTAACCAACTGAACTACCG
>NZ_JRZZ01000017.1:0-9586 GCF_002865965.1 Erwinia sp. B116
CGGCCAGCCGGCGCCGCCGCGCCGCCGCCGCGGGCTGGAACGCGCCTGCCGCGAAGCCGGCCTCGACCCGCTGACGCTGGATCACTGTGAAATGGCGCACGGCGACCAGCACTACCGCAGCATTCCGGCGATGGTCGAAGCACATATGCCGCAGGGCAAGCCGGACTTTGATTCGGTGGTCTGCGGTAACGACCGCATCGCGTTTATGGTTTATCAGGTGCTGCTGGCGAACGGCGTGCGCATCCCGCAGGACGTCGGCGTGCTCGGCTATGACAACATGGTCGGCATTGGCGACCTGTTTCTGCCGCCGCTCTCCACCGTGCAGCTGCCGCACTATGAGATTGGCCGGTTAAGCGCACTGCATATCATTAACGGCGAAACGCACCGCGACACGATCAGGGTGGAGAGCCCGTGGCTGGCGCGGGGATCGCTGTGAGCTGAAAGGGGCGACGGGGCAGTACCCTGGTGCCACGAAGCTGCCCGCCGCCTCAGGTGACCGACCGCCGGTAACAGGATCTATCGCCCTGCGGAAGCATGGATCCCCGCAGGGCATTCCCCTGCAATCCATCCATACGCAACCCGGCCGCAACTTAAGCCTGTGCTGCTCCGTCCTGTTCCAGCGACCGTAACAGGGCACGCAGCTGCGTATCCAGGCTGGTCAGCGTTTCGGCCGACAGGGCCGAGAGCAGCTGCCGTTCGTTGTCGACGTGCGCCTCCACCACCTGATTAATCAGCACCACCCCGGCGGGCGTCAGCTGCACCAGCATACTGCGCGCATCGTGCGGATTAGCCACGCGGATAATCAGCTCGCGGGTTTCCAGCCGCTTCAGCCGGTGCGTCATGGTGCCTGAAGTCACCATCAGCGTGGAGAACAATGCGGTCGGGCTCAGGCAGTAGGGCGCGCCGGCACGCCGCAGCGTCGCCAGCATGTCGAACTCCCACATGGTCAGCTCATAGTGGTTAAAACAGGCTTCCAGACGCTGTTCCAGCAGCGCCGTACAGCGTTTGAGACGACCGATCGGCCCCATCGGGCTGGCATCCAGGTCCGGGCGCTCGCGCCGCCACTGGGCAAGAATGGTATCGACCGCGTCGTGGGTTGGGCTAGTTTTCTCAGGCATATATCTTGACTTCAAGGTAATTAATCAACAGACTTATATTATCTTGAACTAAAGGTAATGTCATAACATGTCTGCAAATACCGCCCTGCGCCACTGGCGCGACGTTGTGTTAACCGCGCTGGCCCCGGCAATCTGGGGCTCTACCTATATCGTCTCCAGCGAGTTTCTGCCGCCGGACCGGCCCTTCACCGCGGCCCTGATCCGCGTACTGCCCGCCGGATTACTGCTGCTGCTGTTCGCCCGCCGGCTGCCGGCACGCGGCGAGTGGGGCCGTCTGCTGGTGCTCAGCGCGCTGAATATCGGCCTGTTTCAGGCGCTGCTGTTTGTCGCCGCTTTTCGCCTGCCCGGCGGGCTGGCGGCGGTGCTGGGCGCGACCCAGCCGTTGATCGTAATGCTGCTGGCCTGGACGGTGGATCGCCTGGCACCGTCGCGTATCGCCTTCTGGGCCGCCCTCGCCGGGGTGGCCGGAATGGCGGTACTGCTGCTGTCGCCGCAGACGGTGTTTGAGCCGGTGGGCATGGCGGCGGCGCTGCTCGGGGCTGTCTGTATGGCCTCCGGCGTCTGGCTGAGCCGCCGCTGGCGGCTGTCGCTGACGGTGCTGCCGCTGACCGGCTGGCAGCTGGTGCTGGGTGGGCTGATGCTGGCACCGGTGGCGTTGACGGTTGACGCGCCGCTGCCCGCCCTGACCCTGACCAACCTCCTCGCATACGCCTGGATCTGCCTGGCCGGCGCGCTGCTTGCCTACGCGCTGTGGTTTCGCGGCGTGGCCCGCCTGCCGACGGCGGCGGTGGCCTCGCTCGGGTTGCTCAGCCCGCTGACCGCCGTGCTGCTCGGCTGGGCGTTTCTCGGGCAGTCGATAACCGGCACGGCGCTGATCGGGCTGATCGTGGTGCTGGCCAGCGTGTTCGCCGTGCAGGGGGCGATGGCGGGAAAGCGCAGAGAGAGGTAGGTCGGGCTCTCTGTAAGCAGGCTGTGAAGGCACCGTTACCGCCAGCATTGTGCGAAAGCCCGGTAACGATTTGTCTGGCCTTGAGTTTCAACGGTCTGCGTTTATCACCAGCGGCAGAGGATTTCGAAGCAGCAATCAAGTAGAGCATCAGCGGCAGAGAATTGAGAACCCGATTTCAGGACGGGTATCACACTGATTTTTTTTCAGGCTGGAAAAAGGATGCAGCAGGAGTAGGATGATTCTTATTACTGCGTTTTCAGGGTGAAAGCGTCGGCAGCTTTTTTCGGGATCAACCGCCGTTCAGCGCGAGGCTGGACGGCGGTGTTCAGATCTTAATTCAGTAAGCCAGTAAGGATGCGTTTATGAAAAATATCCTGCCATCGGTGCTGTTCTTATTACTAGTTTTCATTCTGATTTTCGCGCTGGTACGCAAAGTACACGGGCTGGATTAAGCCCCGCTTCTTCGACAGATAGCCCTTCCGCTCTTATAACGTCGTGCTGCCATAAGCCGCAGACCAGTCCTGATCGAAGCGCTGTAGCGCGTTATCCACCGCCGGATCCTGCAGGAACAACTCGGCGACATCCGGATCGACGGTGATCGCCCGGCAGCCCGCCAGCATACAGTCCAGCACCTGACGCGCGGTGCGGAAGCTGGCCGCCAGCACTTTCGCCTGCGGCGCGTGGAGATCGACAAGCTTTTGCAGCTCCTTCACCAGCACCACACCGTCACCGCCCTGCGCATCAATACGGTTAACGTAGGGGGCAATGTAGCTGGCCCCGGCCAGCGCGGCGTACAGTCCCTGCCCCGCGCCGTACACCGCGCTGCCCAGCGTAGGAATATTTTGCTGCGTCAGCGCCTTAATCACCACCAGTCCGTTGTGGGTTACCGGCACTTTTACCACCAGTGACGGTACCATTTCACGCAGCCGCAGCGCGTCGTCGATCATCGCCTGCGGCTCGCGGGCCATCACCTGCGCAAACAGCCTGCCGTCCGCCGGCAGCAGCGATGCCAGCTCCTGCAGCACGTCGGCCAGCGGCCGTTTGCTGCGGGCAACGATGCTCGGATTGGTGGTGACGCCTTTGATCGGTAAGATCGGTGCCAGACGACGGACCGTGGCCACATCTGCGGTATCGAGATAAAACTCCATTACTGCCTCCGGAAAAACGCTGCGAATAAAATCAGGAAAGTTGAAACAGGCTGCGGAGAAGATAAATGAAACCTGAAAGCAAACAGGTGATGGCTGTCACAATTTCCCCTGGAAAACGAAAGGAGCAATATGCACTATAACATTATGATAATTAACACATTGTTTTTATTAACCCCGCAGGAAGCACAAACAGGATCGCGCTGATTTAATCTGGCGATCTCTTTTGAAAGAAATGAAACAAGTTTCGAAAGTTCAGCCGCTGCTATGGCACGCGAAAGCCCCGAAGACAGCATGCTGACGTTGCGCACCGGATACTATCAGATATCCCTTCGAACCTGAGGGATCAGAACGGCACGGCGCAGCGGATCGCCATCGGTTCACCGCTGAGCGGATGCACAAAGTTCAGCGCGCTGGCGTGCAGCATCAGCCGCCGGGTCTGCGCGGTGCCCGGCTGCAGCAGCCCGCCGTACAGATCGCAGCCGAGGATCGGATGCCCCAGCCACTGGCAGTGGATACGCAGCTGATGGGTGCGCCCGGTTTCCGGCGTCAGCCTTACGCGGGTCAGCAACAGCGGTTCTCCACCTTCCCCTTCACGACGCAGACGTTCAAGCACCCGATAGCGCGAGCGCGCCGGCTTGCCACTCATTTCACAGATGCTCATCAGCGGAAACAGCGCCGGATCGCGGCCTATCGGCGCATCAATCACTCCCTCATCCTCCCTCAGATGGCCGAGCAGCAGCGCCTCATAACGCTTACTCACCGTACGCTGACTAAACTGCTGACACAGCGCGGCGTTGATGACCTTGTTTCTCGCCACCAGCATCAGCCCGGAGGTGCCGAAGTCGAGGCGGTGAACCAGCGCACAGCCGGGAAAGTCCTGCACCAGCCGGTAGTGCACCGAATCGAGGTTCTGCGGATTTTTGCCCGACAGGCTCAGCAGGCCAGAGGGCTTGTCGATCAGCAGCAGGTATTCATCCTGGTAAAGGATGCGGATTTCATCGTGGCATACGGGAGCGATAAAGTGGTCGGTGATGGCGGACATTGTGCGGTTCTTAAGATAAGGGTGGGGGAAGATGATAGCGGGAACAGGGTCAGCCTGGAAACAACGGGCAGCTTAAAGCCCATTTACAGGGTCTGCGGACACAGGACGCTGCGATCGTCGTCATTACAGGGGGACGATTCGCAGTGCTGAGTTCAGAGCGGAATTTTTATCGGGAAGTGCAGAAAAGTAAACTGCTGAATCAATCGTTACTTGCTGTCTTTCATGATTGATTTACAAAAAATACATTTGGCACCGTAAGGGTTTTGTTTTGTAATGTCGAGATGCGAGAAGCGGTACTGAATGCTGAAGCATGAGGGACATTTTAGCTTAAAATTTGTGATAGAAACCTTCTTATTTTGTTTAACGAACGATTCACGATAACAGCTTTCTCACTACAAATCTGTTTTATTTTGACCGATTAAGGAGATAACTATTCTGTCAGCAGCCAGTCTGCCTGACGCTTTTTTTTGTGTTGCGCGCTTACGGCGCGGATAAGACGGCCTCGTTGATTACAGCCACTCACATCATCTGCCCCATACCTGCATCACCGCTGGCAGAGGAGAACATGTGAATACCTCCTCCCGATGGGCTAATAAACTTGACTTCAACAACCGCGCAGGGAGATACCGCCATTTTTATCCGGTCAGGCAAAACGCTCAGACCAGTAGCTGTTATCCAGCGTGGAGATAATCACGCCTTCACTGGTAGAAGCGTGGATAAATTTCTTACCGCCGATATAAATGCCAACGTGTTTCTGCTTAGGTGAAAGCTGGAAAAATACCAGATCACCGGCCCGCAGATCTTCACGTTTCGTTTTCACCCCTTGCTTGATCTGTTGCTCGGTGGTGCGCGGCAGATGAGATAACGCTTTGCCGAAAAAGGACGAATGATAGATTTTCTGCACTAGCGCTGAACAGTCAATACCTTTCATCGTCGTACCGCCAAACCGGTACTTCACGCCACTCCAGCGGGAAAACTCAGAAGAAAGTTTTTTCTTTACTCCGGCATCACCGATCGATTTATTTGCTGATTTCTGAGCCATCATACTACTGTAGTCAGAGGCATACAGCGGAGCAGAGCTAAAAAGGGCGATAAGCAGCAGACCGCCGGTGGCAAAATTTCGGGCATTCATAAAAAAACGATTCACTCCTTGGTTAATGTCCGGGCAAAATTTAACCATCAACCATTCTGGCGTCAAGAGAGGTGGAATCACGATATTATCGCTTACACGCTTCTGACAAACGGATGTCTTGCGTAAATCTTTCCGTGTCCGCATGGACGACATTTACAGAAATAGCTTTTATTTCAAGAAGCTAAACGTAAGGATATACCGTTTTTTTCCAACACTATGTTATAGTGACAGATAATTTCTATCTCTCAATAACCCATTGTTTTACAGAGAAACTAATAAAACCATCATCCTGAAAACAGTGACGGCAGCAGAATACACTTTGATAACGCCATGATAAATAACATCAAAAAAAACACCACATTCCAAACTCAGCCATTCTAACTTGTTTAAATCTCATTTCATGCATTTTGTCATCCGCTGCCTACAGAGAAAAGAGATCCATTCTTATTTTACCCGACTGCCATTTACTTTTTTTACTTACCTGAGGCTACCCATTTTTCCGTCAGATATATCGGGTGAGCCTGCCACTTCACTCACGCTGTCATTGTAGGAAACAGCCTACATTTACTGATGAGAAGTCCGATAGGATTACTCTCAGTCATTGATAGAATCATCACCATAAATTTTTAACCTTTTTATTTATTACCCTCAAGAGAGAAAAATGAAAACCAAAAAGTATGCCTGGCAGCAGGTCGTTTTGCACTGGCTTTCGGCTGTCGTAATTATCTGGGCGACAATTACAGGTTTCTATGCGGCAATGTTTGAAACCACCCCTGAAATCAAAGAGTGGATCGGTTTCTTTAACGTCTCCCTGACCACCGTCTTTATCCCGTTCTTCATTCTGCGGGTTTACTATCTGTTAAATTTAGGCAAACCACACGAAGGTAAAAAGGACTTCGCCAGCCGTGCCGCCGACTGGGTGCATATGCTGCTCTACATCAACATTGCCGTGGTACTGATTACCGGCGTGCCGATGATGGACAGGGATATTAACGTGTTTAACCTGTTCTCCATCCCGCATCTGATCGAGAGCGAACTGATCACTGACCTGTTTTTCGTTAAGCATATTATCTCATGCACCACTCTGGCAGGCCTGGTGCTGCTGCATATCCTCGCGGTGGTGAAACATGAACTGTTTGGCAACCGCGTATTGCGCAGAATGAGCTGGTAAGCGGATTAGCAGGGATATTGACATGACAAGGGGCTGGGGTTTTCCTGCAAAGCACCTGCCCCGTGGGCTTATGAGCAGGGTACGGAGCTACGGTGGTTGTACACCCAACCGGTGGCTCTTTTTATTGCCAGAGCACGGAGTAAACCATGAATATCACCATCGATGACCGCTTCATTATAGAAAGCAGCATATTAACCGGGTCGCCCTGCAGGGTGAAAAGGCAATCAGCGAGGTTGCGGCATGAACTATGCAGATATTGCTCACGAGGCCAGCGCACGTGAACAGCAGATGTTAGAGGTGGCTCTGGCCAACCGGAAATTGCCGAGTATGGCATTCACCGGAGCCTGCTACTGGTGCGAAGAGAGCATTACCAAAGGTCAGTATTGCGATGCTGACTGCCGCCATGATCATCAGGTGCATCAGTGGGCGCAGAGCCAGAGGGCGACTGGTGAATAACACCACAGCAGTAAAACTGCCTTGCGCTCAGTAGCAAGGCGATACCGCTCTGAATTCATCAGCAGCATCGCGGGCAAGCACTGGTCAGAGCACGATCGGATCAACACCCTTCTTTACGCTCACCCTGCCCCTGACCATCTGACGGAACATGCGCGCAAAATTGACTCGATTTTCAGGGTTGATGTCCCAAATTTGTCCCATGCAGGAAAATTGAAGGCTAAAGAAAAGGGGTAATTCGTTGAAACTTAATGGTACGCCCTACAGGATTCGAACCTGTGACCTACGGCTTAGAAGGCCGGTGCTCTATCCAACTGAGCTAAGGGCGCATGGTGAGTGCCCCGGATTATACGGCGCGGCGGTGCTGAGTCAACGATTTTGAGGGGTTAGCGCACCCGTTGCCGAAGTTATAGGCAATCGGTGCCATTCTCCGCCTGACAGCAGCGCCCGCTTCTGACAAAATAGAGGCAATCCCCGATTTAACTCAACACAGATGGATCCCCTCTCTGATGGTAGCAAAAATTATCGATGGTAAAACGATTGCGCAGCAGGTGCGGCAAGAGGTTGCGGAAAAAGTTCAGCAGCGTCTGGCGGCGGGCAAACGTGCTCCTGGCCTGGCCGTAGTGCTGGTGGGTGAGAACCCGGCTTCGCAGATTTACGTTGGCAGCAAGCGTCGCGCCTGCGAAGAGGTGGGCTTTATCTCCCGCTCTTACGATCTGCCCGCCACCACCAGTGAAGCGGAGTTGCTGGACCTGATCACCGGGCTGAACAACGACGGTGAAATCGACGGTATCCTGGTGCAGCTGCCGCTGCCGGCCGGGATCGACAACGTTAAGGTGCTGGAGCATATCTCACCAGCGAAAGACGTCGATGGTTTCCACCCGTACAACGTTGGCCGCCTGTGCCAGCGTGCGCCCACGCTGCGCCCGTGCACGCCGCGCGGCATCGTCACGCTGCTGGAGCGCTACAACATTGATACCTACGGCCTGAACGCCGTGGTGGTGGGCGCGTCCAATATCGTCGGCCGCCCGATGAGTATGGAGCTGCTGCTGGCCGGCTGCACCACCACCGTGACCCACCGCTTTACCAAAAATCTGCGTCACCATATCGAGCACGCCGATTTGCTGGTGGTGGCGGTCGGTAAGCCGAACTTTATTCCGGGCGAGTGGATCAAGCCGGGTGCGATCGTGATTGATGTCGGTATTAACCGTCTGGAGAGCGGCAAAGTGGTGGGTGACGTGGAGTTTGACGTTGCCAGCGAACGCGCTGCGTATATCACCCCGGTACCGGGCGGCGTCGGTCCGATGACCGTAGCAACCCTGATTGAAAACACCCTGCAGGCCTGCGAGAGCAGCGATGAAGGAGCATCAGAATAATGGCAACTTTCTCTTTAGGTAAATTTCCCCACGTCGATCTCTGTGACCTGCTGAAGCTGGAAGGCTGGGTGGAGAGCGGCGCAATGGCGAAAAATATGATCGCCGATGGCTATGTGACGGTGGACGGCGCGGTGGAAACCCGCAAGCGCTGCAAAATCGTCGCCGGTCAGACCGTAGAGTTCGACGGCCAGCGCGTCAGCGTCACGGCCTGATCCTCTTCGCAGAGCCTGCCCATCAGGCTCTGCGGTATACTCATCCGGAGGGCATTATCTGATGACCGCTGGCTGAGTGACCACTACTCCACTGTTCAGAACGCAGGTATCTGCCTCCGCACCATCGTCTCCGTCCACTCTCTGGCACGACCTGCCTGTATCCACTGCCTGGAATTCGCATCCAACGCCTGCTCTGCTCTGCTCTGCTCTGCTCTGCTCTGCTCTGCTCTGCTCTGCTCTGCTCTGCTCTGCTCTGCTCTGCCAGCCTTTCCATGCTTTTTCTGTGCCTTCTTGTCGCGCAGTGCGCTGTATGTTCACCGAGTGCGCGTTTTTTTGACCCGTTTTTACTGTGCTGACTACTATCTCGCCATCTGCCGGATTTTCATCTTTTCCTGGCCAGCCTCCGGGGCAGCGCGCAGGGAAATTATCATAAGGTAAGGAGCCACTATGTCATCGCATGAAGGAAACTGGGGAGATTTGCTGTCGGGGAAAAACGCCGCGTGTTCGGTGGTGCTCTCCGGCGGGGTGGCGCTGCACGCCATTAATATCTATATCGCTACCACCGTCCTGCCGTCGGTGGTGCAGGAGATTGGCGGGCTGAATCTGTATGCCTGGAACACCACGCTGTTTGTGATTGCTTCCATTCTCGGTTCGGCGCTGACCAGCCCCACGCTGAGCCGCACCGGCGCGCGCGGAACCTACGCCGTTGCCATCCTCTTTTTCCTCTGCGGCAGCCTGCTCTGCGCGCTGGCACCGGGCATGCCGGTGATGCTGCTGGGGCGCGCCGTGCAGGGGCTGGGCGGCGGTTTTCTGTTTGCGCTGGGCTACTGCATGATTAACGAGGTGTTTGAGCAGCGGCTGTGGCCGCGCGCCTTCGCGCTGATCTCCGGTATGTGGGGCGTGGCGACGCTGGTCGGCCCGGCGATCGGCGGGATCTTCGCTGATATGCACGCGTGGCGGCTGGCATTCGGCTTTATCGTACCGG
>NZ_JRZZ01000017.1:9610-80730 GCF_002865965.1 Erwinia sp. B116
TGCCGCTGGCACAGCTGCTGCTGCTGACCGCTGCCGTGCTGGCGATCGGCCTCGGCAGCACCGATCCGCGCCTTAGCGTTAACCTCGCCAGCGTGGCCCTCGCTGCCATACTGCTGCTGTTGCTGGTGCGCCGCGAGCGCAACGGTAAGTACCGTATGCTGCCGCGCAACGCGCTGCGCCGGGGCTCGCCGCTGCTGCCGCTCTACCTGACCATCGGCCTGCTGGTGGTGGGTATGACCAGTGAGACCTTTGTGCCTTACTTCCTGCAGCTGCTGCACGGCCAGTCGCCGCTGCTGTCGGGATATCTGGCAGCGCTGATGGCGGCCGGCTGGACGCTGGCGGAGATCTGGAGTTCCGGCTGGCAGGGCAAGCGCATCAGGCTGGCGATTGTAGCCGGTCCGCTGCTGGTGCTGGCGGGCATGGTCGCCCTGACGCTGGCGCTGCCGGTGAACGGCAACGGCGCGCCGGGGCTGCTGGTGGTGATTTCACTTGCGCTGCTGCTGGTCGGTTTCGGTATCGGGCTGGGCTGGCCGCATCTGCTGACCCGGGTGTTGCAGGTGACGCCGGAAGAGGAGCAGGACGCTGCCGCCACCTCGATCACCACCGTGCAGCTGGTGGCTACCGCGCTGGGGGCTGCGCTGGCCGGTATGCTGGCCAATCAGGGCGGGCTGAACGCGCCGGGCGGCATTGCCGGGGCGCAGAGCGCCGCGTATGTGCTGTTCGGCGTGCTGGCGCTGGCACCGCTGCTGGCGGTGTTCAGCGCCATGCGTTCAGCAGGCGCTATTCACCATCGTTAACGGCCACCTGCGTCGCCCCATTCACCTGCTCCAGCCGGTAGTGGGTGACATCGGTGTGGCGGGCGATCAGTTCCGCCAGCAGCGGCGAGTGGCTGGTTATCCACAGCTGGCTGTAGCGGCTGGCTTCGGCGATCAGCTGCGCCAGCGCCGGCAGCAGGTCCGGGTGCAGGCTGTTTTCGGGTTCGTTCAGCGCCATAAACGCCGGCGGACGCGGGCTGAGCAGCGCCACCACCAGGCAGAGAAAGCGCAGCGTGCCGTCGGAGAGTTCGGCGGCTTCCAGCGGGCGCAGGATGCCCTGGCGGTGCATCAGCATCTGGAAACGGCCGCTGTTCGCCTCCACGCTGAACTCACTCTCCGGGAAGGCCTGGCCGAGAATGCTGAACAGCAGCTCGCTATGGCCGCGCTCGCGAATAGTTTCAAAAGCGGCGGCGAGGTTGCTGCCGTCATGGGCGAGGATCGGCGAGCGGATGCCCACCTGCGGCGCGCGCAGCGGTGACCCCGGCCAGATGGCAAATTCGTGGTAGAAGCGCCAGCCGCGCAGGGTTTCCCGCACCCGCGACACTTCGGGATAGAGGTGCGGCTCCGACAGCTGGCCGAACACCGACTCTTCAGCGTGCAGCGAAGCCGGATAGGCCACCCGCTCGCCGTCGACGTTGTTGAGAAAAGCGACCTGGTTACGCCGATCCAGCAGCCGCGATGAGGGGCGGCGGCGGTGGCCGCTCAGCCACAGCTGCTCGGTTTTCACCAGCGGATCGAGGTTAAACAGGCTGACCAGCGGCTCCGGGTAACCGATCTCCAGCTGGTAGTCGTAATCTTCCATCTCCGCCGCGAGCACCATGCGCTTCAGCTCGCTGTTGCGTTCGCCGCGCCGCCCGCCGCCCGCCCACATCGATTTCTGGATCCCGCCCTCTTCGGCCAGCGCCGGCGACAGCCGTTCACAGGCCGCCTCATGCAGCAGCCGTACCGCTTTATACAGGTTGGATTTGCCGCAGCCGTTCGGCCCGGTGATGACGTTAAGCTGGCCGAGCCGCAGTTCCAGCTGGCGGATAGAACGGAAGTTGGTGATGGCGATCTGTCTGATCAACGTGAGATCCTCAGGGTATTAAAGGGGATCACAGGCAGGAAAGGGGCGGTGCCCGCTCCCGCGTACTCAGAGTGCCGACGGGCGGGTCGTCAGCGGCAGTGTGATGCTGCCGCCCGCAACATATGGCTCTGCTGCGGGCGGTAGCGACTCTTCGGCTGCCCTGATGTGGCCAGGCCGAAGCCCGCACGGGAACCGCGAGCTGCTGTTCCCGTGCCGCTGGTTACTTACGACGCCAGCTGGTGCCCGCCGGGCCGTCTTCCAGAATAATGCCCAGCGCGTTCAGCTGGTCGCGCGCCACGTCCGCCTGCGCCCAGTCCTTCGCCTGACGCGCATCGAAACGCATCTTGATCAGCGCTTCAATCTGCGCCACTTCTTCGTCGTTGATGTTCACGCCGCTCTGCAGGAACTGCTCCGGATCCTGCGCCAGCAGGCCGAGCACCGCCGCCAGCTGGCGCAGGCGCGCCGCCAGGCCGTTGGCCGCCGCCGCGTCTTCGCCCTTCAGGCGGTTAACTTCACGCGCCAGGTCGAACAGCGCCGAGTAGGCCACCGGGGTGTTGAAGTCATCGTCCATTGCCTCACGGAAGCGCGCTTCAAACTCATCGCCGCCCGCCGGTTCTGCCGCAGGATCGGTATTACGCAGCGCGTTGTACAGGCGCTCCAGCGCCGAACGCGCCTGGTTCAGGTTATCTTCGCCGTAGTTGAGCTGGCTGCGGTAGTGGCCGGACATCAGGAAGTAACGCACGGTTTCCGCGTCATAGTGCGCCAGCACGTCGCGCACGGTGAAGAAGTTGTTCAGCGATTTGGACATCTTCTCGCGGTCGATCATCACCATGCCGGAGTGCATCCAGTAGTTGACGTACGGGCCGTCGTGGGCGCAGGTCGACTGCGCCACTTCGTTCTCATGGTGCGGGAACATCAGGTCCGAGCCGCCGCCGTGGATGTCAAAGTGCGCCCCCAGCTGTTTGCAGTTCATCGCCGAGCACTCGATATGCCAGCCCGGACGGCCGTTGCCCCACGGCGATTCCCAGAAGGGTTCGTTCTCTTTCGACATTTTCCACAGCACGAAGTCCATTGGGTTGCGCTTGACGTCGGCCACTTCCGCCACGCGGGCGCCGGCCTGCAGCTGCTCCAGATCCTGGCGCGACAGCGAGCCGTAGTTGGGATCGCTGTCTGTCGAGAACATCACGTCGCCGTTGCTGGCCACGTAGGCGTGTTCGCGGGCGATCAGCGTCTGCACCAGCTCAATGATTTCAGCGATATGGCGGGTGGCGCGCGGCTCCAGGTCCGGCGGCAGGATATTCAGCGCCGCGAAGTCGGTGTGCATCTCCGCGATCATGCGGTTGGTCAGCTGCTCGATGGTTTCACCGTTCTCGTTGGCACGTTTGATGATCTTGTCATCAATATCGGTGATGTTGCGCACGTACTTCAGCGAGTAGCCAAGGTAACGCAGGTAGCGTGACACCACGTCAAACGCGACAAAGGTCCTGCCGTGTCCAATGTGACAGAGGTCATAAACGGTAATGCCGCACACGTACATGCCGACCTGGCCAGCATGGATAGGTTTAAATTCCTCTTTTTGACGACTCAGGGTGTTGTAAATCTTTAGCATTGAGACATTCCGTTTTAGGCGTGTGCGGGTTAACGATAAAAAAGGTGAATCCGGTATTCTGACGTATTTTTTAGCGAAGCGCCACGCAAAGCACCGCTACAGACACTGGCGATATGCAGCAGGGCTGACTCACCATCACATTTTGTGATATAAGAGCCGTCTGTCGCACGCGGGAAGCGTTTGCCTGACCGTTTCGTGCGCCAATCGTTAAAAACTCCAACCCTGACAGGATGAGAATATGGTCACTTTCCAGACTAACCATGGTGACATCGTCATCAAGACTTTCGACGATAAAGCCCCTGCAACCGTTAAGAACTTCCTGGAATACTGCCGCGAAGGTTTCTACGACAACACCATTTTCCACCGTGTGATCAACGGGTTTATGATTCAGGGCGGCGGCTTTGAGCCGGGCATGAAGCAGAAAGACACCAAAGAAGAGATCCGTAACGAAGCCAGCAACGGCCTGAAGAACACCAAAGGCACCCTGGCGATGGCGCGTACTCAGGCTCCTCACTCGGCCACCGCACAGTTCTTCATCAACGTTGCCGACAACGACTTCCTGAACTTCCGTGACGAAAGCCTGCAGGGCTGGGGTTACTGCGTGTTCGCTGAAGTGGTTGAAGGTATGGACGTGGTTGAGAAAATCAAAGCCGTCTCTACCGGCCGCAGCGGCATGCACCAGGACGTGCCGAAAGACGACGTGATCGTTCAGAAAGTCACCGTCAGCGAATAATGTCGCACACGCTGTTTATCGCAGATATCCATCTGTGTACTGAAGAACCGGCAATCACTGCCGGTTTTCTGCATTTTTTACGCCGTGAAGCACAGCACGCCGACGCGCTGTATATTCTCGGCGATTTGTTTGAAGCCTGGATCGGCGACGACGATCCGAATCCGCTGCACGCGGAGGTGGCCCGCGCCCTGCGCCAGCTGACCATTCCCTGCTACTTTATTCACGGCAACCGCGACTTCCTGCTCGGTAAACGCTTTGCGGCGGCCAGCGGTATGCGGCTGCTGCCGGAAGAACAGGTGCTGGAGCTGTACGGTAAGCGGGTGCTGATTATGCACGGCGATACGCTCTGCACCGACGATGAAGGCTACCAGAGGTTTCGCCGCAAGGTGCATAACCCGTGGGTACAGCGGCTGTTCCTCGCCCTGCCGCTGTTTGTGCGCCAGCGTATTGCGCGCAAAATGCGGGCCGGCAGTAAAGCGGCTAACAGCGGCAAAGATATGGCGATTATGGACGTCAATCCGCAGGCGGTGGCTGAAGCCATGCATCGCCGGAACGTGCCTTACCTGATCCACGGCCACACCCATCGCCCGGCGGTACATCAGCTTGAGATCGACGGCCATCCCGCCGAACGGCTGGTGCTGGGAGCCTGGCACGAGCAGGGGTCGATGATTAAAGTGAGTGCAGACGACATCGCGCTGATCGCTTTTCCCTTCTGAGCAGCCCCTCTGCTGACAGGATAGCCGCACCAGGCAGACGATTCGCGATCCCCTTTGCGACGCCAGGCAGTTTGCCTCACCGTTGATATGCCATGGCAGACGATTTTCGATCGCCGTGGCTTCTGCGCTCAGACCGTCCGCAGATCGCCTTCCCGCTCTGAACAGACGGCTTACCGGTTGCTCTGCCAGCTGAAAAGACTGGCCGTTCCTCCCAGCGCCATTATCGGCCCCGTCCCGATAAAGTTGCCGCTGAACGGCGGTCACTTTGCGCTACGCAACCGTTTTCCTTCGCCATCAGTCATGGTATTCTCTCTGCCCTTCCCACCCGGTCAGCCGCTGTTTCGGCTCTCCCGGTGACGTTTTACATTCACAGGAGTTTACCCGCATGTCATCCAACGCCGCTCCGGCCCGCATTGCTATCGTTATGGGTTCCAAAAGTGACTGGGCTACTATGCAGTTCACCGCGGATATCCTCACTGAACTGGCCGTGCCGTTCCACTGCGAAGTCGTTTCCGCGCACCGCACGCCGGATAAGCTGTTCAGCTTTGCCGAAACGGCGGCGGAAAACGGCTATCAGGTGATTATTGCGGGCGCGGGCGGCGCGGCGCACCTGCCGGGCATGCTGGCGGCAAAAACGCTGGTGCCGGTGCTGGGCGTGCCGGTGCAGAGCGCGGCGCTGAGCGGCGTCGACAGCCTCTACTCCATCGTACAGATGCCGCGCGGCATTCCGGTGGGTACGCTGGCGATCGGCAAAGCGGGCGCGGCCAACGCGGCCCTGCTGGCGGCGCAGATCCTGGCGTTGCACGACGCTGAGCTGGCGGCCCGTATGGCGGCCTGGCGTCAGGCGCAGACCGATGAGGTGCTGAACAACCCGGATCCGCAGGTGCAGGCATGAAACCGGTCTGCGTATTAGGAAACGGCCAGCTGGGCCGTATGCTGCGCCAGGCCGGTGAGCCGCTGGGCATCGCCGTGTATCCGGTGGGTCTGGACGCCGATCCGGCCGCGCTGCCGATCGCTTCCAGCGTGATCACCGCCGAGATCGAGCGCTGGCCGGAAACCGCGCTGACCCGCGAGCTGGCCAGCCATAGCGCCTTTGTGAACCGCGATATTTTCCCGCGGCTGGCCGACCGCCTGACGCAGAAGCAGCTGCTGGATCAGCTGGGCCTGGCGACCGCACCGTGGCAGCTGCTGTCTGACGCTGACCAGTGGGCGCAGGTGTTCACCACCCTCGGCGAGCTGGCGATCGTTAAGCGCCGCACCGGCGGCTACGACGGCCGCGGCCAGTGGCGGCTGCGCGCGGCGGATACCGCCACCCTGCCCGCCGAGTGCTACGGCGAGTGCATCGTGGAGCGCGGGATTAACTTCTCCGGTGAAGTGTCGCTGGTGGGCGCACGCGGCCACGACGGTAAAACGGTGTTCTATCCGCTGACCCATAATCTGCATCAGGACGGCATTCTGCGCACCAGCGTAATGCTGCCGGATGTGGATGCGGCGCACCAGCAGCAGGCTGAGAAGATGCTGTCGGCGATCATGAACGAGCTCAGCTACGTCGGCGTGATGGCGATGGAGTGCTTTGTGGTGCCGGAAGGCCTGCTGATCAACGAGCTGGCACCGCGCGTGCACAACAGCGGCCACTGGACGCAGAACGGCGCGTCGATCGGTCAGTTCGAGCTGCACCTGCGGGCGATCCTTGGCCTGCCGCTGCCGCAGCCGGTGGCCAATACGCCGGCGGTGATGGTTAACCTGATCGGCACCGACGTAAACCGGGACTGGCTGAACCAGCCGCTGGTGCATCTGCACTGGTACGAGAAAGAGGTGCGCCCGGGCCGTAAGGTCGGCCACCTTAACCTGGCCGATCGCAGCCCGGCCGCGCTGGCCGACGCGCTGAACGCGCTGGTGCCGATGCTGCCGGAAGAGTACGCCAGCGGCATTGCGTGGGCGGTGGAGAAGCTGGGGTAAATCCGGCCACCGTTCTGCTTAACAAAAAAACACCGCCACGGCGGTGTTTTTTTATAGTGAGCAGGCTATTGCGGGTAAAACTGGCTGTCCGTCAGCTGCTCATAGTCCCACGGGCAGTCGGCCGGAAAGGTCTGCGCTTCCAGGCCCGTCTCTCTTGATGCAGAGAGGATAGCATCCCCGTAGGCATCTGCCATCAGCTCCCCCAGTTCATTTTTAAGACTCGGGTTACGGCTGAGGCGACGCACTATTTTTCGCCGTTGCTCCGCAATAGTTAGCTGCAAGCTACGGCCGCGATGAGAAGGCTGATACTGCCACTTCAGCAGATGCTGAAACAGCACTTCCAGGCGTGATTCCAGTTCACGTCGCTCACTGTTACCCATGCTCTCAATTTCCTCAAGCAGGTTCCGTGTGTCCAGCAAGTGCAGGTTACCCGAACGCAGCAAACCCGCCTGCTCCTGAGTCCAGCCATAAAAGTCGCTGTCATAACGTGTAGTCATTGTCGTCTCCGTTACATTGCAGCTAAACCGATTAGGGCAGTTTGTCAGAGAAGCCTCCCAACGTCAAAAGCCTCCTCATCCCGCATAATACCCGCGAAACAGCGCCTTGCCCTTCAGCAGCCGTACGCCGAGCCAGCCGCCGCACAGCGACAGCAGCAGCGCACCGCTGAGCGGCAGCACCAGCCACAGCGTCCAGTCCGGCTGCCACGGGAAGTCGAACACCTTACGCTGCAGGCCCCACAGCGCCGCTTCCGCGCCGATGGCGGCGGCCACGCCGGAGACCACGCCGAGCAGCGCAAACTCGCACCACAGCGTGCCGCGCAGCAGCTTTTTGCCGGCGCCGAGCGTGCGGTAGACCACCAGCTCCTGACGACGCTGGCGCATGCCGACCTGGATCTGCGCCAGCAGCAGCAGCACGCCGCAGGCGGTGACCAGAATCACCATAACTTCCAGCGCCTGGCTGACCTGCGCCAGCACCTGACCAATCTGCTTCAGAATAGTGCCGATATCCAGCAGGCTGAGGGTCGGGAACGCGCGGTTAAGCTGCACCAGCGCGGCGTCGTTGCCCTCCATGCGGAAGCTGGTCAGCCAGCTTTGCGGCTGACCGTCCAGCGCGCCCGGCGGGAAGATAAAGAAGAAGTTTGGCTTCAGGCTCTCCCAGTCCACCTTACGCATGCTGGTGATCTTCGCGCTGAACGGCTGGGTATCGCCGGTAAACGTCACCGTATCACCCAGTTTCACCCCCAGCCGCCCGGCCAGCTCCTGCTCAATCGACACTTCACCCGCTTTCGGCGGCCACTGGCCTGCAGTGAGCGGGTTGTGATCCGGTAAATCCTGTTGCCAGGTCAGGTTCAGCTCGCGGTTCAGCGATTCGTCCTTCTCCGGGTCAGCCTGCTGACCGTTGATGCCGGTCAGGCGCACCCGCGCCACCGGATAAAACGTTTCCGGTGTCACCTGATGCTGTTCAAGGAAGGTTTTCACCTGCGGCACCTGCTCCGTGGTGATGTTCAGCAGGAAGTAGTTCGGGCTGCCCGGCGGCAGCTGCTGCTGCCAGCGGTCCAGCAGATCGCCGCGCATTACCAGCAGCAGCGCCAGCAGCATAAACGAGAGCGAGAACGCCGCCAGCTGGCTGAGGGTGGTCCACGGCTGGCGCAAGAGGCGGTTTACCGCCAGGCGGAAGGCGAGGTTACGCACGGTCAGGCGACGCAGCAGCAGCAGTCCGCCCCAGCCAATCGCCCCCAGCAGCAGCGACAGCAGCACGATGCCCGCCACCAGCGCCCACAGCAGTTTACTGCCGCCGACCAGCAGCGCCAGCAGGCCGATCACCACCAGCGCCATTACCGGCAGGTAGAACTTCAGCGGCCACAGGTTAGCCACCGTATCGCGCCGCAGCACGCGCAGCGGCTGGGTAGCCAGCAGCAGGCGGTAGGGGCGCAGACCCACCAGCAGCGAAATCACAAACAGTGAGCCGACCGCCCACAGCCACGGCCAGGCGCTGGCGGCGGGCAGTTCCCCCGGCAGCACCGGGCGCAGCATCCGCAACAGCAAGGCCTCAAAGCCCAGCCCGATGGCGCTGCCGGTGACGGCCGCCAGCAGCAGCACCGACAGCCACTGGCCGACGATCAGCTTACGCAGCGCCCGGCGGTTGGCGCCGAGCGTTTTCAGCACCGCCACCAGGTCGTAGCGGCTGCGGCAGTAGTGGTTCATCGCTACCGTTACCGCGGCAATCGCCAGCATCAGCGTCAGCAGCGCCGACAGCAGCAGGAACTGCTGGGCACGCTGCATCGATTTACCCAGCGCATCCTCCGAGTTCTCGACGCTGATCCAGCGCTGATCGGCGGTCAGGCGGCTGGCGATCCAGCCGTCGTAACGCGCCAGCTGGTCGGGATTACCGGCAAATTTGTAACGCCAGGTGACGCGGCTGCCGGGCTGGATCGCCCCGGTCTTCTCCACGTCGGCCAGATTCATCAGCAGGCGCGGCGCGGTCTGGAACGGGTTAAAGCCGGCATCCGGCTCCTGAATCACCTCGCCGCTGATACGCAGCGTGGTATCTCCCACGTCGAGCTCATCCCCCGCCTTACGCCCCAGCAGCGCCAGCAGGCGCGGCGCGGCCAGCACCGTGCCCGCCGCCGGTTTCAGCCCGGCTGGCTGCGTGTCCAGCGTGCCAAACATCGGGTAGGCGTCGTCCACCGCCTTGACCGAGGCCAGCTGTGGCGTGTCACCGGCAAAGGTCATGGTCATAAAGGTGAGCTGTCGCGCCACCTGCAGGCCGTCATCACGCGCCTGCTGCAGCCACGCGTCCGGTACCGGCTTCGCGGTCTGCAGGGTGCGATCGCCGGCCATAAAGTCGCGGCTCTGCTGCGTCAGCCCCTTCTCCATGCGGTCGCTGAGCGAGCCGAGCGCCAGCACGCAGGCCACCGCCAGGGTCAGCGCCAGCCAGACGATCAGCAGCGAGGGGGATTTCCACTCGCGCCAGAACCAGCGCCAGATCATGCTTCCTCCCACAGCTTGCCGTCGCGCAGCCGCAGGCGGCGGTCGCAGCGCGCCGCCAGCTGCTCGTCGTGGGTCACCAGGATCAGCGTGGTGGCGAAGTCGCGGTTCATGGAGAACAGCAGGTCGGCGATGCGATCGCCGGTTTTACGATCGAGGTTGCCGGTGGGCTCATCGGCAAACAGCAGCGCCGGGCGGCCGTTAAAGGCGCGGGCCAGCGCCACGCGTTGCTGCTCACCGCCGGAGAGCTGCGCCGGCAGGTGGGTTAAGCGCTCACCAAGCCCCAGCTGGGCCAGCAGCGCCGCCGCCTGTTCGCGGCTCTGGCGATCTTTGTCGCCGCGCAGCAGGGCCGGTAGTTGCACGTTTTCTACGGCGTTGAGGGTGGGAACCAGCATAAACGACTGGAAGACAAAACCGACGTTCTGCGCGCGCAGCTCGGCCCGCTGCTCCTCATCCATCTGGTGCAGCGGCTGGCCCAGCAGGTGCACCTCGCCTTCGCTGCCGTCATCCAGCCCGGCAATAATTCCCAGCAGGGTCGACTTGCCGGAGCCGGACTCGCCGATCAGGGCAATCGTTTCTGCCGGTTTGACAACCAGCTCAACTCCGGTAAGGATGGAAAGCTGATGCTCACCCGAACCGACGGACTTACTAAGACGATGAACTTCAAGAATGTTTTCCGCTGGCATTACCCTGTCCTGTTGTTAATAGCGCTGATGTCGCTGCGTGCGACGGCAGCAGATACCCTGCTGGTGCTCGGTGACAGCCTGAGCGCCGGTTACCGGATGTCGGCCAGTGCCGCATGGCCGGCGCTGCTCAATGATAAGTGGCAAGAATCCCCTGCCGTGGTTAACGGTAGCATAAGTGGCGACACCGCGGCGCAGGGCCTGTCGCGCCTGCCCGCGCTGCTGAAGCAGCATCAGCCGCGCTGGGTGCTGATTGAACTCGGTGGCAACGATGGCCTGCGCGGCTTTCCGCCGCAGCAGCTGAAACAGACGCTGGACCAGGTAATTAGCCAGGTCAAAGCGGCGAAAGCCGAGCCGCTGCTGATGCAGGTGCGCCTGCCCGCCAACTATGGCCGCCGCTACACCGAGTCCTTTTCGGCGATTTACCCTGAGCTGGCGCAGCACTATTCAATTCCACTGGTGCCGTTTTTTATGGAGCAGGTCTATCTGAAACCGGAATGGATGCAGGATGACGGTATCCACCCGGCTCCTGCCGCGCAGCCGTTTATCGCCGATCTGCTGGCGAAGCAACTGACCCCCTTAGTTAACCATGAGTGACCCGGTTGTGAGCGGGCAGGCAGGTAAAGATATGCAAAAATCAGTCGTAATTACCGGCAGTTCCAGCGGTATCGGTCTGGCGGCTGCCAATGACCTGCTGCGCCGTGGCTATCATGTCATCGCCGCGTGCCGGAAACCGCAGGATGTGGAACGGATGGCTGAGCTGGGCTTCAGCGGTGTGCAGCTGGATCTGGATGATGAGCAGAGCGTGGCGCGAGCTGCCGCAGAGATCCTGACGCTGTGCGACGGGCGGCTGTACGGGCTTTTTAACAACGGCGGCTTTGGTATTTACGGGCCATTGCAGCTGATTACCCGCCAGCAGCTGGAGCAGCAGTTCTCCACCAACCTGTTTGGCACCCACCAGCTGACCACCCTGCTGTTGCCCGCGCTGATCGCCAGCGGCGACGGGCGCATTATCAATACCAGCTCGGTGCTCGGACTGGTCTCCACCCCCGGTCGCGGTGCCTATGCGGCCAGTAAATACGCGCTGGAAGCCTGGTCCGATGCGCTGCGCATGGAGCTGCACGGCAGCGGCGTACGCGTCAGCCTGATCGAACCGGGGCCGATCGCCAGCCGTTTTACCGATAACGTCAGCCAGGCCGAGCAGGATAAGCCGGTGAAAAATCCCGGCATCGCCGCACGCTTTACCCTGCCGCCGGAGGCGGTGCTGCCTAAGCTGCGCCATGCGCTGGAGAGCCGCCGTCCGCGGCTGCGTTATCCTGTGACGCTGGTCGCACATCTGATGAGCGTGCTGAAACGCCTGCTGCCGGGCCGGATACTGGATCGTATTTTACGCCAGAAATAGCCGGCAGGGCTTGAAGCTGACGCCGCTGCCCCAATACAGTGAGAAACTCACGTGAAAAAGAGACGAATTCATGTCACCACAAGCTGTCATTGTTGATATTAACGAAACCAACCTGCACGCCACGCTGGAACAGTCGATGCAGGTACCGGTGCTGTTTTACTGCTGGTCTGCCCGCAGCCAGCATTGTCAGCAGCTGACCCCGCTCCTTGACCGCCTGGCGCAGGAGTATGCCGGGCAGTTTATTCTGGCAAAACTGGACTGCGACGCCGAACCGGCGGTCGCCCAGCAGTTTGGCCTGCGCTCGATCCCGACCGTCTATCTGTTCCAGAACGGTCAGCCGGTCGATGGCTTCCAGGGGCCACAGCCGGAAGAGGCGGTCCGTGCCCTGCTGGAAAAAGTGTTGCCGAAGGAAGAGGAGCTGAAAGCACAGCAGGCGATGCAGCTGATGGACGAAGGCAAGCTGATTGAGGCACTGCCGCTGCTGAAAGATGCCTGGCAGCTGAGCAAGCAGCGCAGCGATATCGGCTTCCTGCTGGCGGAAGTGCTGATTGGCCTGAACCGCAGCGACGAGGCCGAAGCGGTGCTGAAGGTGGTGCCGCTGCAGGATCAGGATACCCGCTATCAGGGGCTGGTGGCGCAGATCGACCTGCTGAAGCAGGCAGCGGACAGCCCGGAGATCCAGCAGCTTCAGCAGCAGCATGAAGCCGATCCGGACAACGCGGCGCTGGCCACCCAGCTGGCGATCCAGCTGCAGCAGGTGGGCCGTAACGAAGAGGCGCTGGAGCTGCTGTTCAGCTACCTGAAGAAAGATCTTGGCGCTGCCGACGGCCAGGCACGTAAAACCCTGCAGGAGATCCTCGCGGCGCTGGGCACCGGCGACGCGCTGGCGGCTAAATATCGTCGTCAGCTCTATTCGCTGCTGTACTAAAATTAACTATCGCCCCTGTCCGCTCAGTTGGCCGCCGGCCGCGTGAGCGGGCCCTTGCTCTCCCATATAACAATCCGGAGGTTGTATGCTGGCTGTCATTCCCGTCATTGTCGTCCTGGCGCTTATTCTGGTCTGGTCGGGCATCAAGATCGTACCGCAGGGCTATCAGTGGACGGTGGAGCGCTTTGGCCGCTATACCACGACGCTGCAGCCGGGCCTGAACCTGGTGGTGCCGTTTATGGACCGCGTCGGCCGCAAAATTAATATGATGGAGCAGGTAGTCGATATCCCTTCCCAGGAGATCATCTCCAAGGATAACGCCAGCGTCACCATCGATGCGGTGTGCTTTATTCAGGTGGTCGACCCGGCGCGTGCCGCCTATGAGGTCAGCAATCTGCAGCTGGCGATCATCAACCTGACCATGACCAACATGCGTACCGTACTCGGCTCTATGGAGCTGGACGAGATGCTGTCGCAGCGCGACAACATCAATACCCGCCTGCTGCACATCGTCGATGAAGCGACTAATCCGTGGGGGGTGAAGATCACCCGTATTGAGATCCGCGACGTGCGGCCGCCGGCCGAGCTGATCGCCTCAATGAACGCGCAGATGAAGGCCGAACGCACCAAGCGCGCCGATATTCTGGAAGCGGAAGGGGTGCGCCAGGCGGCGATCCTGCGTGCAGAGGGCGAGAAGCAGTCGCAGATCCTTAAGGCGGAGGGTGAACGTCAGTCGGCGTTTCTGGCCGCTGAGGCGCGCGAGCGCGGGGCAGAAGCGGAAGCGCGGGCGACGAAAATGGTCTCTGAGGCGATTGCCGCCGGCGATATTCAGGCAATTAACTACTTTGTGGCGCAGAAGTACACCGATGCGCTGCAGCAGATCGGCTCGGCCAGCAACAGCAAGGTGGTGATGATGCCGCTGGAGGCCAGCAGCCTGATGGGCTCGATTGCCGGCATCAGCGAACTGCTGGGCGACAGCAAGCGCGAGCGTAACAAGGGATGATTGGTGAGCTGCTCTCTCACCCCTGGTGGCTGTGGCTGACGCTGGGCGGACTGCTGCTGGCCGCCGAGATGCTCGGCACCAGCGGCTACCTGCTGTGGAGCGGCGTGGCGGCGGTGCTGGTCGGGCTGCTGGTGTGGCTGGTACCGCTGGCGTGGGAGTGGCAGGGGCTGAGTTTTGCCGTCCTTACCGTGCTGGCGGCGCTGTGGTGGCACCGCTGGCTGAAGCACCGCGACCGCCGTCACCCCCCTTCCCAGCTTAACCAGCGCGGCCAGCAGCTGATTGGCCGCCAGCTGACGCTGGACGCACCGCTGGTGAACGGCTTCGGCCACGTGCGCGTCGGCGATGGCAACTGGCGGGTGCAGGCGGATGAGGGTCTGCCTGCCGGTAGCCTGGTGACCGTGGTGGCGGTGGAAGGGATTACGCTGCGTATCGTTCGCAGCCAGCCATAGCCTTCTTCCGCACTCCTGCCAGGCAGCATGTGCAGCCTCAGACACGCTGGCACCCCTGCCAGACACGATCGGCATCCTCAGGCGCGCAGGCAGTCCTGCCAGCGCCTGACCAGATAGTTGTGTTCGTCCATCACCGAGTTCCATACCGCAATATGGCTCATACGCTGTTCATAGCTGCCGCCGTCGCGAAGTTCGCCTTTGGCAATCAGCGGCTCGCCCCAGGCGTTGGGCAACGTTTCCCGCGCCGGCAATCCGCCGTACCAGAAGTCCCACTCGGCGGCGGACATATACGGCCTGCTGCGCTGCGGGTTGGAGATGTAATACCCCTGCCGCGCCATTACCGCCCCCGGCCAGCCGGACTGCCACCAGTTCAGGTAGTCATAGGCCGCATCACGAATTTTACCGCTGGCGCAGCGCGACAGCGACATGCCGCCGTACCAGGCACGATAACCTTCACGCGGCGTAGCCAGCTTATAACCGTGCTGGCGGAAATGATGGCGAAAATAGGTCGGTGCCCACAGGCTCTGCACGCCGACCTGCTGATTTTCGATCAGCTTGCAGGCCTGATCCTGGGTCGACCAGAAGGCGGCAAAGTGCCCCTGCCGCCGCAGCCGCGCCAGCTCGCCGGTCAGGCTGTCGATCTCCTCCAGCGTCAGATTCCCCACGTTGGCAAAGCGCTGTAGCCCGGCCCCCTGCACCGCCAGCGCCGCGTCCAGCCCCCCCATCGCCGCATCGTCCTGAAACGCCGCCTGCCCCGAGTAAGCCGGGTGCAGCAGCCAGCCCCAGCTCTCCTCCTCACCCTGCAGGCCGCGCGGCAGCCGGTCGGCGTGATAGGCAAAGCTGTCGGCGTTGTGGGTTAGCGGCAGCATGCTGATCAGCTCGCCCGGCAGGCAGCCGAGGCTGTTGTCGCGCTGCACGTAAAGCCGGTTGACCGGCACGCTGCCATCTCCCAGCCGGCCGCCGGGACGCAGGGTACCGGTTTTCGGCAGGCTGTTGATCTCATCCCAGTAGCTCAGGCGGGCGATCTCCAGCGGCTGGATCGCCCGCGCCGGCCAGACAAAATCGATATTGTGGAACCACTGATCGTAGAGATCGTAGCTTTCCGGCTCCATCACCGCGATGCGCTGCGCGTCCTCGACGCTGCGCAGCAGGTAGTCGATTTTTATCCCCAGGTCCTGCTCGGCGCGCTCACGCAGCAGCTCCAGCAGGGTGACCGAGGTGCCAAGCACGCGCAGGGTAATGTTACTGGTGGCAACCGCCGCTGAAGTCATGGTGCTGTGTCCCCGGTTAAAAATGGCTGCTGGAAGCGCAGAAACGCCTGTTTCAGCCGCGAGGCCGACACGCCGCGCAGAATGAACACCAGCTGTGACTGCTGCAGTTCCCCCGGCCAGTCGTTAAGGTGCACCGGCGGGTGCAGGCTGTGCTGCACGCCGTGGATCGCGACCGGCGTCTGGCTTTCGCTGACCCGCAGAATGCCTTTCATACGTAAAATGCTGGCCCCGTGGCAATGTAACAGCATCGACAGCCAGACGGCAAAAGCCGGCCAGTTTATTTTATCCTGCAGGGTGATGACGCAGGTTTCGGTCAGCGGGTGCTGCAGGTGTGGCAGCTGCGGATGCCCCCCGGCGCTGACGTCGCCACTTTTCGCAACGGCACGCGCTGCCGCCACGGCCGGGGCCGGTCCCAGCCAGCGAAAACGCTGGCTGGCGCTGCCGTGCGTATAGCTCAGCCGGAACAGGTCAGCCAGTTCAGCCCCGGCTGGCAGCAGCTCTGCCAGCGGATTCAGCTGGCACAGGCGGTCCGCCAGCGCCTCTGCCTGCGTGGCGCTGACCCGGTCACGCTTGCTAATCAGCAGCCGGTCGGCGGCCGTCACCTGCGCCAGCCACTCCGGGTGCTGCTGCCCCTCGCTGAGCCCGTGCTCGGCATCCACCAGCGTGACCAGCGCGCCCTGCTTAAAGTGGAACTGCAGCTGGCGGTCGTGCAGCAGGGTGGAGAGGATCGGTGCCGGATCGGCCAGCCCGGTGGTTTCGAGGATCACCTGGCTGAACGGCGGCAGCTCACCGCGCTCGCGCCGCTCCCACAGATCCAGCAGCGCCTGTTTCAGCTCGCCGCGGATCTGGCAGCAGACGCAGCCACCGGGCAGCAGCACCGTGTCCGGCGCCACCTCATTTAACAGCAGATGGTCGATGCCCACCTCGCCAAACTCGTTAACCAGCAGCGCCACGTCGCTCAGCACCTGGCCCTGCAGCCAGCGTTTGAGCAGCGTGGTTTTGCCGCTGCCGAGAAAACCGCTCAGCACCTGCACCGGCAGCCGGCTATCGCCGTTCATCGCCCGCTCCCCCCATCCAGCGCCGCCAGATAAGCTTCGTCGAGTGGATCGACTGGCCGCCTGAGCATTTTTTCCGCCTCCTGCCAGATCTGCTGCAGGTTACTGACCAGCGCCTGCTGCCCGGTCGGCCCGGCCAGCAGCCAGCTGCTGTGGAAATCGCTCAGCTTCAGCCGGTACGGGGCCAGCGCCCGGTTAAGCATCGCCAGCTGTTGCAGCCGCAGCTGGCGGCGCGGCAGGGTCTGCTGCAGCGGATCGCTCCACTGCGGGCCGTCATCAAGTAAACCGCATACGCCACACATGGCAAATCTCCTAAGGCATGACGTCGCCGGAATTCGGCCCCAGCGTCTGGCCGGCAAACAGGTTGCCGCCCGGCTCGCTGGCCAGCAGCAGCGCCACCGGCGCAACCTCCTCCGCCAGGCCAAAGCGGCCGAGCGGCAGTTCAGCGGCTTTGGCCCGCTGCCACTGCGGATTGAGGCCGTCGATCAACGGCGTGGCGACAGGGCCTGGGGCGATGGCGTTGACCAGCACGTTGTCGGCCGAGACCTCCAGCGCCAGTGATTTGGTAAAGCCGATCACCCCGGCCTTGGCAGCGGCGTAGTGGCAGAGTTCTGCCCCACCCTTGATACCCAGCTGTGAGGCAATATTGATAATGCGCCCCCAGCGCTGCTGGCGCATCAGCGGCAGCGCCCGCTGCGAAGCGAGAAACACGCTGCGCAGATCCACCGCCAGCATCTGATCCCACATCGCCAGCGTAATCTCCTCGCAGCGCGCCTGGCTGAGCATGCCGGCATTGTTGACCAGCACGTCGATACCGCCGAAGCGCGCGACGCAGGCGTCCACGCCGGCCCGTGCGCCCGCCACCTCAGCCACGTCAGCGACCACGCCGTAACACTCGACGCCCTGCTCACGGCAGGCGCTAACCTGCCGTTGCAGCGTCTCTGCGTTGCGATCGCTTAACAGCAGCCGCGCCCCTTCACGGGCAAACAGCAGCGCAATCGCCGCGCCGATACCGCTGCCCGCTCCGCTGATCGCTACCCGTTTTTGCTCTAACTGCATGATGACCTCCCTAATCCGGCCAGCGTACCGTCAGGCCGCCGTCGATGACCAGGCTTTGCCCGGTGAGATAACTGCTCTGCGGACTGGTGAGGAAGCTAATCACCTCCGCCACTTCTTCCGCCCGCCCGACCCGCCCGAGCGGGATTGCCCGTGCGGCTTTGGCCAGTCCTTCCGGCCCCAGCGAGTTCTGTTTATCCAGCGACTGCGGCGTTTCGATCAGGCCAGGGATCACCGCGTTACAGCGCACGCCACGCGCCGCCAGCTCCACCGCCAGCGAACGGCACAGACCGGGGATCGCCGCTTTGGCCGCGGCGTAATGCGCGTGATCCTGCCAGCCGTAAACGCCACCGGCGATGGAGGAGACCGCCACCAGGCTGGCCCCCTCCGTCAGGTGCGGTGCAGCGGCGCGGAAGCAGCGCATGACGCCGCTGAGGTCGACGTTCAGCATCTCGTCCCAGCGCGCGTCGCTCATCTCCGCAATCGGCGCGCGGCGCAGTACCCCGGCGTTGGCCACCACGTAATCCAGCCGGCCGTAATGAGCCAGCCCGGCGCTGACCCACTGCTCCACCGATGCCGTGTTCGCCACGTCGAGCGGCAGCCACAGCGCGTCACCGCCTGCGGCTTCAACCTCTGCCGCCGCCTGCTGCGGGTCGTGCGGGTCGGCCGGGTAGTAACCGGCGACCACCCGTACGCCACGCCGGGCGTAGACCGTTGCCAGCGCCAGGCCAATACCGCTGGCCGCGCCGCTAATCAACGCCACCGGGGCGCTGGCTGAACCTTTATTCATGAGGAGCTCCTTGCAGTTGGGCATTAACCGGCGGCGTCACCGCGGCGGTGGTTTGCGGTAGCTGGCGCGCCAGCAGGATCACCATCCCGGAGATAAAGCACGGCAGCGCGCCGAACCACAGCGCCGCGTCCTGCCAGTTGCCGCCTTTGCTCAGAATGGTGGTGGTGCCGATGCCGGCAATGATCGCGCCGACCGGACCCATCGCGCCAATCAGCGAACCGGCGGTGGCGCGGATGGCGGTCGGGAAGCTTTCGCTGATAAACAGCAGCGCCGCCGCGTACGGGCCAATCAGGAAGAACAGGCCGAGGCTGTAGAGCACCACAATGGTGGCAAAGTTGTCCGGGCAGAACAGCATGCCGGTAAAGGCTACGCCGCCGAGCATCCAGCCGACCGCGATAGTGTTGCGGCGGCCAATACGGTCGCCCAGCCAGCCGTGCGCCAGGTAGCCACAGTAGCCGACCAGGTTAGACATGATCAGGATCAGCAGCGAGTTGTTGAACGAGATGGCGTGGGTTTTGGTGATCACCGTGGTGCCCAGCACGCTGAAGATCTGAATTGCAAACCAGTTGAGGAGCACCGCACCGCCGAGTACCAGCGTGGCGCGCAGCGCAGGCCCGCGGAATGCGGCCGCCAGGCCAGCGCTTTTATGCTCGTCATACTCCACCGCATAATCGCTGGCCACCTGACGGGCGTCGTTCTCGTTACCGGCTTCACGCAGCTGGCGAATATGCCGGTGCACCTCGAACTGCGGCGTCTCTTTCAGCTTCAGCGCCAGAAAGGCAATCACCAGCGACGGCAGCGCGGCAAAAACAAAGCTGCCCTGCCAGCCGATCAGCGGCATCAGGACCGCAGTCAGCGCCGAGGCCACCAGCGCCCCCACCGGCCAGCCGCCCTGCACCAGACTGTAGATAAAGCCTTTACGCTTGTTGAGCTTCGGATCGTCCAGCGCGGTATACAGCTCGGACAGGTAGGTGGCGTTGACGGTCTGCTCGGCATAGCCGAGGCCGGCCACTGAACGAATGGCGGTCAGCGCGCCTTTGCCCCAGGCACCGCCGACGGCTGTCAGCAGCGAACAGAGCGCCGCGCCGCCCACGGTGATCACAATGCCCATCCGTCGGCCAAGCCGGTCAACCAGCGGACCCACGGCCAGCGCGATCACCGCCCCGCCCACCGCCACCAGGGTGGCGATCTCCGACTGCTCCACTTCGCTCCAGCCAAAGTGTGCGCCGATCTCCGGCAGCAGCGTACCAAACAGAATAAAGTCATAGACGGCAAAGACCCACGCGAAGAAAGCAATCCAGGTTGCGAATGTTACGTCCCTGCGGGTCAGCTGCTGCGGCTGCCAGCCGTTGACACTGCGGCGTTTAAAGATGCTCATATTGCTCTCACTGTTCCGGGTTAGGGGGCGGTCAGCCGTGGCGCGGGTAGCGCTTCAGGTGGTCGTCGGCGATCTCATCGAAGGTGACAAAACGCACCCCTTCGTGGCTCTGGATGTGCTTAATCAGGCGTTCCAGCATCAGCAGCACCTGCGGGCGGCCGGAGACGTCGGGGTGAATGGTCATGGTGAACACCGCGAAATCATTTTCGCGATACACCCAGTCAAACTGATCGCGCCACATCTCTTCCAGATGGCGCGGGTTAACGAAGCCGTGGCTGTTGGGGGATTTTTTGATAAACATCATCGGCGGCAGATCGTCGAGATACCAGTTGGCGGGGATCTCCACCAGATCCGTCTCCTCTCCGCGCACCAGCGGCTTCATCCAGCTGTCCGGGTGCTGGCTGTAGTCGATTTTGGTCCAGCTGTCGCCAACGCGAACGTAGTAAGGGTGGAAGTCGTTGTGCATCAGGCTGTGATCGTACTTGATGCCTTTTTTCAGCAGCAGCTCGTTGGTGACGTTGCTGAACTCCCACCAGGGGGCCACGTAGCCGGTCGGCCGTTTACCAGCCAGCTCGGTGACCAGTTCGATGCTGCGATCGAGGATCGCCTCTTCCTGCGCCGGGGTCATGGCGATCGGATTTTCATGGCTGTAGCCATGAATGCCGATTTCATGGCCGGCCGCCGCCACCGCCTTCATCTGCTCCGGGAAGGTCTCGATGGAGTGGCCCGGAATAAACCAGGTGGTGCGCAGGTTATGCTCGGCAAACATCTTCAGCAGGCGAGGCGATCCGACCTCACCAGCGAACAGCCCGCGCGAAATATCGTCCGGTGAATCCTCACCGCCGTACGAGCCCAGCCAGCCCGCCACCGCATCCACATCGACGCCAAATGCACACAGAATTTCTTTAGCCATGATCTTCTCTCCGTCCGTCTGGGTAACGCTGGCCGGTGCCAGCAGATAATCGGTTATTATCTCACCCATAAAATGTATCTTTTTTTTAAATGTACATTTAGGCATTGCAATAGAGATGCCAGGTTGATCACGGTTAGCGCGAAAGGATCGCTCGAAATTGTGAAGATACCGGCAAATACCGACGGAGAAGCGTAATGAAATGCCCGCATGCACTGGCATAATTTTGCTGAGTGACTGGTTTTTCTTGTCTGTTGATAATGAATTTTTGATTTAATGATCCAATACCGTGCAATGCTGCACCATCGACAGGCAGGCGGGTGAATTGATCGTACCCCGCCCCGGCGAGCGGCACGATATGTCATACTGCGCGTTATCAACCAGCAGGAGCGGCGATCCCCAGGATGCTTAACGACAGCGACGGAACTCAGACAGAAGCGCGTGCGGCCGCACGCTATGAGGTGATCCGCCAGGTACTGCAGCAGGCCATCGTCTCGCAGGCGGTACCGGACGGGCTGGTTTTACTGGAAGGGCCGCTGGCGCAGCTGTTTGGCACCAGCCGGGTGCCGGTGCGTCGCGCGCTGGGGCTGCTGCACGAGCAGGGGTTGATTGCCCGTTTTGAGGGGCGCGGCTTTATTGTCGCCGCAGACGGGCAGGACGTGGAGCCGCAGCGCATCGCCCTGACCCGCAGCGTGCTGGGACTCGACCAGGAGCGCGAGCTGGTTGACACCCGCAGCGCCGGGGAGCAGGTGCTGGAGAGCCTGCAGCAGGCGCTGTCGACCTGCATGGTGTTTGGCCACTATCAGCTCAACGAGGGGCTGGCCGCTGAGTTTTACAACATCAGCCGCAGCAGCATCCGCGAAAGCCTGATGCGCCTGCGTGACAAGGGGCTGGTCGAGAAAGAACCCTACGCGCAGTGGCTGTCCGGCCCGCTGACCGCCCGCGAGATCGCTGACCACTATGAGATCCGCGCCAGCCTGGAGCCTTTCGCCCTGCGCAAAGCCGCGCCGCTGATCCCGCAACGGCAGCTGCTCGATAATTTACAGCGGCTGTCGCAGTTGAAAGGGCACCAGATTACCGCCGCCACGCTGGAACAGGTGGAAGACGACCTGCACTTTGCCTGCCTGCAGCCGGCGGGCAACCGACCGATGCTGGAGATGCTGCGGCAGAGTCAGTCCCCGCTGATCGTGACGAGGATCTTCTACGAAGTGCTGGCGCTGCCGCTGGAGCAAACGGTGATCGATGAACACCGGCTGGTGTATGAAATGCTGCTGAAGGGCAGCTGGGACCTGGCGGCGATGAGCCTGCGTGAGCATCTGGAGCGCGCGCAGGCGCGAACGCTGCAAAAACTTAAGGTGCTGTCAGTACTGCCGGTCCCGCAGCTGCCGCCTTATCTGCACCGGCTAAGCTGAAAAAAGGGCTCCCCAGTTGCCCGGGAAGCCCTCTGTAAAAGCGCTTGTGCTGAACCAATATCATCAGCTGCCTGAAAAGGCGGGGTTTCCCCCGCCTCCAGGTTGCTACTTACCGGATCCGCAGACCATAAAGGCTGCCACCTCCCTGGTTTCATCCCGGTAACGGATTTCGCACAGCGATTTCCGCGTCAGGGCAGTGAATATCAACAGCGTTAAACACACCGTTAACACGCACCAGAACAGGGTACTGCGTGGCAGTTTCATGGTCGGCATCTCCTTGCCTTGCGGCAGGTAAGAGGCTATCCTGATGATGTGTGGTCATACAGGGGCCTCGGGGTTAATTGGAAAATTAACGTCGGGGCTTTCTGCATTCTGCCTCACATCCACTGACACTGTTGCCAGCAACCTGAGGCAGAAGCCTCAAGCGCCGCGCTGATTATACCGCCTTTATAATTCCAGTAATTGTCGTAAAAAATCCAAAAATCAGCGGTTCCGCCAGTTGAGCGGTGAGCCAAACTTCTCGACAAAAAAATCCACCGTTGCCCGTACCTTTAGCGGCAGGCGTCGCGATTTGGGCCAGACGGCGGCGATCTGCGGCTGCTCCAGGGTAGTCGCACACTCAAAGCCCTCCAGCAGATTAATCAGCCTGCCGCTGCTCAGGTGTTCACCACTCATCCAGTCGGGGAACAGCACCATTCCCATGCCGTTCAACGCCGCCGTCAGCAACGTGTCGGCATTGTTCGAGGTCAACACCGGATTCAGGGGATAGTGCCGCCAGCTTTCCTGTCCACGGCGGAAGTACCAGCGGTTCAGCCCCTGCGGGCCGTTAAAGGCCAGGCTGCGGTGAGCGGCGAGATCCTCAGGCGTTTCCGGCCTGCCGTAGCGCGCTACGTAAGCGGGTGACGCCAGCAGCGAGTTGATCTGCGGGCCAAAGATCCTCGCCTGCAGGCCGGAGTCGGCCAGCACGCCAATGCGAAAAATCAGATCGGCCCCTTCACGATGCGGCTCGATATAGCTGTCGGTCTGGGTCAGATCGACGCGGATGCGCGGATAGCGCTGATAAAGCTCGGCCAGCCACGGCGCAATATGCCGCTGACCAAACACCACCGGCGCGTTAATGCGCACCAGACCAGACGGTTCGCTCTCTTTCTCCTGCAGTTCGGCCTGGGCGTCAGCGAGTTGTGCCAGCAGGGTGCGGGCATGGGCTGCAAAGATACTCCCAGCTTCCGTCGGCACCACCGCGCGGGTGTTACGGTGGAACAACTGCTGGCCCAGTGAGCTTTCCAGCTGGTTGATGGTACGCGTCACCAGCGACGCGGAAACGTCTTCCCTGCGGGCAACCAGTGAAAAACTTTGCAGGTCGAAAACGGCGACAAACAGGCGCAGCGCGCGGAAGTCGATCTGGTTTAGCATGTTCATCTCATCGGAATATGAAAAAGTATTTTCTGCATTATAGCGTTTTTCAACATAACCGGTTCGGCTACCCTACTGCTCCTTTTTGAGCGAAGACATTGTCCTGATGCAAATACTGTTAATTATTCTGGTGGTACTGGCCGGCATGGGTTTGTCGGTAGAAGGCGGCCTGCTTGGCCCGCTGGGTGGGGAGGTCGGGCATCTGTGGGCGACCTTCAGCATTTTTGGCATCGGCACCGCGCTGGCGTTTTTGCTGATGCTGTTTTTCGGCCCGCGCGACGCGCCCTCCTTCTTCTCCCGACCCGGCTGGCAACTTACCGGGGGGATTTTAGGCCCGGGGTATGTGGTGATCCTGACTCTCGCCTCACCGGTGATCGGACTGGCGATGACCATGATCGGCATTCTTGCCGGGCAGATTTTTAAGAGCCTGGCCATCGATCATTTTGGCTGGTTCGGCAGCCCGCGCAGGCCGGTTAACGCCAGAAGGCTGGTTGCTCTGCTGCTGATTGTTGTTGCGCTGGGGCTGATTGCCGGAGGTAAAGCATGATTTTACTGATGATCTTACTGAGCCTGGTGGGCGGTGCGCTGCTGAGTATTCAGGCCGCGATCAACGGCAGGCTGGGCAGCGCGGTAGGCACCTTCCGCAGCGCGTTTCTGACCTTTGCTATAGGTGCGCTGATCACCGCGCTGTTAATCGTCTTCTTTGAGCCCAAACAGACGGTGACGTTGCTGGATGTGCCGAAATGGCAGCTGCTCGGTGCGCTGTTCGGCGTACCCTATGTGGCAATTATGGCGTTTGCGGTGCCGCGCATCGGCTCAGCGGTGGCGACCGTGGCGGTGATTACCGGGCAGATTGCCATGAGCCTGATGATTGACAGCTTTGGCTGGCTGGGTAACGCGCAGATCCCGTTCTCTGGCAGTCGCGGGCTGGCGGTGCTCTGTCTGGTGCTGGCGCTGTGGTTTATCTACACCAGCAATACGACTAAGGAAAGCGAGGCCGACTGATGATTGAGAGGTCATTGACTTCAATCGGTAATCTGGAAGACAGAAAAAGGGCTTCCCGATGTTAAGAGAAGCCCTTTATAAAGACGCTTGTGACGCCCTGGCATCATCAGTTTCCTGAAAAGGCGGGGTTTCCCCCGCCTCCGGGTGGCTACTTACCGGATCCACAGGCCATGGATGCCGTCCCTGAAGCCATCTTTATAGCGGATTTCGCACAGCGACTTCCGCATCAGGCCGGTGAATATTAACAGCGTTAAACACACCATTAATACGCACCATAACAGGGTACTGCGTGGCAGTTTCATGGCAGGCTTCTCCTTGCCTTGCGGCAGGTAAGAGGCTATCCTGATGGTGTTTGGTCATACAGGGGCCTCGGGGTTAATGGGATAGATTAACTTCGGGGCTTTTCTGCATTCTGCCTCACACCAACCGGCACTGCTGCCAGCAGCCTGAGGCAGAAGCCTCAAGCGCCGCGCTGATTATACCGCCTTTAAGATTCCAGTAATCGTCGTAAAATATCCAAAAATAGCCGGCGTTCGGTTCGGCCTGACGTTCGTCACGTTGCTTTCTGGCAGCAGCCTGCCAGATGATTGATGATCGGGCAGTCGGCGCTGTCATCGCCGGGGCAGCTGGCGGCGAGATCCAGCAGGCGCTGGCGCATCTCTGTTAGCTGTTGGATATGGTTCTCAATTTCGCTGACTTTCTCCAGGGTGCGTGCCTTAACGTCGGCGCTGTGCCGGGCGGGATCGTTAAACAGCCCGACCATTTCGCGGCACTCGTCAAGGTTGAACCCCACCTGGCGCGCCTGGCGCAGCAGCGTCAGCTCTTCCAGATGTTTCGGCCCATAGGTACGGTAGCCGTTGTCGCCGCGCAGCGGCGGCGTGACCAGCCCCTTCTCTTCGTAGAAACGGATCGCTTTACTGGTTAATCCGGTCTTTTTCGCCACATCGCTGATATTCATCGCTTCTCCACAGGCTGGCCGTATCTCTGTCATCACTCTTATTCTACATATCCTCAGGTATCACGCACGCCTGCTGCCGCCGCTGGCAGACGCAGGCCTGATAGCCGCTGCCACGCCGAAAAAAACCAGACGCACACGTTGCTTACCCGGTTACTCAGCAACACTCGCCGCTGGCAGACCCGATGCCCGCAGCAGTGCAGGCAAACCCGCGGCATAGCGTGTGGATCCTGTTCTTCACGTTAACATTTGACCTTCCCCTTGCGGGAAGGTTTAACCTTGTCTGTGATGTCCCACTCACAGGAGAGAATTATGACCGATACCATTCATCTTGCGCTGGATGGCCTGACCTGCGGCCACTGCGTAAAACGCGTGAAAGAGGCGCTGGAAAAACGCGATGACGTGCAGCATGCAGACGTTACGGTCGATGCAGCGCAGGTAACCGGCAGTGCCAGCGGTGAAGCGCTGATCGCCGCGGTTGAATCCGCGGGTTATCACGCCACGCTGGCCACGGAGGCCGCGCGCCCAAAGGCTGACCCGCTGACAGAATCAGAATCTCAGCCGGAAGCGCTGACAGCGGCGGCGTCGAAGCTTCCGGCGAAAATGACCGGCATGCACAGCGCTGCAACGCAACCGCTGCGCGTTGTCGGCATCCAGCCCGCCGTGCGCGCGAAGCAGGCTGGTCGGGATGCGCTTTCTGCCAAAGCAGGCAAAACCGAAGAGAGCATTCAGGCCCCGGCGGCGGGGATAACCGACAGCAGCAGCCAGGCTAAGTCGGCGATGCCCGACGACAGCCACCAGCTGCTGATCGAGGGAATGAGCTGCGCCAGTTGCGTCAGCCGGGTGGAGAAGGCGTTAACAAACGTGCCCGGCGTCCGTCAGGCACGCGTCAATCTGGCCGAACGCAGCGCCCTGGTGCAGGGTACGGCCACGCCGGCCATGCTGACTGAGGCCGTGAGCCGCGCCGGCTACGGCGCGGAAATTATTGAAGATGAAGGCGAGCGCCGCGAGAAGCAGCAGCAGAGCGCGCTGGCGGCGATGCGCCGTTTCCGCTGGCAGGCGGCCCTCGCGTTAGCGCTGGGTATTCCACTGATGATCTGGGGGATGCTCGGCGACAATATGATGCTGACCGCCGACAACCGCAGCCTGTGGCTGGGGCTCGGCGTCCTGACGTTAATGGTGATGGTGGTAGCCGGTGGCCATTTCTACCGCAGCGCCTGGCGTAGCCTGCGCAACGGCGTGGCGACCATGGATACGCTGGTAGCACTGGGCACGGGCGCGGCCTGGCTCTACTCCTTCAGCGTTAACCTGTGGCCGCAGTGGTTCCCGATGGCGGCGCAGAACCTTTATTACGAAGCCAGCGCGATGATTATCGGGCTGATTAATCTTGGCCATATGCTCGAACAGCGGGCACGGCAGCGCTCCTCCAGGGCGCTGGAGCGGCTGCTGGATCTGACCCCGCCTGTCGCCCGCGTGGTGACGGAAAACGGTGAACGCAGCCTGCCGCTGAGCGAGGTGCAGCCGGGGATGACGCTGCGGGTCAATACCGGCGATCGCGTGCCGGTGGACGGCACCATCGTGCAGGGCGAGGCGTGGCTGGATGAGGCGATGCTGACCGGCGAAGCGCTACCGCAGCAGAAGGCGGCGGGCGATACGCTGCACGCGGGAACGGTGATGCAGGACGGCAGCGTGCTGTTTACCGCCGATGCCGTAGGTAAGAACACCACCCTGGCGCGAATTATTCAGCTGGTACGCCAGGCACAGAGCAGCAAGCCGGAAATCGGCAGGCTGGCGGACCGCATCTCGGCGGTGTTTGTGCCGGTGGTGGTGGCCATTGCGCTGGTCAGCGCGGCGGTCTGGTACCTGTCTGGCCCGGCACCCCAGCTGGTCTACACCCTGGTGGTTGCCACCACCGTGCTGATCATCGCCTGCCCCTGTGCACTCGGCCTGGCCACGCCGATGTCGATTATCGCCGGCGTCGGCCGCGCCGCCGAGTTTGGCGTGCTGGTGCGCGATGCCGACGCATTGCAGCAGGCCAGTACGCTGACCACGCTGGTGTTTGATAAAACCGGCACCCTGACCGAAGGGGCACCTAAAGTGGCCGAGGTGCTGCTGTTTAACGGTGCGGAGCTGTCGCAGGTGCAGCTTCAGGCCGCAGCGCTGGAGCAGGGCTCCGGCCACCCGCTGGCCCGGGCTATTCTCAGCCACGCCGGGCTGGCGACGCTGCCGGAGGTCGCTCAGTTCCGTACCCTGGCGGGCCTGGGCGTCAGCGGCTTACTTGACGGTGTGCCGCTGCTGCTGGGCAACCGGGCGCTGATGGAGCAGCAGCAGATAGACACCGCACCGGTTGCGGCCGCGCTGGAGCAGCAGGCCAGCCTGGGCGCGACGCCGGTGCTGCTGGCCGCCGCAGGGCGCATCGTGGCGCTGTTCGCCATCCGCGACCCGCTGCGCAGTGAGAGCGTTAACGCGCTGCGACGCCTGCACCAGCGTGGCTATCAGCTGGTAATGCTGACCGGCGACAATCAGCTGACCGCGCAGGCGGTGGCCCGTGAAGCCGGCATCGATCGGGTGATTGCCGGGGTGCTGCCGGACGGTAAAGCGCAGGCGATTCGCGAACTGCAGCAGCAGGGCCAGCGGGTGGCGATGATCGGCGACGGTATCAACGATGCCCCGGCGCTGGCGCAGGCCGACGTCGGCATCGCCATGGGCGGCGGCAGCGACGTGGCAATTGAAACCGCGGCGATCACGCTGATGCGCCAGGATCTGAATGCGGTGGTGGATGCGCTGGCGATCGCTAATGCCACGCTGCGTAATATGAAACAGAATCTGCTGGGCGCCTTTATCTATAACGCCTGCGGCATCCCGATCGCCGCCGGCGTGCTCTATCCACTGACCGGCACCCTGCTCAGCCCGGTGGTGGCCGGGGCGGCGATGGCGCTGTCGTCGATTACCGTGGTCAGCAACGCCAACCGCCTGCTGCGCTTCCGGCCGCCGCAGGATAAGGTGTAAAATCACGCGGTTGTAATCTGTCCATCAGTCACTTATCAGGCTAGCATGGGGGTTCCGGGGCTATAAGGTGGAAGAGAAGCGATGGGCAAATTTATCCGCGACCTGCGGGCGTGCTGGCGCAGGATCTGGCAGGAACCCTGTGGTTACCCTGCGCTGGATATTACCCTGCCCCACTGCCAGCTGCATCTGGTCGGCAGCATCCATATGGGCACCCGCACCATGCAGCCGCTGCCTGAGGCGCTGCTGGCCCGGCTGGCGCAGGCCGATGCGCTGATTGTGGAAGCCGATATCACCCACGCCGCCTCGCCGTTTTCTGAAGCCGAGGTCTGCGCGCCGCTCGCGGAGCGGCTGACGCCGCAGGCGTTCAGCGATCTGCAGCAGCGTTGTGAAGAGCTGGGGATCGACGCGGCCCGCGTGGAGACGCTGCCCGCCTGGCAGGTGGCGCTGATGCTGCAGGCGCAACAGGCGCAACGTCTCGGGCTGCATGCCGACTGCGGAATTGACTACCAGCTGCTGCGGGCTGCCCGGCAACAGCAAAAGCCGATTATCGAGCTGGAAGGAGCAGAAACCCAGCTGGCGCTGCTGAAATCACTGTCGGATAACGGCTTACCGCTGCTGCTGGATACCCTGCAGCACTGGCAGGTGAACGCCCGCCTGCTACAAACTATGATCGGCTGGTGGCTGGCTACGCCGCCGCGGCACCGCGACCGCTTCGCCCTGCCGGATACGTTCAGCAGCGGGCTTAACGAGCTGCTGATGCACCAGCGCAACCGCCAGTGGCAACAGACGCTGCGCCAGCTGCCGCCGGGGCATTATGTGGTGGCGGTCGGGGCGCTGCATCTTTACGGGGACGGCAATCTGCCCGACCTGCTGCAGGAAAAATAAAAAAAATGGCCGGTATCACTACCGGCCAGTCAATAAGGAAATTTTTATGATTTTGGTTGTCAGCCAGCACGGGTGCTGACGCGGGGCAGATTGTCGCGCAAAGTGCACTTTTTCGCCAGTACTTTTATTCATCAAATCAAGACTTGTGACTCACCAGCATAAAAGAGGGATGACCGCGATGACGCCGGCAGTAAAACTTCTCGAAAAACATAAAATTAATTTCACCATCCACGCGTATGAGCACGACAGTAACGAAACCCATTTTGGTGAAGAGGCGGTACGGAAACTCAATCTGGACGCCGCGCAGGTGTACAAAACCCTGTTGGTGGCGCTGAACGGTGACAACAAAACCCTCGCAGTGGCGGTGACGCCGGTTGCCGGGCAGCTGGACCTGAAAAAGGTGGCGAAGGCGCTGGGCGCGAAAAAGGCCGAGATGGCCGATCCGCAGGCGGCGCAGCGCAGCACCGGCTACCTGCTGGGGGGCATCAGCCCGCTGGGGCAGAAAAAACGGCTGCCGACGGTGATTGACCAGCCGGCGCAGGCGTTTGCCACCCTGTTTATCTCCGGCGGCAAACGCGGGCTGGATCTCGAACTGGCCCCCGGCGATCTGGCGGCGCTGCTCGATGCGCGCTTTGCGGATATCGCTAAACACGATTAGTCAGCAGTCTGCGCAATCAGCTGGTCGATCATCCAGCGCCCGGCCGGGCCTGGCGGTGCGCGCCGGGACCAGGCAACGTCCACCTGGATGCGCTGCGGCCAGCCCGCCACCGGCAGCTCGCGCAGCTTCTGATGACCAAACTGTTCGTCCATCCAGCGCGGCAATACCGTCCAGCCAAATCCCTGTTCGGCCATCTCCAGCAGCAGCAGGTAGGAATCTGCCAGCCAGACCTTTCCACCGGATACCGGCACCGGCGCGGTCATCAGCCGCAGCCTGAGCTGCCGTTCGCGCTGCAGATCCGCTTCGCTGACCAGCGGCTGTTGCGCCAGCGGGTGGTCGCGGTGCAGGTAGATCGCCATCTGCGCTTCAACCTGCAGGCGCTGCACGCTGATATCGGCCGGATAGCGCGGCTGCACCCGTATCACGCCAACGTGCGCCCGCCCGCTCTGCAGCAGGTCAATCACATCGTCGTCTTCGGCAATCATGCACTCGAACTCAATCTCCGGGTAGCGGCTGGCCAGCCGCTGCAGCAGCCGTTCGTGGTGATCGGCCTGCCAGAAATCAGAAATCGCCAGCCGCAGGTGCGGCTCCACCTCGCCGGCCAGCCTTATCGCCAGGTCATCCAGCTTTGCCGACGCCGCGAGGATCGCCTGCACCTGGGCCAGCGTGCGCTGGCCGTTTTCGGTCAGCACCGGCGTGCGCGCCTCACGGTTAAACAGCGCGTAGCCGAGATCGCTTTCCAGGTTGGCGATGGCGGTGCTGATGGTCGACTGGCTTTTACGCAGCGCGCGGGCCGCGGCCGAAAAGGAACCGCTTTCAACGGTTTGCACAAAGGCTTCGAGAGATTCCGGGGAGTAGCGCATCAATGTATCGCTTTTATCGATGGATATTCATTTTATCTTAGCAGAAAAATCACAGAAAATAGCTGATGTCACGGGCCGGAAGCGGGCCCGCCCAGGCAGGCGAAGTGAGAGTTAACAGACAGGAACGTCGCCGTCTGCCGTTAAACCTTAAGGAGTTACCATGTCTGTACGCACGCTGAAAGAGCGAATTTTACACGCGGTCGGTTTTGAAGCCGTCGCGCTGGCGATCGTTGCCCCCACCGCCGCCTGGCTGATGGATAAGCCCCTGTTTCAGATGGGTGCGCTGGCGATTATGCTGTCCACGGTGGCAATGCTGTGGAACATTATTTACAACGCCGGTTTCGATCGCCTGTGGCCGCGCGAGCGCGTTACCCGCGGCCTGAAGCTGCGCGTGGCCCATGCGCTGGGCTTTGAGGGCGGTTTTATTCTGATCGGCCTGCCGCTGGCCGCGTGGATGCTGGATATCGGCCTGCTGCAGGCGTTTATGATTGAGATCGGTTTCTTCCTGTTCTTCCTGCCGTATACCGTGGTGTACAACTGGGTGTATGACAAACTGCGCGACCGTCTGATCGGCGCGCGTCAGAAGCGCGCCGCCTGTCGGTCATAACGCCCGCGTGGCGTAATCAAAAACGGGTTCTCGTCATGGTGAAGAGAACCCGTTTTTTTATGCCCTTAGCAGCCGGTCATTGCGGCCTGTTCCGCATCCTAATCCGCCTGTTATTTTGCGGATGCCGTCGCGGCGTTGGCCGGACCATTCACCGGCGGTGAGGAGATAGCAGGCAGATCGCTTTTCGCCGTTGCGTCCTGCCCGGATGCCGCACTCTCTGCCTGACGATAGACAATCTCCCCGTGCGGCTGGTAGTCGGCCGCCTTCAGCGGCGAGTGGCCCGCGATGTACTGCTTCAGCACTTCGGCATCAACAAAACCGGTATTAACGTAGCTGGGCTGTTTGTCGACCGCCGGCCAGCCGTCACCGCCGGTGGCGTTAAAGCTCAGCGTCGCCATGCGATAGGTTTTATCCGCCTGCAGCGGCTCACCGTTAATCTTCACTTCGCTGACCCCCTTGCCATCGGCCACCAGGCTGACACGGGCAAACTGGGCGTAAGCACCGGAATCCACCTGCTTGTTGGCCACCACCGCCAGATACTGCTCAACCTCGCGGCCGGTCATCTCCACGTACACCAGCGTATTACCAAACGGCTGCACCTTAAGCACGTCTTTGTAGGTGATATTCCCTTCGTCAATGGAATCACGCACGCCGCCGCCGCTCATCGCCGCAAAATCGGCGTTGGTCCGTTCAATCTGCCCCTCAAGGATCAGCCGCGCCATGTTGGTCTGCACAAAGCGCACTTTGCTGCGATCCCCCTCCAGCCGCCCGTCGGTGCTGCCGATTTTTACCCCCAGCTGCGCTTCACCCTTTTTCTGGAACGGGGTCAGCAGCTTCATCATCGCTGGATTTTTGGCAATTTCCGGCGTGTAGTTCACCCAGGTGGTGCTGCCGTCAGCGTTGGTGACCTTATGCCTGAGGTTGATCGGCACCAGCTCGTAGTGTTCAAGACTGAGCTTGCCGTTGCGGAAGGTGAAGTCCGCACGGCCAATGTATTTGCCCCACTCGTGCGCCTGTACGATCCAGGTGCCGTTCTGCCGGTCCGGCACACACGGGGTACCCGGCACGTAGTCGGCCTGTTTCACATTCTCTTTTGCCATGCAGACCGGGTCCTGCGAGTGGCCGCCGACGATCATATCCAGGTAACCTGCGGGCAGGGCACGTGCCATTTCAACGTCACCCGGTGCGTTAGAGCCATGGTTGCCGTTATCGTAGTGGCCCATATGGGTGGCGGCGATAATCACGTCCGGCTTCTCTTTTTTACGTAACGCCTCCACCACCTTTTTCGCCTCATCCGCCGGCTTATGGAATACGATGTCGGTGAAGTTTTCCGGATTGCCGATTTTGGCGGTGTCGTCGGTGGTCAGGCCGATCACCGCAATTTTCAGCCCCATGCGGTTAAACAGCGCATAGGGCTGGAACAGGCGCTTGCCGGTACTTTTTTCATAGATATTGGCCGAGAGCAGTGGAAACTTCGCCCATTTCTGCTGCTGGCGCAGCACCGACAGCGGGTTATCAAACTCATGGTTGCCGATCGCCATCGCGTCATAACCGATCAGGTTCATGCCGCGGAAATCCGGCTCGGCGTCCTGCAGGTCTGATTCCGGCACCCCGGTATTGATATCGCCGCCGGAGAGGATCAGCGTGGCCCCACCGTGCGCCTGCACCTCCATGCGGATCTGGTCCATCATGGTTTTCTGCGCGGCCAGGCCGTACTCGTCGCGTTCGTTGTTCCAGAAACGACCGTGGTGATCGTTGGTGTGCAATACGGTAAATTTATAGGTGCGATCTTTGACCCACGCCTGCGCCATTAGCGGGGCGCTCACCAGTGCCAACGCCAGCACGCTGAGGATCTGTTTTTTTACTGCCGCCATCTGCCTCTCCTTGTTGAATAACCGCGATTGCCCTGACCGGGCAGTGATGAAAAATCAGACAAACGGCCGCGCCGTTCATCAAGGGTGTAATTATGCCGCAGGCATAGATCAAAAAAGTCATTATCACGCACAAGATAGTTGGTTATAAAGGAAGATTCCCTGCAGTTCACCCATTAAAACAGATAACGATGACAGGTTAATTTTATGGCAAGCGAACGTACTCTCTCCTCCCCGCCCGCCGCACCGGCGCGGCGTACCGCCTTTGGCATTCTTGGCGCTATCAGCGTTGCCCACCTGCTGAACGATATGTTGCAGGCGCTGATCCTGGCGATCTACCCGCTGCTGCGCGCCGACTTCTCGCTGAGCTTTGTACAGATCGGCCTGATCACCCTGACCTTTCAGGTCACGGCCTCGCTGCTGCAACCGGTGATTGGCTGGTACACCGATAAACACCCGCAGCCGTGGTCACTGCCGATTGGCATGGGCTTTACCCTGGCCGGGCTGGCGCTGCTGGCCACCGCCGGCAGCTTCCCTATGATCCTGCTGGCGGCAGCACTGGTCGGCACCGGTTCGTCGGTGTTCCACCCGGAGTCGTCGCGGGTGGCCCGTATGGCCTCCGGCGGGCGTCACGGGCTGGCCCAGTCGCTGTTCCAGGTCGGCGGTAACGCCGGCAGCGCGCTCGGCCCGCTGCTGGCCGCGCTGGTGATTGCCCCTTACGGCCGCGGTAACGTCGGCTGGTTTACGCTGGCCGCGCTGCTGGCGATTGTGCTGCTGCTGCAAATCAGCCGCTGGTATCAGGCGCAGCACCGCGCGGTGAAGAGCCAGCCGGCACCGGCCGTCAGCCCGCTGCCGCGCCGCAAGGTAGCACAGGCGATTAGCATCCTGCTGCTGCTGGTATTCTCCAAGTACTTCTACCTCACCAGCCTGAGCAGCTATTACACTTTCTACCTGATGCAGAAATTCAGCCTGTCGGTGCAGAGCGCCCAGCTGCACCTGTTCGTGTTTCTGTTCGCCGTGGCGGCCGGTACGGTGATCGGTGGGCCGATCGGCGATAAGATTGGCCGTAAGCGGGTGATCTGGGCGTCGATTCTCGGCGTCGCCCCGTTTACCCTGCTGCTGCCGCACGTCGGATTGTGGTGGACCGGCGCGCTGTCGGTAATTATCGGCTTTGTGCTGGCGTCGGCCTTCTCGGCGATTCTGGTCTACGCCCAGGAGCTGATGCCGGCGCGTATCGGTATGGTTTCAGGGCTGTTTTTCGGTTTTGCCTTTGGTATGGGCGGCATCGGGGCGGCGGTGCTTGGCCTGGTAGCCGACCACACCGGTATCGAACGGGTCTATCAAATCTGCGCTTATCTGCCGCTTCTCGGCATTCTCACCGCTTTCCTGCCTGATAACCGCCATAAATAGTCCCTTACCGGTGCAAATGAGTGAAGTTTGCACCGGTTCATACGGCGGTAACATCAGTCCTGTTCGCCGATAAGTGGGAGAAATCGCACGTTCTGCCTGGTTTACCGCTGTGGCTGATATTTTTTTCGATTATGGCCAATTATTACAAGCGCCTCACCCGATTATGCCATACACTGAAAACTTACAACTGGACACAATTTTTGCTCCGATTAATTCCAGTTGCAGGAAAACGGCAAGCCCGTCAGTCCCGCGGGCACTCGCCAGTGCCTGTCATATTCAGCTCCCGGATGGGGCTGATTCGCCAGGTACCGCCAGCGTATCTGCAACGCGAAGTATGACGACCAGGCATTTAAAGGAGACAGGCATGCACCATACTACCCCGCTTATCACCACCATTGTCGGAGGCTTAGTTCTCGCCTTCCTCTTCGGTATGCTGGCTCACCGCCTGCGCATCTCTCCTCTAGTCGGTTATCTGCTGGCCGGCGTGCTGGCCGGCCCGTTTACGCCGGGTTTTGTCGCCGATACCAATCTGGCCCCCGAACTGGCCGAGCTGGGCGTGATCCTGCTGATGTTTGGCGTTGGTCTGCACTTCTCGCTAAAAGATCTGATGGCGGTAAAGTCGATTGCCATTCCCGGTGCTGTCGCCCAGATTGCGGGTGCCACGGTGCTGGGAATGGGGCTGTCATGGGCGCTGGGTTGGTCGATAATGACCGGGCTGGTGTTCGGGCTGTGCCTGTCCACCGCCAGTACCGTGGTGCTGCTACGTGCGCTGGAAGAACGGCAGCTTATTGACAGCCAGCGCGGACAGATCGCCATCGGCTGGCTGATTGTTGAAGACCTGGTGATGGTGCTGGCGTTAGTGCTGCTGCCTGCCATCGCCGGGATGTTCGAAGAGGGCAAGGCCAGCGTGACGCTGGTGCTGTGGGACCTGCTGCTGACCATCGGCAAGGTGGTGGCCTTTATGGTGCTGATGATGGTGGTGGGCCGCCGGGTGGTACCGTGGATCCTGGCGCGCAGCGCCGCCACCGGCTCGCGTGAGCTGTTTACCCTGGCGGTGCTGGCGCTGGCGCTGGGTATCGCTTTTGGCGCGGTGGAGTTCTTCGATGTTTCCTTTGCATTAGGTGCCTTCTTCGCGGGTATGGTGCTGAACGAGTCTGAGCTAAGCCACCGGGCGGCGCACGATACGCTGCCGCTGCGCGATGCGTTTGCCGTGCTGTTCTTTGTGTCGGTCGGCATGCTGTTCGACCCGATGATCCTGGTGCAGGAGCCGCTGGCGGTGCTGGGCGCGCTGGCGATTATCGTGCTGGGTAAGTCACTGATTGCCCTGTTCCTGGTACGGCTGTTTGGCCACTCCAGGCGCACAGCGTTGACCATCTCCGTCAGCCTGGCGCAGATCGGTGAGTTTGCATTTATTCTTGCCGGGCTCGGCGTCAGCCTTAATCTGCTGCCGGAAACCGGCCGTAACCTGGTGCTGGCCAGCGCCATCCTGTCGATCATGCTGAATCCGATTCTGTTTGCCCTGCTGGAACGCTATCTGCAGAAAGCCGAAACCGTCGAAGAGCAAACCCAGGAAGAAGCGATCGAGGAAGAGAAGCAGATCCCGGTTGACCTGTGCAACCATGCGGTGCTGGTCGGCTACGGCCGCGTCGGCAGCCTGCTGGGCAAGCGGCTGACGGAAGCCGGGATCCCAATGGTGGTGGTGGAGAACAGCCGCCCGCGCGTGGAAGCGCTGCGTGAGCAGGGTATCCGGGCGGTGCTGGGCAATGCCGCTCGCGAAGATACGATGGACCTGGCGCGACTCGACTGCGCGCGCTGGCTGCTGCTGACCATTCCTAACGGCTACGAAGCCGGGGAGATCGTCACCGCCGCCCGGCAAAAACGCCCCAACATTGAGATTATCGCCCGCGCCCATTACGACGACGAGGTCGACTATATTATGGAACGCGGTGCCGACCGCGTGGTGATGGGCGAGCGGGAAATTGCCAACAATATGCTCAATCTGATTCTGGTCGAGCCGGAAGAGACTAAAGCCAGCGAGTGCCCGATCTGACAGTCACCGGATAACGGTTAAACGCGCCCCTGTGTTTAGCCGTTATCTGATGCCCGCCCGGGAAACGTGAACTGTACCTTCGTCGGTTGGGTGTACAACCTTTAGGGTGCAATTCAGACGGGCGGGCCTCTGCGATTAACACGCTTACAGGGAAAAACGACGCGCTTTACAGGCTTCGTTGATCCCCATGTCGATGCTTACCGTTCCCAGTAAGACTCTTCCAGGCTGTCTTCGCGCTCCGGCAGGCCGCGGGTCAGGCGCGGGGAGTGCTGGTTCAGCACCTGATAGCTGACGCGGTTGGCGTATTTACACACCTGGGCCAGCGACGAGTAGGTCAGGTAGCTGCGGCCATGCTTGCTCGAGTTGGGCACGTTGCTGCGGTGAAAGTTATTGGCGGTGATGTCGTGTAATAACGCCGCCAGCGCACCGTCCCCTGCCCCGTTGGTGTTCATGATCTTCTCCGGCCCGCCCATGTACGGCGCAATGTGCGAGTAGATGCGCAGCGGCTGCTCACAGTCCTGGTGGCGCATCGCGCGGCTGAACTCATACTGGTTAAACTCGGCAATCGCCCCCGGCAGCAGCGGGTGCTGGGTGGTGCGTTTGCCGGACTCTTCGGTAAAGCCCGCCATATACAGCCCGTTCGGCCCGGCGGTACAGAGCACCAGGTCAACCCAGTCGAGGGCGATATTGGCCGCCTGCAGCGGATCGCGCTCGCCGGTCAGCTCAAAGGCTTCATCCTCATTCATCGCCACGATCGAAACGTGGTCGCGCAGGAAATCACGCCAGAACTGCGGGTTGTCGGCAATCACGTATTTGGTGCCCAGCGTCAGCACCACCGGCACGTTATGCTTTTTGGCATAGCTAATCGCCTGCATGGTGGCGGCGGGCATCGGTTCGCCCGGTTTGCAGCGCACTAAATAGGAGGTCAGCACCAGCGCCGATGCGCCGGCGATCACCGCTTCCGGCACGCTCTCCGCCCGCAGCTGGTTCATCATCCCCGGACTGATGGCGAAGGTGCGTTCGCCGTTATCGCCAATCAGCGTAAAGCAGCGGCCGATAGCGCCGTCCACGCCCTGAAGGTAGTTAAGATCGGTACGGCTGGAGGTGTTGCACAGGTAACGGTAAGCATAGCCGCCGATCTGCACGTTATTGCACATCACGCCGAGCAGCACCGAGCGGTCGTCCGCCAGCACCGAGTAGTTATGCAGGGTGTTACCGATGGTGCCGCCGGCAAACTGGTGGGCAATCAGGTTTTCGCGCACCAGCTCGGCGTACAGCGCCTCGGCCACGTCATCTTCAATCACCAGCGAGTGGCCGAAGCTGAGGCCGTAGCGGGTGACGAAGTCATCGTCCACCTTCGCTTCAATATCCACGAGGATCTGGTCAATACCGACGATCCAGCTGCTGGCCGACTCGTTTTCCGGCTGGACCGGTTGCAGCAGCGGGTCGCGCGCGCTGACGGGGAAATAGTGTTTGGACTTACGTTTGCCGGGGAATTTCATAATTGCTGACTACGGGCAGGGAAACAGAGGGCGATGATAGCACAGTTGCGCAACGCGTTGACCGTCTCAGCAACCGGTCGGGCGGATTTGCGCAATCCGGTGGCGTTTCGCGGGCCGTAAGCAGGCCTCGGGGATTTGGCAGGTCTGCCAGGTCTGATTAATGCCTCTGGCACAGCGGTAACGGCAACAGGGCCGTTAACGCTTATCGCCGGTGAAAAGCCTGACTCAGCACAGACTGGCTTATCAGCTGCCGTTCACCGGCGGGGGCCGTCAACGGTAAGCGTTAACCAGCTCCAGCATCATGGTGATGTGTTCTTCGTCGTCGTTCAGCGCCGGAATATATTCAAAGCGCGTGCCGCCCGCGTGCAGGAAGATCTCGCGGTTTTCTCCGTTGATCTCTTCCAGCGTTTCCAGACAGTCAGAGGAGAAGCCCGGGCTCATAATCTGCACGTGCTTAATGCCTTTGGCCGGCAGCCCCTTCATGGTTTCGTCGGTGTACGGCATCAGCCAGGGTTCGCGGCCAAAGCGCGACTGGAAGGTGAGCATCGCTTCGCTTTCACCGAGGCCAAGCGCGGCCTTAAGCGCGTCGAAGGTGTCATAGCAGCGCTGCGGATAATCATCACCCTCGTCGGCAAAACGCTGCGGTATGCCGTGGAAGGAACCCACCAGCAGGTCCGGCTTGCCGTGTTGCGTAAACGAACGTTGCACTGAAGCGGCCAGCGCGGCGATATAGGCCGGATGCTCGGCGTAGTCGCGGATAAACTGCACGGTCGGCAGGCTACGATAGCCGGCAAAGACTTTTGTAATACCGTCCCAGACCGCGGCAACGGTGGAACAGGAGAACTGCGGGTAAAGCGGCAGCACGATCAGCCGGTTTACGCCCTGCGCCATCAGCTGATCCAGCGCGCTTTTCAGGCTCGGGTTGCCGTAAGACATCCCCAGCGCCACCGGCATGTCCAGCCGGGCGGCCAGCGCATCGCGCTGGCGCTTGCTGTAAACCAGCAGTGGCGAACCTTCTTCCGTCCACACCGAGGCGTAGAGCTTCGCTACGCGCGGTGAGCGAATCGGCAAAATACCGAGATTCAGAATCGGCCACCACAGCCAGCGGGGCGAATCCACCACGCGCGGGTCACTGAGGAACTGTTTCAGGTAGCGTTTGACGGCGGGCGTGGTGGGGGCATCAGGCGTGCCTAAATTCACCAGCAGTACACCGGGCTTATCTTGCCGCATGGTTCATCCTTTCATGGCAAACGGAGGAAATGAAAACGAGGCTTATTCTAGCGGAAAATGGCGGGGGATGTAGCTGTTGCTGTAACAGGGGCCGACAATCGTCGGCCCCGGAACGGATTAACCGAGGATTTTAGCCAGCTCGGCGCTGACTTCGGCTACCTTACGGGTGCCGTCGATCTTGTGGTACGCGGTGTTACCGGCGGCCGCTTCTTTGCTGTAGTAAGCAATCAGCGGTGCGGTCATCTGATGGTATTCCACCAGGCGCTTACGCACGGTCTCTTCCTGATCGTCCTTACGGGTGGTCAGCTCTTCGCCGGTCGCATCGTCTTTACCTTCAACCTTCGGTGGATTGAAGGTGACGTGGTAGACGCGGCCAGAAGGTGTGTGCACACGGCGGCCAATAATACGCTCAACGATCAGTTCGTCAGGTACCGCGAATTCCAGCACGTTGTCGACCCTGATACCGGCGTCCTTCATGGCATCCGCCTGAGGGATGGTGCGCGGGAAGCCGTCCAGCAGGAAACCGTTGCGGCAGTCTTCCTGAGCGATGCGCTCTTTGACCAGCGCAATCACCAGTTCGTCAGTCACCAGTTTACCGGCATCCATAATCTCTTTGGCCTGCAGCCCCAGTTCTGAGCCTGCTTTCACTGCAGCACGCAGCATGTCACCGGTGGAGATTTGCGGAATACCGTATTTCTCCATAATAAACTGGGCCTGAGTCCCCTTTCCTGCACCCGGAGCCCCGAGCAGAATAATACGCATTGCGTAAATCCCCTTGCGAATTGCTTTAAAGTTCATGATATCTGAGGGCAAGAACATACCATCATGCCCCGCGCATCACAAGGTAACAGGAACTTATCCCGCATCGGCCAGGCCCGCCGGCGCGCCCTGTCGGCGGGCATGCAGGCTCTGTGAGATCACCGCGATGATAATGATGCCACCGCCAATAACTGCCTGAATCGTCGGCACTTCACCAAGGAACAGAAACATCCATAACGGTGCCAGCGCGGTTTCCAGCAGCAGGAACAGCCCGGCGTTGGCCGGTGAAACAAATCGCGTCGACAGCGTAATTAATCCCATCGCCAGCGGCATAACCAGCGCACCTTCGGCCACTACCCAGCCAACCTGCGCCGGGCTGAGCTGTTCCAGGCCGCTGACCAGCGTGCCGCCGGACCACAGTGCGATCAGGACCGAAGCCAGTACCGCCCCCAGCGAAGGCAGCACCAGCGTTCCGCCGCTGACCCGCGAGCTGAAGATAAAGGCCAGCGCCATTGAGACCGCCGTACCCAGCGCAAACAGGTTGGCGACGGCGCTGTCATCAACGCCGCGGCCGGACATTACGATCGTCACCCCAGTCATTGCCGCCAGCGCGGCCAGCATGACGCTGCGGTCGCTTTTTATGCCGAAAAATAGCCGGGAAATAAGCGCAGAGATAAACGGCGTGGCGGAGATAATCACCAGCACGGTTGCCACGTTGCCGCGGTTCAGCGCGTTAACAAAGCAGGCCGATGAGACGCAAAAAAACAGCGTGGAGAGCACGTTGTCCCTGGTCAGCCAGGGCGAGCCAAGCATGCTACGGCTCTGCCGCCAGCAGCACCACACCAGCAGGCAGATCCCCCACATCAGCACGCCTCTGAGGGCGACGATCAGCCAGGAGTCGGCAATACCCATCATGCGGATAAACACCGAATCGGTGCTGAGGATGATCCCACCCAGAATACCGATCATATTGCCGTTCAACGGCAGCATATTGCTCATTTTTCATCTCCCAAAATTCTCCCGATTTCCATTCCCGGCACGGCCGTGAAACGGCCGAAGGGACAGCAGGCTACGTTATTGTGCAGTGAACCTCCGCTGTACTGAGCGGAGATACACAGGACCCCCCTGTAACTTCAGATAACAGACTGACACAGTGCTACCCGTGATTCTCCTGTGAACGTGATGATAACCAGTTGAGAGTAGGGAAAACGGGCTGGACTTTAAAATGATATAAACAGACACTTACTGTGAATTTTTCTAACAGGGCAGGCCTATGCCAGGACTTCCATCACTGCGCGCGCTGCGCTATTTTCACCAGGCAGCGCTGCATCAAAGTTTCAGCCTGGCGGCGCAGTCGCTCAACGTGACGCACAGCGCGGTCAGCCATCAGATCAAGCTGCTGGAGGAGTGGCTGGGTAAACCGGTGTTTTTACGAACCAGTGGCCGGGTGCAGCTGACGTCGGACGGGGAGCGCCTGAAGGTGTGCTGCATGCAGACCTTCAGCCAGATTGAGACCACCTGTGAGAAGATCCGCACGCGCAATCTGCACAGCCTGACCGTATCCTGCGCGCCGAGTTTTCTGGCGCAGTGGCTGATCCCGCGCATCAGCCGCTTCAGCGAGCGCCACGGTGAGATTGCGCTGACCTTTCAAACCCACGTCGATATCGATAAGGTACGCAGCGAACACACCGACGTGCTGATCCTCAGCCACGAGCAGGCGTTGCAGGAGGATATTGCCGCCACGCCGATCGCCGTCGATAACATCGGCCCGGTGTGCGCCCCCTCCCTGGTTAAAGGCTTTACCGTTGAAACCGACTTCTCCACCCTGCCGCTGCTGCATGCCGATACCAAACCGCATGCGTGGGCCGAGTGGGCGAAAAAGACCGGTGCGCGCGGGGATTTCTGGGCCGGACGCCACTTTGATAACCTGACGCTGGCGATTCAGGCTGCGCGCAACGGCATGGGCATCATCATGACGCCGCAGATCCTGGTGAAGAAAGAGATCCGGGAAGGCACGCTGATTGCGCCGCTGGGCTTTGCCGAAGTGGATCGCGCTACCTGGATGATGGTGAAAGCCTCGCGCAGCGAGGAGCGGGAGATCGGCCTGTTCCGCCGCTGGCTGCTGGAGGAGGCGGTGCTGGCGGGCTGAGTCACTGCAGGAATGCAGGCGGCAACGCCGCGAGGCGTCCAGAGCAGCAGGGAAAACGCTGCTGACATCAAACAGGGAGGTTGCGAAGGCATAAAAAAACCGCCGCTGAGCAGCCCCAGCGGCGGTTTTTATTGCCGACAGCGTAGCGGTCGGTTAGCCCAGCAGCAGCTGGTTCATGCGGCGGATAAACTGGTTAGGGTCATCCAGCGTGCCTTTCTCGGCTAACAGCGCCTGCTCCAGCAGCAGCTCGATCCACTCGGCGAAGCGCGCTTCATCCTGGGTATCGGCCGCGCGTTTCACCAGCGCGTGGTCCGGATTCAGCTCGAACAGGTATTTCACCTCAGGGACGTCCTGGCCCGCCGCGGCGAACAGCTTGGCCATCTGGGTGCTCATATCGCTGGCTTCGGTGGTAACGATAGCCGGGGTGTCGGTCAGACGGTGGGTCAGACGCACCTCTTTTACGCGCTCGCCCAGCAGCGTTTTCACACGCTCCACGAACGGCTCCAGCGCCTTACCGGCCTCTTTCTGCTCTTCGGTTTCGTCGTCCGCCAGCTTGTCCAGCGACTCGTCGGCCTTGCTCACCGACTGGAACGGCTTACCGTCGAACTCGGTCAGATAGCTCATCATCCATTCGTCGATGCGATCGGAGAGCAGCAGCACTTCGATGCCTTTCTTGCGGAACAGCTCCAGGTGCGGGCTGCTCTTGGCGGCGGCGTAGCTGTCAGCGGTGATGTAGTAGATTTTCTCCTGCCCTTCGACCATGCGGGTCAGGTAATCTTCCAGCGACACGGTCTGCGCCGCACCGTCGCTGCTGGTGGAGGCGAAGCGCAGCAGCTTAGCAATAGTTTCAATGTTAGCGCTGTCTTCCGCCGGGCCTTCCTTCAGCGCCAGGCCGAACTGCTGCCAGAACGACTGATACTTCTCTTCGTCATCCTTCGCCACTTTCTCCAGCATCTGCAGCGAGCGCTTAGTCAGTGCACCGCGCAGGGTCTGGGTGATACGGCTGTCCTGCAGGATTTCGCGGGAGACGTTGAGCGGCAGATCGCTGGAGTCGATCAGGCCTTTGACGAAGCGCAGGTAGTTCGGCATGAACTGCTCTGCGTCGTCCATGATAAACACGCGCTGCACGTAGAGCTTCAGGCCGTGCTTGTGATCGCGGTTCCACATGTCCCACGGCGCTTTGGCCGGGATATAGAGCAGGCTGGTGTATTCCTGCTTGCCTTCCACGCGGTTATGGCTCCAGGTCAGCGGGTCGCTGAAGTCGTGTGCCACGTGCTTGTAGAACTCTTTGTACTCGTCTTCGCTGACGTCAGACTTGTTACGCGTCCACAGCGCCTGTGCCTTGTTGATCTTCTCCCAGCTGGTGGTGTCTTCTTCTTCGTTGCGGGATTCGATCTCAACCGGCAGGGCGATGTGGTCTGAGTATTTGCTGATGATGCTGCGCACGCGCCAGGCGTCGAGGAACTCGTCTTCGCCTTCGCGCAGGTGCAGGGTGATCTCGGTGCCGCGATCGGCTTTTTCAATCTCTGCCAGGGTGTATTCGCCCTCGCCGGCGGACTCCCAGAACACGCCTTCATCCACCGCTGCACCGGCCGCGCGGGTACGCACGGTCACTTTGTCCGCCACGATAAACGCCGAGTAGAAGCCAACGCCGAACTGGCCGATCAGCTGGCTGTCTTTCGCCTGGTCTGAACCCAGTGATTCGAGGAAGGATTTGGTGCCGGATTTGGCGATGGTGCCAAGGTTTTCAATGACTTCGTCACGACGCATACCGATGCCGTTATCGCTCAGCGTCAGGGTGCGTTTTTCCTTATCAACGGAAACCCGCACGCGCAGCTCACCGTCACCCTCGTAGAGATCCGGGGTGGACAACGCGCGGAAACGCAGCTTGTCGGCGGCGTCCGAGGCGTTGGAGATCAGCTCACGCAGGAAGATTTCTTTGTTTGAATAGAGCGAGTGGATCATCAGGTGCAGCAGCTGCTTCACTTCTGACTGGAAGCCACGGGTCTCTTGTCCTTTCATGGTCATTGCTACCTCAACTAAAAACAGGTTGATGAACGTTGAGACCAGAGATGGGGACGGGAAAAAACTATTTCAAGGCGGCACGAGAGCTCGTGCCGTTGATTGTTCAGAAAATCATCTTGCGACGACCGGCCAGCGAGTGCGACAGCGTGGTGCCGTCAACCATCTCCAGTTCGCCGCCCACCGGCACGCCGTGGGCGATGCGGCTGGCTTCCACGCCATACTGCTCACACAGGCTGGCGATGTAGTTGGCGGTTGCCTCCCCTTCCACCGTCGGGTTGGTGGCGAGGATCAGTTCCTGAATCGACTCACGCTCCAGCCGCTGCTCCAGCCTGTCCAGGCCGATATCGTTCGGACCGATACCGTCCAGCGGCGACAGGTGCCCCATCAGCACAAAGTAGCGGCCGGCAAACTGCCCGGTCTGCTCAATGGCATGAATGTCGGCCGGGGTTTCCACCACACAGATCAGGCCGTTCTGCTGCCGCCGCGGGTTAGCGCAGATGGTGCAGATTTCCTGTTCGGTGAAGGTGCGGCAGTCGGCGCAGTGGCCAATTTCGGACATGGCGCGGGTCAGCGCCTGCGCCAGCCGCATGCCGCCGCTGCGGTCCCGCTGCAGCAGCTGGAACGCCATACGCTGGGCCGATTTCGGCCCAACGCCCGGCAGGCAGCGCAGCGACTCCATTAAGGCTTCAAGGAGCGGGCTGGTCTGCATCAGAACGGCATCTTGAAGCCAGGCGGCAGCTGCATACCGGAAGAGACGCCGGCCATCTTCTCTTTCTGCGCTTCGGCTACGCGGCGTGCGGCGTCGTTAAATGCTGCGGCGACCAGGTCTTCCAGCATATCTTTGTCATCTTCCAGCAGGCTCGGGTCAACTTCCACGCGACGGCAGTTGTGCGCACCGTTGATGGTGACCTTAACCAGACCGGCACCGGACTCGCCGGTCACTTCCATCGCGGCGATCTCTTCCTGCACCTGCGCCATTTTGTCCTGCATCTGCTGGGCCTGCTTCATCAGGTTGCCCAATCCGCCTTTACCAAACATAGGTTCTCTCTCTTAAGCTCAGGCCACAGCAACGTTATGCTGCTGCGGCGGGTTACACAGGACGAATACTCTCTTCATCAACGTCAGCGTCGAAGAACCGCCGCAGCGTCTGAATATGCGTATCTGCACTAATCGACTGGCGCGCCTGCGCCAGCTTCTCTTCATAAATTTTTTGCCGCCACTCCAGCGGCGTCAGCACCGCCGGATTATCATCTTCCACCACGGTTAATTCAACCGGCGCTGCGCCCGACGCGTTTAACGCGTCGCTCAGCGCCTTTTGCGCCGACGGCGAGTTCAGGTGGCGCTGGCTGGAACGCAGGTGCAGGCAGATGCCCTGCTCCGTGACCTCTTTCCAGGCGTTCAGCGCCAGCTGTTGCACCAGACGTGGCATCGGCAGCGTGGCGATCTCGGCGGCCCAGGCGTCGCGCTGCTGCGCTTCTACCGTCAGCCGGGCGATCAGCTCCGGGGTCTTTTCATGTTCCAGCGCGGTGCGCAGCGCCTTCGGCGTGGCGACCGGCGCGGCTTTGATTTCGGTCGGCGTTAAGGCCTTCCAGCGGTAGGCCTCCTCTTTTACCGGGGCAGCCTCGCTGGCGGCCTGCTGCAACCGCTGCTGACCGCGCTCGGTAACGTTAGCCAGCCGTTCCAGGGCCGAACTCGCCGGCCGCGCACTTTGCGCTGCCGGCTCACTCTTTTTTGCTTTGTTTGCTCCCTGCTGGCGCAGCAGCTGAGTGCGCGCCTGCAGTAACTGACTGGTGGTCTCCGACAGCCCGCCGGGCGGTGGCTCAGCGGGTCTGGTCTGCGCGGTGGCAGGCGGCTGGCCGTGCGCGGGCTCAGCGGGTCTGGCCTGTGCGGCAGCAGACGGCTGACCGTGCGGCGGAGCGAAATCCGCCGGGCCATCGGCCTGGTCCACGGCCGGGCCGGCCGGCCGGGTCGCTAACGGGGGGGCCGACGGCGCAGCGGATGGACGGGCGGGTGCAGCGGGTGCTGAAGCGACGCCGGACGCACGCGCAGGTGGCGCTGCCGGCGCGGAATCAGCCGCTGGCGCAGGCACCACCTGCGCGACCAGCTGCGGACGCGCCACCGGTTCGGCGATGACCGCTTTCGGGTGAAACGCCAGCGCGCGCAGCAGGGTCATCTCAACCCCCATGCGCCGATCCGGTGCCAGCGGCAGCTCTTTACGGCCCACCAACAGGGTTTGATAGAACAGCTGCACGTCGGCCGGCGGCAGCACGCGCGCCAGTTCACGCAGGCGTTGCTCAATCGCCGCCATCTCTTCACCGAGCGCCGAGGGCAGCAGCTGCACCATGGCAATGCGGTGCAGCAGGGTCAGCATCTCCACCAGCAGAGCCTCCCACTCCACGCCGCGGGCCGCCGCCTGGTTGAGCAGCGCCATCACCTGCGCGCCGTCGGCGGCGGTCAGCGCTTCAATCAGCGCCAGCGGCTGCTCATCATCCAGGGTACCGAGCATGTCGCTGACCGTGGCGGTGGTAACCTGCCCCTGCCCCATGGCGATCGCCTGATCGGTCAGGCTCAGCGCGTCACGCATGCTGCCGTCCGCGGCGCGGGCCAGCAGCTGCAGCGCGCGGGTTTCCGCCGCGATCTGCTCAGCCTGCAGCACGTGCTCCAGCTGGCCGCGGATCTGTACCTGATCGAGTGCTTTCAGATGAAACTGCAGGCACCGCGACAGGATGGTTACCGGCAGCTTCTGCGGATCGGTGGTGGCCAGCAGGAACTTAACGTGTTCCGGCGGCTCTTCCAGGGTTTTCAGCAGCGCATTGAAGCTGTGACGCGACAGCATATGCACTTCATCGATCAGATAGACTTTAAATCGGCCGCGCGCCGGTGCGTACTGCACGTTATCCAGCAGATCGCGGGTGTCTTCGACCTTGGTGCGCGAGGCGGCGTCGATCTCAATCAGGTCAACGAAGCGCCCCTGTTCGATTTCGCGACAGTTATCGCACTTGCCGCACGGCGTCGCGGTGATGCCAGTTTCACAGTTCAGCCCTTTTGCCAACAGGCGGGCAATGCTGGTTTTACCGACGCCACGGGTGCCGGAAAACAGATAAGCGTGGTGGATACGCCCCAGCGACAGGCCGTTAGCCAGTGCGGTCAGGACATGTTCCTGACCGACAACATCGGTAAACGCTTGTGGACGCCACTTGCGGGCCAGTACCTGATAGCTCATTCGGACTTCATCATTTTTTTACCCAGTTTAAGACGGATACTATAACAGAAACCCCACCTGGTCGTCGCGGTTCCTGTCACCGGCGGTGAGCCGGGCCGCAGCCGCCCGGCACGCTTGAAGGTTGCCGTAAAATAACGTCGCAGACCGGTTGATAACAAAAAAATCACATCGTGCTTATACCAATTATGAAAAGGTCCCCCTCATCGGGGATCTTTTTGCTTTATTTTCTTAAAATAATTCATCTGAAGAAAAATCACATTTAATGCAACAAAACCGCCTTAAAAACCCGCCAGATTTGCCGCCCGGCTTCATGCCTGATTTAACGATGAGACCCTCAAATGAAATTTGTCTTTACCCTTATCAGCCTGATGGTGCTGGCGCTCGGCTGGCTGTTCTGGCAGCAGAGGCACCCTGCCCCGGCGATCGCCCTGTTGGACATTGAGAAAGTAATCGCAGATTCCACGCCGGGTAAAGCCGGACGCGCGCATCTGGATAAACTGGCGCTGCATTTTCGTCAGGGGCTGCAACAGGTGCATAACGACTATCAGCAGTCGCCCGCGGCGGAACAGCAGCGGGTAATCGCTAATGCGGAGCAGATGCTCGATCAGCAGTTTGAGCGGGAGGAGCGGACGATCAGCGACGATCTAAAAAAAATCATTCTGGACGAAGCAGAGAAATGGCGGAAAAAGCACGGTGCTGGCCTGGTACTGCCCGCGCAGCTGGCACTGGCCTCTGCAGGAGAGGAGAACTGTACAGAAGAGGTGTTGCAGGCGGTCAATCAGCGTGAGATTCGCTTTGCGCGGCTACCGCAGCTCGATTTTCTGCAGCCTGAAGGGATGGCCTCTCCTCAACCACCGCTGCCCGGACGTCAATGATAGTGCCCTGGGTTCAGGTCACATCCAACACCGGGGTACCGGGCTGGCCGTTCAGCGGGCCCGCCGGGGAAAACGGGCCAGCCACAGCAGGCCCGTTAACGGATCTTAGTGACCCGGGAAGTTGACCAGACTGTAGCTCTCTACGCCCAGCGCCTTCAGGCGCGATTCACCGGTCAGGTCAAACAGGTTGATAATGAAGGCGGCGTCCTTTACTTCACCGCCGGCGCGGCGGATCAGCTTGACGGTCGCTTCAATGGTGCCGCCGGTGGCCAGCAGGTCATCCACCACCAGCACCACGTCGCCCGGCTGGATGGCATCACAGTGCAGCTCCAGCTGGTCGGTGCCGTACTCCAGCTCGTAGCTTTCGGCGAAGGTTTTACGCGGCAGTTTACCCGGCTTACGCACCGGTACAAAGCCAACGCCCAGCGCCAGCGCTACCGGAGCACCGAACAGGAAGCCGCGTGCTTCGGTGCCCACCACTTTGGTGATGCCCGCGTGACGGTAGCGATCCACCAACAGTTCAATGCTCAGCGCATACGCTTTCGGGTCTTCCAGCAGGCTGGTAACGTCACGAAACAGGATACCCGGCTTAGGGTAATCCTGGATGCTTTTGATACTGTTTTCAATAATTTCAAGCTGCTGCGCAGTCGCGGTCATAATCTTGTGCCTGGTGAATACAAATCAATTTCGCGCAGCCTCTTTCACCCTGACCGGTATCCGGCGGAGTGAAATTCAAACGTTGAGGGGAAGCCGCGCACGAAAACGACCAAATCTATGCAAATCGTCGGGCAATTGCAACCATGTCAGGCAAAATCACCGCTTTTCTTGCGATTCATCAACCACCGGCAGGCGGATCATAAATACCAGCAGGACGCAGAGCATCGCCAGCAGCAGCAGGCGCACCCACAGTATCTTCACCATCCACAGCGAAAAGGCAAAGCTCACCAGGATCACCGCAATCGCGCGCCCTTTCGACCCCGGCGGCATCGCCCGGTGCTGCTGCCAGTGGCGCAGATAGCGGCCAAACGGCGAGCGGTGCAACAGCCAGTGATGAAAACGCGGCGAGGAGCGGGCAAAACACCAGGCGGCCAGCAGCAGAAACGGCGTGGTCGGCAGCAGCGGCAGGATCACACCCAGCGTTGCCAGCGCTATCGCCAGCCAGCCAATAATCAGTAGAATATAACGTTGCATCGTTGGGCCTTAGGCATCCGGCCTGAAAATCAGCCGGCCGAACCTGAATCAGCAGAGCCATCAGCGTATCATAGCCCGCAGACTGCCATGGAGATGAAAATGAAAAGTGCAGGTTTACTGCAGCAGCTTGACGCAAAGCTGGAACAGCTTGCCCAGGCCGTTGCGCCGCACGCCACGAAAAGTACCCGCAAGGCGCGCTTTGATGAGCAGCTGTTTCACAGCCACTCCACCCGGCTGGGAGATTATCTGGCGGAGATCCGTCAGACGCTGGCACAGCTGAAGCAGAGCGTACAGGATGGTCGTGCCGAACGCGTCGCGTGGATGGCGGAGCGGGTAGTGCTGCAGATGAGCGCGCTGCAGCGCGAGCTGGCGACGATGTCTCTGCGCGGTAAGGAAACTGCGCCGGTGAACGTTAAAGAGAACCTGTATGAGAAGCTGTCTGAACACCAGGGCTATGAGCGGCGGCTGCGCGGGATGATCGCCGATCGTGAAAGCCTGCTGGCGGCGCAGGAGACGCTGGCACAGCAGCAACAGCTGCAGCGTGAGGTAGCGGCGCTGGAGGGCCGGCTGCAGCGCTGCCTGCAGGCGCTGAAACGCATTGAGCGCGCGATCGAAAACCGTGAGCGTCAGTCATAAGGGTGAAGCGTCATTTCCCTGTCACCTGATTACTGAAAAAAAGGAGAAGCGATGTCACTGGAAACCGCACCTCAAGAGGTAAGACTGGCCGTCGATTTGATTATGTTGCTGGAAGAAAACCAGATCGCACCGGCAACGGTGCTGGCGGCGCTGGAAATTGTCAAAAGAGATTTTGAGCGTAAGGTTGCTACACAGCCGTTGCTGCCGAGTGACCAATAACTGCCGGGGCTGTCAGTCAGGATTACTGCTTACGTACAGATCCTGTTCACCAGCCATATTAAGTGGATGACAGGGCCTCACTCAGGCCGGGCTGCAACCGGCTGGCGGATGCTTGTTAAAACGTTTGCTGTGTGGCCGGGGGCCAACGGGCGTTGAGCAGCCCGGCATGCTAACGGCCACCCGGCAGTTGCAGCGTCGGGCAATGCATCAGCATCTCAATCAGCGTATCCACAAGTTTCGGCACTTCAGCCGCGAGGTCGTAGCTGTCCGGCATAAACAACCAGTTTTCCATAATGCCGCTGATGTACCCACGCATTACGATCGCCGCCAGCCGGGTGTTGAGGTTGGCGGGCAGCAGCCCGGCGACAATACAGGCCTGTAAAACCTCTTCTATCTTCTCATAACACTCCAGATAGAGGTTCTGCTGCATCAGTTGCAGGGTGGTCATTTCACCGACAAACTCACACTTATGATAGATAATTTCCATCAGCGCCCGCCTGCGCGGGTCGGTGGCTGCGGCATCAAGCACATAGATAATCATTGAACGCATAACAGACAGTGGATCTGCCGGGTATTTTGCATAATACTCAAGTTCCAGCTCGGCCATCACCGACTCGGACTGCGCCCAGATTTCATTCAGTAAATCGGTTTTATTTTTAAAATGCCAGTAAATGGCACCCCGCGTAACCCCAGCGGCTGCCGCGATATCAGCGAGTGACGTTTTTGATACGCCATGTTCTGAAAAGCGCTCAATCGCCGCATCGATGATGTGATTGCGTGTTTCCTGCGCCTGCTGTTTGGTATTTCGTGCCATAGGGGTGACTTTTACAAAATGCCAGATTTACATACATTTCCGAATGTATGTACCATAGCACGACCATAATTTAAACGCAGCATGGCTTTGTGCGTTTGTGATCCACTGGACATTTGATACCGGACACGAGGTTTATTTATGAACAAAAACAGAGGGTTAACGCCTCTGGCGGCCGTTCTGATTCTCTCAGGCAGCTTAATGCTAACAGGATGTGACAATAAAAATGAGGGACAACAAGGCGGTCAGGGCCAGGCGCCTGAAGTCGGTATCGTCACGCTGAAAAGTGCTCCACTTACTATTACCACCGATCTGCCAGGCCGCACGTCGTCATTCCGCATCGCGGAAGTGCGCCCACAGGTCTCCGGTATTATTCTGAAACGTAACTTCGTTGAAGGCAGTGATATCCAGGCCGGCCAGTCACTTTATCAGATTGATCCGGCAACCTATCAGGCCGCCTACGCCAGTGCGAAAGGCGACCTCGCCCAGGCGCAGGCCAACGCACAGATTGCTGCCTTAACCGTCAAACGCTACAAGCCGCTGCTGGGCACCAAGTACATCAGTCAGCAGGATTACGATACGGCTGCGGCCACCCAGAGCCAGACTGCTGCCGCCGTTCAGGCCGCACAGGCCGCTGTGGAAACGGCACGTATTAACCTTGCGTACACCAAAGTCACCTCTCCGATTAGCGGACGCGTAGGTAAGTCATCGGTCACCGAAGGCGCCCTGGTGCAGAGCGGTCAGACCAACGCGCTGGCTACAGTACAGCAACTTGACCCGATCTACGTTGACGTCACCCAGTCCAGCGAAGAATTTATGCGCCTGCGTGATGAACTGAACGCCGGTACGCTGCAGCAGGCTAACGGCAAGGCTCAGGTCAAACTGTTGATGCAGAATGGTAACGAGTTCGCGCAGAGCGGTACATTAGAATTCTCTGATGTGACCGTCGACGAAACGACCGGTTCTATCACCCTGCGTGCCGTGTTCCCTAACCCGGATCACAGCCTGCTGCCGGGCATGTTCGTGCGTGCGCGTCTGGAAGAAGGCACCAACCCGAATGCGCTGCTGGTTCCACAGCAGGGCGTGACCCGTACCCCGACCGGCCAGGCAACGGCAATGGTGGTAGGCGCGGATAACAAGGTTGAAGTGCGTAACCTGACCGCTGACCAGGCGATTGGCGACAAGTGGCTGGTGACCGGCGGGCTGAAAGACGGTGACAAAGTGATCGTTTCCGGCCTGCAACGCGTGAAGCCAGGCGCGGCAGTCACGCCACAGGAAGTGAGCGAAGACGGCGCTAAAGCGGATGCATCCAAGCCTCAGGCGCAGTCTGAACAACCGAAGTCTTAACAGGAGCCACTGATTCATGGCTAAGTTTTTTATCGATCGCCCCATCTTTGCCTGGGTAATCGCCATCATTATTATGCTGGCGGGTGCGTTGTCGATTCTTAAACTGCCGATCGAGCAATATCCTAACGTTGCTCCACCGGCGATTGAGGTCACGGCAAACTACCCAGGTGCCGATGCAAAAACCCTGCAGGACTCGGTCACGCAGGTTATTGAACAGAACATGAACGGCATCGACGGTCTGATGTACATGAGCTCAGCCAGTGACTCCAGCGGATCGCTGCAGCTTACGCTGACCTTCGAGTCCGGGACCAACGCCGATATCGCCCAGGTGCAGGTGCAGAACAAACTGCAGCTGGCGATGACGCTGCTGCCGCAGGAAGTACAGCAACAGGGGATTCAGGTTAAAAAATCCTCCAGCAGCTTCCTGATGGTGGCCGGCTTCATCAACGATGACGGTACCATGACCCAGAATGACATCGCGGACTATGTCGGTTCGAACATTAAAGATCCGATCAGCCGCGTGCTTGGCGTGGGTGATACCCAGCTGTTTGGTTCGCAGTACGCGATGCGTATCTGGATGGATCCGCACAAGCTGAACAACTACTCGCTGACCCCGGTCGACGTGATCGCCGCAATTAATACTCAGAACGCCCAGGTGGCGGCGGGTCAGCTCGGTGGGTCACCTCCGGTTGCCGGCCAGCAGCTGAACGCCTCGATCATTGCGCAGACCCGTCTGACCTCGGCAGAAGAGTTCGGTAAGATCCTGTTGAAGGTGAACACCGACGGTTCCCGCGTGTTGCTGAAAGACGTCTCGCACATTGAGCTGGGGGGTGAAAACTACGACATTATTGCCCGTTACAATGGCAAACCGGCTTCCGGACTCGGCATCAAGCTGGCTACCGGTGCTAACGCACTGGACACCGCTGCCGCGGTGAAGGCTGAACTGACCAAACTGGAACCTTTCTTCCCGTCAGGGCTGAAGGTAGTTTACCCGTACGACACCACGCCATTCGTGCAGATCTCCATTAACGAAGTGGTGAAAACCCTCGTTGAAGCGATCGTGCTGGTGTTCCTGGTAATGTATCTGTTCCTGCAGAACTTCCGCGCTACGCTGATCCCGACCATTGCGGTACCGGTGGTACTGCTGGGCACCTTTGCCATTATCAGCGCCTTTGGTTACTCGATAAACACCCTGACCATGTTTGGTATGGTGCTGGCAATCGGGCTATTGGTTGATGACGCCATCGTGGTGGTGGAGAACGTTGAGCGTGTGATGGCCGAAGAGGGCCTGCCGCCAAAAGAAGCTACCCGTAAGTCGATGGATCAGATTCAGGGCGCGCTGGTCGGTATTGCCCTGGTGCTGTCTGCGGTATTTATCCCGATGGCCTTCTTCGGCGGCTCGACCGGGGTTATCTACCGTCAGTTCTCGATCACCATTGTTTCAGCGATGGTGCTGTCGGTGATTGTCGCCCTGGTGCTGACCCCGGCGCTCTGTGCCACCATGCTGAAGCCGATTGCTAAAGGCGACCACGGTAAAACCACCGGTTTCTTCGGCTGGTTCAACCGCATGTTTGATAAGAGTACCCATCACTATACCGATAGCGTGGGCCATATCATTCGCAGCACCGGCCGCTACCTGGTTCTCTATCTGCTGATCGTGGTGGGCATGGCGGTACTGTTTATGCGCCTGCCCTCCTCCTTCCTGCCGGAAGAAGATCAGGGTGTGTTCCTGACCATGGCCCAGCTGCCAGCGGGTGCGACGCAGGAGCGTACCCAGAAGGTGCTGGATCAGGTGACCGACTACTACCTGAACAAAGAAAAAGCCACCGTAAACTCCGTGTTTACCGTAAACGGCTTTGGCTTCGCGGGTCGTGGTCAGAACACCGGTATCGCCTTTGTCAGCCTGAAACCGTGGGAAGACCGACCAGGTGCCGAGAATAAAGTCCCGGCGATTGCCGGACGGGCATTTGGTGCGCTGTCGTCGATCCGCGATGCGATGGTGATTCCGTTCAACCTGCCGGCGATTATCGAGCTGGGCACGGCGACCGGTTTCGACTTCCAGCTGGTCGACCAGGGTGGCCTTGGCCATGAGAAGCTGACCGCAGCGCGTAACCAGCTGCTGGGCATGATTGCCGAGCATCCGGATACGCTGGTCGGCGTGCGTCCGAACGGTCTGGAAGATACGCCACAGTACAAACTGACTATCGATCAGGAAAAAGCGCAGGCGATGGGGGTATCGCTGTCCGATATTAACACCACGCTGCGTTCGACTTGGGGTGGTTCGTACGTTAATGACTTTATTGACCGCGGCCGCGTGAAAAAAGTCTACGTGATGGGTGAAGCGCCGTACCGTATGCTGCCGAAAGATATCGGTAACTGGTATGTCCGCTCCAGCAGCGGTGAGATGGTCTCCTTCGATACCTTCGCCACCGGTAAGTGGATCTACGGTTCTCCGCGTCTGGAACGCTATAACGGCCTGCCTTCAATGGAGCTGTTAGGCCAGCCGGGCCCGGGCAAGAGCTCCGGCGATGCCATGAACCTGATGGAGCAACTGGCCGGCAAACTGCCTACCGGTATCGGCTACCAGTGGACCGGTATGTCCTATCAGGAACGCCTGTCCGGTAACCAGGCTCCGGCGCTGTATGCCATCTCGCTGATTGTGGTATTCCTGTGCCTGGCAGCGCTGTACGAGAGCTGGTCGATTCCGTTCTCGGTGATGCTGGTGGTACCGCTCGGGGTAGTTGGTGCGCTGATCTTTACCACGCTGCGTGGCCTGAGTAACGACGTCTACTTCGTGGTCGGGCTACTCACCACCATAGGGCTATCGGCGAAGAACGCCATCCTGATCGTCGAGTTCGCCAAGGACCTGATGGAGAAGGAAGGTAAAGGTCTGGTTGAGGCGACGCTGGAAGCCGTGCGTATGCGCCTGCGTCCGATCCTGATGACCTCACTGGCGTTTATCCTCGGGGTACTGCCGCTGACCATCAGCACCGGCGCCGGCTCTGGCGCGCAGAACGCCGTCGGTACTGGCGTAATGGGCGGGATGGTGACCGCGACCGTGCTGGCGATCTTCTTCGTGCCAGTGTTCTTTGTGGTGGTTCGCCGCCGCTTTAGCAAGAATAAAGAAGACATTGAGCACAGCCATCCGGTGAAGCATCCGTAACCGTTGTCCGTCGCTTTGACTGAGAGGCCGCTTTTGCGGCCTCTTTTTTTTGGCCCGAAAACAGCGGTCTTTTTTGTCGTGCAGGGTAAATACGCCGATGACGAGGGGTTGCAATTACCTGTCGGGCGGCGCATACTATTGTTATAGTATAACATAACACACAATGTGGAGTGACCAATGAAACAGGGTATCCATCCTGCCTACCGCCAGGTGGTGTTCCATGACACCACCGCCGATGCTTACTTCGTGGTGGGTTCCACCATTAAAACTGACCGTACCGTCCAGCACGACGGTAAAGAGATGCCCTACGTGCCGCTGGACGTCTCTTCCGCCTCACATGTTTACTACACCGGTAAACAGAAAGAGTTTGCTAAAGAAGGCAGCGCCGCACGCTTCAGCCAGCGGTTTGGCGGTTTTCTTGGCGCGATGAAAAAATAAGGATCCGATCATGCAGGTATTAAGTTCTCTGGCTTCGGCCAAAAAGCGCCACAAAGATTGCAAAATCGTCCGCCGCCACGGCCGCGTATTTGTGATCTGCAAAAGTAACCCACGCTTTAAAGCGGTACAGGGTTAAAAAACAACGTTGATTGCAAAGCCATGTCGTCATCGCAAAGGGGGAAGCGTAAGCTTCCCCCTTTTTTTATGGGGCAGACGAGGCAGGTTCAGGCAACGGGGAGGCTTTCCGATCAAACAGGGGCGGCCTTCTGAGCCGCCCTCTGCGCTTACTTCATGCCCGCGACCATAGCATTGACGTTGTGCTTAAACGCCGCCACATAGCTGTCGGCTTTTCCTCCTTTTTCGCTCAGGGCTTCAGGATAGAGCTCGCCGCCGGACTTCGCCCCGGTCGCCGACGCGATCTGCTGCACCAGACGCGGATCGGTCTGGTTCTCGATAAAGTAGGTGTGAATATGCTCTTTCTTCAGCTGGGTAATCAGCCCGGCCACGTCAGACGCGCTGGCTTCAGATTCAGTAGAGAAGCCCACCGGGGAGAGGAAGCTGACGCCGTAGCGCTGGCCGAAGTAGCCAAACGCATCGTGGCTGGTCAGCACCTTACGTTGCTGCTGCGGCACCGCGGCCAGCGTCTGCTGCGCCCAGCTGTCCAGCTGTTGCAGTTGCTGAATATAGGCCTGCCCGCTTTTACGGATCGCCGCCGCATCGTCCGGATCGGCGGCAATCAGGGCGTTCATCACGTTAGTCGCGTAGACAACGCCGTTTTGCATGCTGTTCCAGGCGTGGGGATCGGTGATGGTCTGGCCATCCTCTTCCATTTTTCGCGTATCAATCCCGGTTGATGCCACCAGCGTCCTGCCTTTATAGCCTGAGGCGTTAATCAGGCGATCCATCCACCCTTCCAGCCCCAGCCCACTGACCACCACTAAATCAGCGCGCGCCAGCGCCTGGCTGTCCTTCGGCGTCGGTTCGAAGCTGTGCGGATCGCCGTTCGGGCCGACCAGGCTCTTCACCGCCACGTGTTCACCGCCGACGTTTTTTACGATGTCCGCCAGCACGGTAAAGCTGGCGACCACCTGCACGGTTTTCGCCATCACGCCCGGGGCAATTAACGCTGCAGACAGCGCCATCACGATTGGTAATTTTTTCATGTTTACTCCTTTGCCTTAAACAGGATACCGCGCGCGGTCAGAATGCCGCCGCAGGGTCCAAATAAAATGGAAATAAAGAACAGCAGCGCCGCCCCCAGCACCACCGCCGGGCCGGCAGGTAAAGAGAGCCAGAATGAGGCATACAGACCGCCGATGCTGGCGGTGACCGCCAGCATCATGGCGGCGGCCAGGGTACCGGAGAGATGACGGCTCCAGAAACGGGCGCTGGCCGCCGGTAACATCATCAGCCCTACGCTCATCAGGGTGCCCAGCACCTGGAAACCGGCCACCAGATTAATCACCACCAGCAGCAGAAAAACGCCATGTACCAGCGCCGGAGTCCAGCGCCCCTGCGCCCGCAGAAAGGTCGGATCAAACACGTCAATCACCAGCGGGCGGTAGATCAGCGCCAGCGCCAGCAGCGTCAAGCTGCTGATGCCGCTGACCAGTTCGATGGAGGGGGTATCAACCGCCAGCAGGGAACCAAACAGCACGTGCAGCAGGTCAACGCTGGAGCCGCGTAGCGAGACCAGGGTGACGCCCAGCGCCAGCGATCCCAGGTAAAACCCGGCAAAGCTGGCATCTTCACGCAGCGGGGTAAAGCGGCTAACCGCGCCGGAGAGCAGCGCTACCGTCAGTCCGGCAATCGCGCCCCCCACGCCCATCGCCACCAGCGACAGCCCGGAGATCAGGTAGCCAATAGCGGCACCGGGTAGCACCGCGTGCGACAACGCGTCGCCGACCAGGCTCATACGTCGCAGCAGCAGAAAGACACCAAGCGGCGTGGCGCTGAGTGACAGGGCCACGCAGGCGACCAGCGCGCGGCGCATAAACCCGAACTCGATGAACGGCTGGATCAGCATCATGCGCAGGCCCCTCCGCGCGCCACCGGGCGTACACCGCTGCTGCCGTCATCGCGGCTGCGCCATTCGCCGCGATCGCTATGCAGCCTCAACACCTGCGGAAAATGCTCAGCCACGGTTGCCATATCATGCAGCACCACGATCAGCGTACATCCCGCGCGGTGGCGCTCGGCCAGCAGCGTCAGCAGCAGGGCGACGGTGTCGCTGTCGACGCCGCTGAAGGGTTCATCCAGCAACAGCAGTTCGGCATCCTGGATCAGCAGACGGGCAAACAGTATCCGCTGCAGTTGTCCCCCGGAAAGCGTCGCCGGTGACGCTCCGGCAAACGCGGTCATTCTGACCTGCTGCAGCGCCTGCATCACCTGCTCACGCTGTGCGCGGCTGATGCCGCCAAACCAGCCGCAGCGATGCCAGAACCCCATGGCCACCAGGTCGAAAACGGTTAAGGGCACGCTTTTTTCGATGTCGGCCTGCTGTGGCAGCCAGGCAATCTGCGGACGGGAACCGGTAAAGTTCAGAGAACCGCTGACCGGCGGCAGCATGCCGCACAGCGTTTTCAGCAGCGATGACTTGCCGCTGCCGTTAGCGCCGACCAGCGCGGTCATACTTCCGCGGATAAACTCACCGCTCAACGCCGGCGCAACTGCCTGACGCTGGTAGCCCACCATCAGACTGTTTAAGAGAATCACTGGGCGCCCGCCCAACGGGTCGCCAGCACCAGCACCAGAACAACGATCAACATCATTACGGCGCGAGCCCAGGCCGGGGCGCTGAGTAGCGTGCCGAAACGCATAAAGAAAGGGGGTCGGTTCATGTCAGAGTCAGATTAATATGTTATAACATAACAATAATGTACGCCCTTGTGGGACGCGGAGGAAAGATAAAAATGTATCCAGTTATTTCATTGCGTCTGCTACGATGCCGAATGGAGTAGTATTAACTCTATTCAAGTAAGTGAATAATCCCCCACAAAAATCGCCAGGCCGCAGCCGATAATCGAGTGTTAAATCATTAAGATAGGCTGGCACCGAGCCGACAATGCTCAGGATATTGCCAAATTAAACGTCGAGGGGTATTAGTAAAAATTAACCTTCAGGAGGGAAAATGCACAGAACTTTACCATTAGAATATCGTCAAACCCCAAGAACCCCGCTAGAATTAAAGCAGGAAATCGAACAGATTATTCCCAAAATTGAGAACGATTTGATCGGTTCACTTGCATGGTATTCATCTGATGCGCATTATGTTCCAAATAGTATAAAAATTATTTCGCTGGAACCGATCGACCAGACGCGATATAAAATGAATTACAGCTTTCGCTGGAACCTGTTTAACGGCTGTCTCGATATTGATGCAGAGGAATTGACCAACTTTTCGGTCAACGTTACCTGCCAGGCGAATGCGATGACCTTTGATTTTATCGACGACGATCGCAGCACGATGTCTGAAGAACTGTAATGATTCGTGTTTTGTTCAACCTTTTAATGCTGTTGTTTCAGCCGCATTAAAAATGCAGTAATTATCACTTCCTGCCATAACCTGTTTAAAAGCTCTGTTAAACGGCATGTTTCGCTCGCTGCGGAGGGGAAAACGATGGACGAATACTCACCGAAAAGGCATGATATTGCCCAGCTGAAATTCTTATGTGAAAACCTGTACGATGAAAGCATGGCAACATTGGGTGACAGTCATCACGGCTGGGTTAATGATCCCACTTCAGCAACCAATTTACAGCTTAACGAGCTGATTGAACATATTGCTGCATTTACAGTGAATTACAAAATCAAGCATGTGGAAGAGCATCTTCTGATTAGTCAGATTGATGAGTTTCTCGACGATACCTTTATGTTGTTCAGCAACTATGGCATTAATGTTCAGGATTTGCAGCGCTGGCAAAAATCGGCTAAACGACTGTTAAGCATTTTTGCAGAAGACGCAGCAGCCGGCCAGATACAACCTAGCCACTCTTTCTAGCAACTCCCTACTCTTTTTTACGGTTTAATAATGACTGACAAAATGTTAACAAAAACTGATTATCTGATGCGTCTGCGACGCTGCCGTTCGATTGATACGCTGGAACGCGTGATTGAAAAGAACAAGTACGAATTAACGGACGATGAACTGGCGGTATTTTATTCAGCGGCTGACCATCGTCTGGCTGAACTCACCATGAATAAGCTGTACGACAAAATACCCGTCGCGGTATGGAAGTTTGTTCGCTGAGGCGGACGCCAGGCAGAGAGTGACAACAGGCTGGCAAGGCAGAATTGGGTGGGGGCCCTGCCAGCTACATCCCGGCACACGCGTCATCTGTTACGGCTGCTTCCTTCCGGACCTGACCGAGTTCACAAATTAGCATTGCGGGAGAACCAACAGGGCCCCCATTGAGTGCCCCGGATAACCGAAGCGCAGGCATTATCAATGATACCCCCGGCAATTGCAAGCCAGCCCCGGATGACCGTTGTTTTCTTGCGCAATTAACCGCGATTCATCCTTAGGTTGCGCGTTATTACTTCAGGGTAGCCTGGCGTAGCCGCAGGCGATGGTTTATCGTTGCTGTTGTTTCCACCATGAGAATCGTGTCATGACCGCCCCCCACGACAGCTTTCAACACCGTGTCTATCAAATTGTGGCCGCTATTCCTTTCGGCCGGGTGACAACCTACGGTGAGATTGCCCATCTGGCCGGATCCCCGCGCGCTGCGCGTCAGGTCGGTGGCGTGCTGAAACGTTTGCCTGCAGGCAGTAAACTCCCCTGGTACCGCGTGGTTAACCGCAATGGCGCCATTTCGCTGGCAGGTGACGACCTCAACCGGCAGCGCCAGGCACTAATGGAGGAAGGCGTTGAGGTATCGGCGGACGGTATTATTGATTTGCACCGCTTCCGCTGGCAGCCATAAAAAAACGCCCCATCAGGGGCGTTGCAATAAGGCGTTAGCCGCGATGGATTACAGCGATGTCGGGGCCGGAACGGCGGACGACGGGGTCAGCATGGTCGGGGAAGTCGTTGGCACGGTGGACGTCGCCCCACTCTGGGTGTTGACAGGTACGGACGGCACCGGAACCAGCGTCAGATCCTGACGGGTGCCACCGCTGGTGATCACCTGCTTCACGTTGTCGGTGATAAATACCATTTTACCGTCAACGGTGACCGCAGCACTCAGCAGAATGCGCGCGTTAGGCTGGATCTCCGCCGGGTTAAACGGCAGTACAAACTGGAACGGGGCCTGTTTGCCATCCGTACGGTTAACCTGCTGTGAGAGCACCTTAGACGGTGCATCCGCCAGCGACGCGTCCGACAGGGTTACGGTAAGCACCGCGTTCGGCGGCAGCGCAATCTTTTGGCGGATCCACACCGTACCGCTCACGTTAGGCTGTTGAATTGCCGTCTGCTGTCCCTGAACCTGAGATCCCAGCGTCGGTGTTGCAATATCCCTGCTTTTATCTGCACAACCCGCGATAGCCGCGACCAGCGCAGCGGTGCTAACTACATGCCAGAGTTTCATTGATAGTTTCTCCTTAAATCAATGCCTGCGGCGCATACTGCCGCGTGAAAACAGATCATAGCTGTTCTTCTGAATTTAATTCTGGCACAAGTTGCTGAAAATTTCCTGGAGACCTCCCGTTTGTTACATTTCACTCAGGACCGCCAATTGCCACAAACAATCGTTGACGCTAACTGGTCGGATCTCGCAAACTGTCAGCGATCCGACTACTGAGGAAGCCGTCTATGAGCCTGGCGTTACAAAATCTGTTAAATCTGCTGAATCTGGAAAGCCTGGAAGAAGGGTTGTTCCGCGGGCAAAGTGAAGATCTGGGTCTGCGCCAGGTATTCGGTGGCCAGGTGGTCGGACAGGCGCTGTACGCGGCCAAGCAGACCGTGCCGCCCGAACGCAGCATCCACTCGTTTCACAGCTATTTTCTGCGCCCCGGCGACAGCCAGAAGGCAATAATCTACGATGTGGAAAACCTGCGTGACGGGCAGAGTTTTAGCGCCCGCCGGGTGAAAGCCGTGCAGAACGGCAAACCGATCTTCTATATGACCGCCTCGTTCCAGGGGCCGGAAAGCGGTTTCGAGCATCAGAAAACCATGCCTGTGGTTAGCGGCCCGGACAACCTGCCCTCCGAGCATGAGATTGCTACCCGTCTGGCGCATCTGATCCCGGCCAGCATGCGCGATAAATTCCTCGCGGAGAAGCCGTTCGAGATCCGTCCGGTGACCTTCCATAATCCGCTGCAGGGGCATGTGGATGAACCGGTACGCCAGCTGTGGATCCGCGCCAACGGCCCGATGCCGCAGGACAGCCGCATCCATCAATACCTGCTTGGCTATGTGTCGGATTCCAACTTCCTGCCGGTTTCCCTCCAGCCGCATGGCAAAGGCTTCCTGGAGCCGGGTATGCAGGTGGCCACCATCGATCACTCAATGTGGTTCCACCGGCCTTTCGATCTCAACGACTGGCTGCTGTACAGCATTGAGAGTACCTCCGCTTCCGCCGCCCGCGGGTTTGTGCGCGGAGAATTCTACAATCAGCAGGGCACGCTGGTTGCCTCAACCGTGCAGGAGGGCGTGATCCGCCAGCGCCAGCCGTAAAGCAAAAAAAAGGCGGGCCACTCGGCCCGCCGTCATGCTTATTATTTTAGCGCACTACCCTTCTTTTCAATCACGTTACTGCATGAGAAAACTTACTGGTTGTAGGCATTCTCGCCGTGGCTGTTGACGTCCAGACCTTCACGCTCCTGCTCTTCCGGCACGCGCAATCCAACAATCATGTCTGCCACTTTGAAACCGATAAAGGCGACGACCGCGGTCCAGACGATGGTGACCAGCACGCTGAACAGCTGTACCCACACCTGATGGCCCATGGTCACGCCTTCCGCATAACCGACGCCGCCCAGAGAGGAGGAGGCGAATACGCCGGTCAGCAGGCAGCCGATAATACCGCAGACGCCGTGCACACCGAACACGTCGCATGGGTCATCCACGCGCAGCCATTTCTTCAGGGTGGTGACGCCCCAGATGCCGCCCAGGCCAGCGACCACACCGATAATCAGCGCACCGCCCACGCCGACATAACCACAGGCCGGGGTAATGCCCACCAGACCCGCAATCACACCGGAGCTGACGCCCAGCAGTGAAGGCTTACCGCGCAGCGCCCACTCACCAAAGGTCCAGCTCAGCATTGCGCCGGCGGTAGCGATAACGGTATTGAGGAACGCCAGGCCGGCGATTTCGTTAGCGGTACCGGCAGAGCCAGCGTTGAAACCGAACCAGCCAAAGTAAAGGATCGCCGTACCGGTGAACACCATCGGCAGGTTGTGCGGCTTGAAGGCTTCTTTACCAAACCCGGCACGTTTACCCAGCAGATAGGCACCAACCAGACCAGCCACCGCGGCGTTAATGTGCACGACGGTACCGCCGGCGAAGTCCAGCGCGCCGTCCAGCGCCAGGTAACCACCCGCCCACACCATGTGCGCAATCGGCAGGTAGGCGAAGGTCAGCCAGATCACCACAAAGATCAGCAGGGCTGAGAAGCGAATACGTTCGGCGATAGCGCCAACGATCAGGCCCACGGTGATACAGGCAAATGAAGCCTGGAAAGCCACGTGGATGTACTGATAGTAAGACCCCATCACTTCCGTCGGCGTGATGCCTTTCAGCATTGCCCAGTTAAAGCTGCCGAAGAAGGCGTTCCCTTCGCTGAAGGCGAGGGAGTAACCGTAAACCAGCCACAGCACGCAGACGATAGCAAAAGTCATCGCCACCTGGGTCAGTAGTGACAGTACGTTCTTGGCACGGATCAGGCCGCCGTAAAACAGCGCAATGCCGGGTATAGTCATAAACAGCACCAGCGCGGTGCAAATCATCATAAAGGCGTTGTCCGCTTTGTCCGCAACCGCCGGAGCGGCGGCGAAGGCCAGCGACGGTAACGCGGCGATGCCGGCAAGGCCAAACTGAGCAAGTTTTTTCATTTTATCTTTTCCCATCACAATGTTTAGCCAGGACTTACAGGGCGGCTTCGTCGGTTTCACCGGTACGGATGCGGATCACCCGCTGCAGCTCGGCAACGAAGATCTTACCGTCGCCGATTTTGCCGGTGTAGGCCGCTTTGCTGATCACATCAACCACTTCATCAATCTGATCGTCAGCGATCGCCACGTCAATTTTCACTTTCGGCAGGAAGTTCACGCTGTACTCTGCGCCACGATACAGCTCCGCATGCCCTTTCTGACGGCCAAACCCTTTTACTTCGGTAACGGTCAGCCCCTGAATGCCGATAGACGACAGCGCTTCCCGGACGTCTTCCAGCTTGAACGGTTTGATGACCACGGTAACCAGTTTCATTCGATCCCCTCCGGCAATTAGAAATTGTTTGTTTGTCAGACACGCTTTTAACTAAGCAAAGGCTATGCCAACAGTTGAAAATCAGAAATATCTGGAGGATTGGGCGTAGCAAACAGCCTGGTCAGGGTCTATGGCGGCGGAGAGAATGCGTCACTGAGTCAGTTGCTCAAAAAAAACGCACCAGAACGGTGCGTTATGCTTTAGACCAGTGCATTGATGGGGTAATGGCTATTTTTTCGCCTGCTGATGGTGCAACGCCAACGCCCCCTCACAGGGCGTTAGCGGCCGCCAGCTCTTCACCGGCCAGCTGCAGCTGATACATCTGCCAGTAACGTCCTTCGGCAGCCAGCAGCTGCTCATGGCTGCCTCGCTCCACGGCCTGCCCGCGATGCAGCACCAGAATGGTGTCGGCTTCGGTGATAGTGGAAAGCCGGTGGGCGATGACCACCAGCGTGGTGTGCCGCCGCACCGCCCGCAGTGCGCTCTGAATCGCCTGTTCGGTACCGGAGTCAATATTGGCCGTGGCTTCATCGAGGATCAGAATTTTAGGGGTGGCCACCAGCACCCGTGCCAGCGCCAGCAGCTGCTTCTGCCCCACCGACAGGTTGTTGCCCTGCTCGCCCAGCCGGCTGTGGATCCCCCCGGGCATGCTGCGGGCCAGCGTCGCCAGCTGCACCGTTTCCAGCGCCTGCCACACCGCCTCCTCACTGATATCACGCCCGAGGGTAACGTTAGCGAAGAAGGTGTCCGCCAGCACCACCGGATCCTGCTGCACCATCGCCACGCCATCGCGCAGCACGCCGTGGCTGAGGGAGGCGAGCGGACGGCCGTCGAGGCGAATGTCGCCCTGCTCCAGCGGATAGTAGCCCATCAGCAGGCTGGCGAGGGTGCTTTTGCCGCTGCCGGTGTGCCCGACCAGCGCGACAAAATGCCGCCCTTCGACCTGCAAATCGATATCATGCAGCACCGGTCGTCCGGGCTGATAAGCAAAGGTCAGCCCCTCGATATCAATGCGTCCGCTGTTCAGCGGCCGCGTATCGTCACCATAAGGCTGGCGCGGCGCGTCCATCAGTTCAAAAATACGTTCACCGGCGACCACCGCCTGTTGCAGCATTGACTGCTGGGTGGTCAGTTCGATTAGCGGCTCGTTCAGGCGGCCAAGATAATTGATAAACGCGTACAGTACGCCCACCTCAATCGAACCGGCTGACGAAAAGCCGAACAGCAGCATCAGGCCACAGAGGATCATCGCCGAGAACAGGCTGAGCAGCGGGCGCAGCAGAAACCCATCCAGCTTCAGCGTCTGCATGCGGGCCAGGTAGTGCGAGCGGCTGGCGCCGCCGATCCGTTCACCAAAGCGCGCCTGCTGGCGGAACTGCTGGATCACGCTCATGCCGTTAATCACTTCGTTAAAACCGTTGTTGATGTCTGCCAGGTAGCTGCGCACCCGCCGCACGATCGGCGTGCTGTAGCGCTGGTAAATCAGCATCACTATCAGTACCGCCGGGAAAATAGCGATCGCCACCAGCGCCATTCGCCAGTCGAGGCTGAACATCGCCACCAGCATCGCCCCGACCAGCGCTGCGCTGCGCAGCACGGTGGCCACCACGGTGACGTAGAGATCGCGCACCACTTCGGTATCGTTAGTGACGCGGGAGATAATCTGGCCCACCGGTTGCGTGTCAAACGCGCTCAGCGGCTGGCGCAGCGCGGCATCCATCACGTCGGTGCGCAGACGCTGGACCACCCCCACCGCCGCCCGGTTGAACAGCAGCGCCTGCGCATAGTGCAGCCCCGCCGCCAGCAACTGCAGCAACAGATAACAGGCCACCAGCCCGGCGGCCAGCCCCAGCGGCATCTGATGCTTCGCCACCATATTGTCAATAAAGTAGCTGACCAGTACCGGGCCAAGCACCTCTGCCGCCGCCGCGATCCACAGCATGCCCACCGCGAGGCCGAGCGATTTACGCCACGGTGCGCCGTAGGCCAGCAGCCGTTTCAGCGTAGGCCAAAGCTGAGCGCTACTCGCCATCTGTGTTCCCCTGTTCGGTTTCATCATCATCCAGCGCCGCTTCCAGCTGCTGATAGCGGTACATATCGCGATACCAGCCGGCTTCACCGCTCAGCTGCAGGTGATCGCCACGCTGGACCACCCTACCCTGTTGCAGGACCAGAATTTCGCTGGCTTCGGTCAGGGCCGACAGCCGGTGGGCGCTGATAATCACCGTACGGCCCTGCCCCCAGCTGTGCAGGTTGTGCAGGATCTGGTGCTCGGTGCGCCCATCAACCGCCGACAGCGCGTCGTCCAGCAGCAAAATTTCCGCATCCAGCAGCAGCGCGCGGGCGATCGAAATGCGCTGCTTCTGGCCACCGGAGAGCATCACGCCACGCTCGCCGACTTCGGTTTCATAGCCGCCCGGCAGGCGCAGAATGTCATCATGCACCGAGGCGAGCCTGGCGGCCTGTTCGATGTCGCTCTGCGTCGCACCGGGGCGGCCAAGGGCAATATTGTTAGCTACGGTGTCCGAGAACAGGAACGGCGTCTGGCTGACTACCGCCAGCCGGCTACGCCAGCCGTCCAGCTGCAGCCGGGGCAGCGGAATATCGTGATAGCGGATCTCCCCCTGATCGCTATCAAAATGGCGCTGAATCAGACTCAGCAGGGTACTTTTCCCGGCACCGGTCGGGCCGCACAGGCCGAGCATCTGGCCGGGCTGCAGGCGAGTGGTCACCGCGTGCAGAGCCGGGATTTTCGCCCCGGGATAGGTAAATTCCCGCATAGCTATCTGCAGTGGACCGCGCCCGGCCGGCACCACTTCGCTGCCGTCGGTGACGGTCGGCGCTTCGGCCAGCAGCGACTGGATGCGGCTCCAGGCGGCGCTGCCGCGTTCAACGATGTTGAACATCCAGGCCAGCGCCAGCATCGGCCAGATCATCAGCCCGAGGTACATAACAAAGCTGGTCAGCTGCCCGAGCGTCAGGCTGCCGTGCCAGACCATCCAGCAACCGCCGCCGATCGCCAGCAGGTTAGACAAGCCGATCGCCACGTAGATGGTCGGATCAAAGCGGGCATCCACCCGCGCCACGCGCAGGTTTTTCTCGCCGGTGTCGCGGGCAATCCCGGCGAACTGCGCCGACTGGCGGTCTTCCAGTCCGAACGCTTTGATCATGCGGATGCTGGTCAGGCTCTCCTGAGTTTGATCGTTCAGTGACGAAAAGGCGGCCTGCGCCAGCTTAAAACGCTGGTGCAGCTGGTCACCGTAACGCTTAATCACCAGCGCCATCACCGGCATCGGCAGCAGCGCCAGCAGCGTGAGCTGCCAGCTGATTTGCGTACTCATCACGATCAGCACCGCGCAGCCCATCACCAGCGAGTCGACCAGCGTCAGCACCCCCTCTCCGGCGGCAAACACCACGCGATCCACGTCGTTGGTAGCGCGGGCGATCAGATCGCCGGTGCGGTGGCGCAGATAAAATTCAGGATGCTGGCGGCTGAGCTGACGGTAGAAGTCTTCGCGCAGCTCGACGGCCAGCTGATAAGAGGCTCCGAACAGCAGCACCCGCCAGACGTAACGCAGCAGATAGACCACCACCGCAGTAATCAGCATCACCGCAATCCACCACAGCACCTCGCTGCGGCCCATCTGTTGGTGGCTGACGCCGTCGACCAGCGTGCCGACCACCCGCGGTGGCAGCAGCTGCAGCAGCGCGATGAGGATCAGCAGCAACACTGCGCCCAGATAGCGGCGCCATTCACGCAGAAAATACCAGCTCAGTTGGCTAAAAAGTCGCACAAAAACATCCTGATTATTGACCGGAAAAGGGGAACGGCAGCCTGCTACGGGGCGACCGGCAGCGCGGTGGTGTATTTTATCTCTTCCATGGCAAAACTCGAAGTCACATCGGTAAGTCCGGGAATACCGTTGACCAGCCGCTTGTAGAACGCATCGTAACTTTTCATATCCGCCACCTGAACGCGCATCAGATAGTCATACTCGCCCGCCATGCGGTAAAAGCCCATCACTTCCGGCATCGCCTGCACCAGCGCGACAAACTGCTGGAACCAGCTGCTGCTATGGTTCTGCGTTTTTATCACCACAAACGCCGTCAGCCCCAGCCCGAGCTTTTCACCGTCCAGCAGCGCGACCCGGCCGCGAATATAGCCCTCATCCTCCAGCCTTTTCAAGCGTTTCCAGCAGGGAGTGGTGGTCAGGCTGACCGCATCGGCCAGCGCCTGTAAAGAGAGTGTACAATCCTTCTGAAGCAGGTTTAGTAGCATGCGGTCTTTTTTATCCAGCGATTCTGGTAGCATAATTTTCTCCACAGGCAATAAAACAGAGCATCAGTATAGTAACCTTTTCCCCGGCTACCTGGCTAATCTGGTTTCCTGACTTCTTACCTCAAGGATGACTGTGATGACCAGCCAACTGAAACGCCAAATTTTGATCGCCTTGCTGTTTGCAGCCGTGGCGCTGACCTGGGGAACCACCTGGATGGCGATGAAAATTGCCGTGCAGACGGTACCGCCCGTTTTTGCTACCGGCCTGCGCTTTCTCTGCGCGGCACCCATCCTGCTGCTGCTCGCGCGCTGGCGCAAGGCGCCGCTGCTGTTTCCGGCAGGCCAGCGCGGCTTCCAGCTATGCGTGACGCTGTTTTACTTCGCCATTCCCTTTACGCTGATGATTTACGGAGAGCGCTACACTTCCTCCAGCCTGGCGGCGATTATCTTCGCTACCATGCCGGCCGCGGTGCTGGCCGCTTCGCTGATCTTTTTGCGTGAGCGGACCTCGCTGCAGCAGCTGCTGGGGCTGCTGATCGCCACCGGTGCGCTAAGCACTATTCTGTGGCATGAGAGCCAGGCCAGCGGCGGCAGCCAGATTAAGGGCATGCTGGCGCTGGTCGCGGCGGTGCTGATCCACGCCGTGATGTACGTGCAGTGTAAAAAACGCTGCGCCGGTATTTCGGTGTTGAGCTACAACGCCCTGCCCTGTCTGGGGGCCGGAGTGCTGCTGACGCTTGCCGGGCTGACCGAGTCACCGCGCTGGCAAGATATGGCTCCCGAGGCGCTGCTGGCTATCCTGTGGCTTGGGGTCATCGCCGGGGTGTTCGGCATTCTCTGCTACTTTGCTCTGCAGCAGAACGCGCGCCCGTTCCAGGCCTCGCTGGTGTTTCTGGTTTTTCCGTTGATTGCCATCGCCGTTGAGAACCAGATGAGCGGCAGCAGCGTCAGCGAGGAGTCGCTGATGTTACTGCTGCCGTTCCTGCTTGGCCTGCTGCTCACGCTGTACCGCGGGCCGAAACCCGGCAGGCCGCCTGCCGCGAAAAAATACCCAACTGCTCACGCAGGCAGTACACTAAGCGGCAGAAAATAGACGGGATAACAGTATGAAACGTGCAGTAGTGGTATTCAGCGGTGGGCAGGATTCAACAACCTGCCTGATTCAGGCGTTACAGCAGTATGACGAGGTGCACTGCGTCACCTTTGATTACGGCCAGCGCCATCGCGCAGAGATCGACGTGGCGCAGCAGCTGTCACTGCAGCTCGGCGCACGCGCGCACAAGGTGCTGGACGTCACCCTGCTCAACGAGCTGGCGGTCAGCAGCCTGACCCGCGACAACATCCCGGTACCGGCTTACGATCCCGACGCCAGCGGCCTGCCGAGCACCTTTGTGCCGGGGCGCAATATCCTGTTCCTGACCCTCGCCGCCGTTTACGCGTATCAGGTGGAAGCGGAAGCGGTGATTACCGGCGTCTGTGAAACCGATTTTTCCGGCTATCCCGACTGCCGCGACGAGTTTGTGAAGGCGCTGAACCACGCGGTCACGCTGGGCATGGCCCGCGAGGTGCGCTTTGAAACGCCGCTGATGTGGCTGAACAAGGCGGAGACCTGGGCGCTGGCCGACTACTGGCAGCAGCTGCCGCTGGTGCGTAATGAGACCCTGACCTGCTATAACGCGGTCAAAGGCGACGGTTGTGGCGAATGCGCCGCCTGCCACCTGCGCGCCAACGGTCTGCACGAGTATCAGCAGAACCCAACGGCGGTGATGCAGGCGATGAAGGCAAAAACCGGCCTCGTCTGATAAGACTGAGCCTGTGCCGCCAGCCTGCTTAAGCGTCTGGCGGCCATCCACGCAGTGCTTTAATTAACCAGCATGACCTGACCTTGTGCAGAGCTGTACCAGGCTCAGGCTCAGGCTCAGGCTCAGGCTCAGGCTCAGGCTCAGGCTCAGGC